>NZ_JBIAJH010000023.1:0-21918 GCF_042871845.1 Streptomyces sp. NPDC005533 | reverse complement strand
TGGGGGGGGGTGCCCCCGCACCACAGCCCCCCCGCCCCCCCGCCCCGGGTGTCCGGGGGGGTGGGGGGGGGGCGGCGGGGGGCGCGGGGGGGGGGGGGGGCCCCGCCCCCCGCGGGGGGGGCCCCCCGACCCCGTACCCCGTACCCCGCCCCCCCACGCATCCCCGCAACGCCCGCCACCGGGGCCGGCGCAGGACAAGGAGCATCTTTTGACCCACTACGACGTGATTGTGGTCGGCGCTCGGTGCGCCGGGGCTCCGGCCGCGATGCTGCTCGCGCGCGCCGGCTACCGGGTGCTCATGGTCGAGCGCGGCACCTTCCCCAAGGACACCCTCTCCACCCTCTACATCCATCAGCCCGGGGTCGCCGCCCTCGCCCGGTGGGGCCTGCTGCCCGCGGTCGTGGCCACCGGCGCCCCCGCCCTCGACCACGTCCGCTACACCCACGGCGACATCCGGCTCGACGGCTGCTCCTGGGCGGCCGACGGGCAGCGCGCCGCCTACGCGCCCCGCCGCTACCTCCTCGACCCGATCCTCGCGCAGGGCGCCGTCGACGCGGGCGTCGAGTTCCGAGAGAGCTGCTCCGTGAGCGACCTCGTCTTCGACGGCGACCGCGTCGTCGGCGTCCGGCTCGGTTCCTCCGGCGCCGTCGAACGCGCCACCCTCGTCGTCGGCGCCGACGGCATGCGCTCCACCGTCGCCGCGAAGGCCGGCGCCCCGCTCGTCGTCGAGGACCCGACCTCGACCTGCGCCTACTACTCCTACTGGTCCGGCCTGCGGCCCGGGTTCCGGCTGTACGACACCCCCGGGCACTGGGTCGGCACCGTACCCACCAACGACGGGGCGACGCTCGTCGCCGGATACCTCCCCCAGGACCAGTTCCACAGCGTGCGCGGCGACGCGCTGGGCGCCCTGCTCACGAACGTGGAGAAGACGGCCCCCGAACTGCGGGAGGAGATGGCGGCCGGCGCCCGCCTGGAACGCGTCTACGGCACCGGCGACCAGCGCAACTTCTTCCGCCAGGCCACCGGACCCGGCTGGGTGCTCGTCGGCGACGCCGCCCACCACAAGGACTCGATCACCGCCCGCGGGATCACCGACGGCTTCTACCAGGCCCAGCTGCTCGCGGACTGCATCGGCGACGGCCTCCACGACCCCGCCCGGCTGCGGACGGCCCTCGACACCTACGCCGAACAGCGCACGGAGGCCCTGACGCCCGAGTACCGGGCCACGCTCAAGACGGCCCGGCTGGACCCGCCCGCCCACCACCTGGACCTGCTGCGCGCCATCGCCACCAGCAGTGAACTGACGGACCGGTACTTCTCGACGCTGTCCGGTGTCTGCCCGATCGACGAATTCGTCACCCCCGAACTGCTCGACCTGATGGAAGAGACGGACATGAAAGGAACGAAGGGATGACCGACGGGACGACCGGGAACGACCGGCTGCCGCTCACCTTCGGGCAGGAGCTCATCCGGTCCGGCCACCGGCAGGAGGGGGCGTACGGTCACCACCCGGTCATCGCGCTCCGGCTGACCGGCGCCCTCGACCGCACCGAACTCACCGGGGCCCTGCGGCTCCTGGCGGCCCGGCACGAACCCCTGCGCACCACTTTCGCCGAAGCCGGCGGCCGGCCCGTGCAGAAGGTCTGGCCGGCCGGGCCGCTGGAGCTGGAGTCCGCCGATCTGGCGGCGCTGCCCGCACCGGAGCGCGACCACCGGCTCGAAGCCCGGATCGCGGAACTGGCCGCCAGGCCGTACGACCTCGCCTCCGGCCCGCTGCTGCGCTCCCTCCTGGTGCGCCTTCGCCCCGACGAGCACGTGCTGGTGCTGAGCGCCCACCGCATCGCCGTGGACACCCGCTCCCGGGCGCTCCTCGTCGCGGAGCTCACCGAGCTGTACGCGGCGGCCGTCTCCGGGAGGCCCGCACGGCTGCCCGAACTCCCGGTGCGGTACGCGCAGTACGCGGCCGAGCAGCGGGCACGCCTCACCGAGGCCGACCTCGCCGCGCAGCTGGAGCACTGGCGCGGCCACCTCGCCGGCCTGCCCGCCCTGCGGCTGCCCACCGACCGGCCCCGCTCCCGGGCCCGCGGCGCGGCGGCCGCCCGCCACGGCTTCCGGATACCGGCCGGGACCGTCAAGGGCCTGACCGCCGCCGCCGAGGCGACGGGCGGCACCCTCTTCACCGGCCTCTTCGCCGCCTGCCAGGTGCTGTTCTCCCGCCACACCGGTCAGGAGGACCTGGCCCTGGGCACCCTCGCGGACGGCCGCCCCCGGCCGGTGCTCGACGGCCTGGTCGGCGCGTTCGACAACCCGCTCCTGCTGCGCGCCCACGTGCGCTCCGAGGCGCCGTTCACCGAACTGCTGGCGCAGACCGGCGCCACCCTCGCCGAGGCCGCCGCCCACCAGGACGTGCCCTTCGAGCAGGTCCGCACCGCCCTGGGCGAGGGCAAGGACGCCGGCGACACCCCCGCCGTCCAGGTGATGGTGGTGCTGCGGGACGCCGCCGGGGCGGCCGGACCGGTACAGGCGCCCGGACTCGACGTACGGGCCTTCCCCGCGCCCGGTGTGCCCGCCGCGTACGACCTCACCGTGGAGTTCGCCGAGACCGGCACGGGCGACCTGGCCGGCACCCTGGAGTACGACAGCGCCCTCTTCGACGCGGTCACCGTGGAGGTGCTCGCCCGCCACCTGTCGGTGCTGCTCGACGCCGCCGCGGCCGACCCGGACACCATCGTGGAGGAGCTGCCGCTCGCCGACGAGGACGAGCTGCGCCTCCTCACCACCGAATGGGCCGTCAACCGCGCCGAGTTCCCCGCCGACAGCTGCGTCCACGAGCTCGTGGCCGAACAGGCGCGCCTGCGCCCCGGCGCGGTCGCCGTCAGCGCCGGCCTGGAGACGCTGACCTACGCCGAACTGGACGCCCGCGCGAACCGGCTGGCCCACCTGCTCGTCGCCGACGGGGTCCGGCCCGGCACCTTCATCGCCGTGTGCCTGCCCCGCGGCCCCGAACTCGTCACCGCGCTCCTCGGCGTCCTGAAGGCCGGCTGCGCCTACCTGCCGCTGAACCCCGACTACCCCGGGGACCGGCTGAGCTTCATGCTCTCCGACGCCGAAGTGCCGCTGTGCCTCACCGAGTCCTGGCTCACCGGCAAGCTGCCGTCCGCCGGAACGCGCATGATCTCCCTGGACGAGCAGGAGGAGGCGATCGCCGCCCAGCCGGCCGACGCCCCGGACGTCCCCGTCACCGCCGACGACCCCGCGTACATCATGTACACCTCCGGCTCCACCGGCACGCCCAAGGGCGCCGTGATCGGCCACCGCTCCGTCGTCCGGCTCTTCCGCAACGCCGACTGGGTGTCCCTGGGCCCGGACGACGTCATGGCCCAGGGCTCGGACGTCACCTTCGACGCCGCCACCCTCGAGATCTGGGGGCCCCTGCTCGCGGGCAGCCGGATGGTCGTCATCGACAAGGACACCCTGCTGGACCCGGCGGAGCTCACCGCCGCACTGCGCCGGGGCGGCGTCACCACGCTGTTCGTGACGACCGCCGTCTTCAACCAGATCGTCGCCGCCGACCCCCACGCCTTCGGGTCGCTGCGCCACGTGCTCTTCGGCGGCGAGGCGGCCAACTCCGTCCGCGTGGCCGAGGTACTGGCGGCCGCGCCGCCGCAGCGGCTCGTGAACCTCTACGGGCCCACCGAGACCGCCGTCCTCGGCACCTGGCACCTCATCCGCGAGGCGGACGAGAACATGCCCGTCCCGATCGGCCGCGCCGTCGCCAACACCACCGCCTACGTGCTCGACGAGCGGCTGCGGCCGGCGCCGATCGGGGTGGCCGGCGAACTGTTCATCGCCGGCCCGGGCGTCGCCCAGGGCTACCTCAACCGGCCCGAGCTGACCGCGGACCGCTTCCTGGACAACCCGCACGGCGAGGCCCCGGACCACCGGATGTACCGCACCGGCGACCTGGTGCGCTGGACCAGCGCCGGAGTCATCGAGTACGTGGGCCGCGCCGACCACCAGGTCAAGGTCCGCGGCTACCGCATCGAGCCCGGCGAGATCGAACTCGTCCTCCAGCAGCACCCCGAGGTCGGGGTGGCGCTGGTCCTGGCCCTGGCCGACGGCGAGCACAAGCGCCTCGTCGGCTACGTGACCCCCGCCGCCGCGGGACACCACCCGCAGCCGGCAGAGCTGCGGGAGTTCGTCTCCGCCCGGCTGCCCGTCCACATGGTGCCGTCCGCCCTCGTGTGCCTGGAGACCTTCCCGCTCACCCCGAGCGGCAAGGTCGACCGCAAGGCCCTGCCCGCCCCGGAGCACGCCACCGCCCCCGCGGGCGCCCTGGAGCCCCGTACCGGCACCGAGCGGCTGCTCGCCCAGATCTGGTCCGACGTGCTCGGCATCCCGGCCGTCGGGGTCACCGACAACTTCTACGAGCTGGGCGGGGACTCCATCCTCGGCATCAGGGTGGTCGCCCGGGCGAAGAAGGCCGGACTGGTGATCTCCGCCAAGGACGTGTTCCGCAAGCAGACCATCGCCGAACTCGCCCCCACCGCGGTGGCGGCGGAAGCCGCCTGACGGCCCCGCGCCGCCCACCTCCGCAGACGACCACGACCGCGCCGCGGACCTCCGGGTCCGCGGCCCTGGAGGAGACACACCCATGACTGCCCCCACCCTGCCGGCGGCCGAGCTCGCGGACCCGGCGGACCTGGCCGATCCGGCCGCCTACGACCTCACCGACCCGCAGACCTTCGAGGACAACGACCCGCACCAGCTGTGGCGGCCCTTCCGCGCCCACAACCCGGTGTTCTGGCACCCGGCACGGCACGGCAAGCCCGGATTCTGGGTCCTCACCAAGTACGACGACATCATGACCGCCTACCGAGACAACAAGCGGTACACCTCCGAGCAGGGCAACGTGCTCAGCACCCTGCTGCTCGGCGAGGACTCCGCCGCGGGCAAGATGCTCGCCGTCACCGACGGCCCGCGCCACCGCGAGATCCGCAACCTGATGATGAAGTCGTTCTCGCCGCGCGTCCTCGCCCCGGTCGTGCACAACGTCCAGCAGCTCACCGACCAGCTGATCTCCGAGGCCGTCGAGGCGGGCGAGGTGGACTTCGTCACCGCGGTCGCCGACCGGATCCCCATCCACAGCATCGGCGACCTCATGGGCATCCCCGCCGAGGACCGCGAGCAGCTCGTGGACTGGAACGCCCAGACCCTCTCCCGGTACAGCGCCGACGACGGCGAGGAGGTCTCGCTGATGGCGCGCAACGAGATCGTGCTCTACATCTCCGGACTGATGGCCGAGCGCCGCCGCAACCCCGGCGAGGACGTCCTCAGCACGCTGGCCACCGCCACGATCGACGGCGAGCCGCTCAGCGAGGAGGAGATCATCTACAACGCGTACAGCCTCATCCTGGGCGGCGACGAGTCCAGCCGGGCCACCGCCTCCGGCATCGTCCACGCCTTCAGCCAGTACGAGGACCAGTGGCGCCGGCTGAAGAACGCGGAGGTCACCCTGGAGAGCGCCACCGAGGAGGTCATGCGCTGGACCACGCCGACCATGCACTTCGGCCGGCACGCCCTCGTGGACATCCCGATCCGCGACCACGTCGTCAAGGCCGGTGAGATCGTCACCCTGTGGAACAGCTCGGCCAACTTCGACGAGGACGCCTTCACCGACCCCTACACCTTCGACCTGGGGCGCACCCCCAACAAGCACGTCAGCTTCGGCCACGGACCGCACTTCTGCCTCGGCGCCTACCTGGGCCGCGTCCACATGATCTCCATGCTGGAGTCGCTGCGCACGCGGGTGGCCGACATCGAGCTGCTCGCCCCGCCCACCCGCCTCTTCTCCAACTTCGCCAACGGACACGCCACCCTCAAGGTCCGCCTCACCGGCGAACGCGCCGCCTAGGTCGTCTCTTTCGGATCTTGCCGGTCAAGCCCGCGTCGTCCGGTGCCGTGCATCGGCGTGTTGGCGGGGCGCCCTTGTACTGGACGTACTGGGGTGCTCCGCCAACACGGCGAGGTGCGGTGCCGGGCGGCGCGGGCCAGGCAAGATCCGGAAGAGACGGCCTAGCCCCCGGTGCGCACGGCGAAGGCCCTCCCGATCGGATGATCGGGAGGGCCTTCGCCGTGGGGGCGGGGCGCCGGGTCAGCGGCCGCTGCCCACCAGGGAGGTGGCGGCGAACGAGCGGAGGTCGTCCGCGATCGCCCGCACCACCTCGTCCTCGGAGGACTGCAGGTAGAAGTGGCCGCCCTCGAAGAACCGCGCCGTGAAGGCGGCCGACGTGTGCTCGCTCCACCGCAGCAGTCCCTCGCGCGGCACGTTGAAGTCCTGCGCCCCGGAGTACGCGTGCAGGGGGCAGGCGAGCCGGGTCCCCACGGCGCCCCGGTAGCTCTCCGCGGCCTTGAAGTCGGCCCGGAGGGACGGCAGGACCGCCGCCATCAGGTCCTTGTCGGCCAGCAGCTCCGGCGGGGTGCCGGCCAGGTCGAAGATGGACGAGGCGAGGTCCTCGTCCGCCATGAGGGACAGGCCCCGGCTCAGGTGGATGGCGGCCGCCGGCCGGCCCGAGACGATCACGCCGATCGGCGCGCGGTCCGGGTGCAGGCGCTCCAGCCGCAGGGCCACCTCGTACGCGACGATCGAGCCCAGGCTGTGCCCGAACAGGGCGAGCGGCCGGTGCGCCCGGGGGAGCAGGGCCTCGACCACGTGGTCGGCCATCTCCCCGATGTCCTCGACGCAGCGCTCGCCCAGTCGGTCCTGGCGGCCCGGGTACTGCACGTTGAGCACCTCGGCGCTGTCGGACAGGGCCGCGGACAGGCCGTGGTAGCCGGTCGCGGAGCCGCCCGCGTGCGGGAAGACGACCAGCGTCGGCGCGCCGGCCGGCGCCCGGTGGTAACTGCGCAGCCAGCCCGTCGGGTCCGAGCCGGAGCCGTAAGGTCGCTTCATCGCCGATCTCCGTTCTCCGCGGGCCCGTCCGGCCCGGAGGTGTCCGATGTGGTGCCCGCGAGCAGGTGCGGCCCGACGTCCGCGAGGCGGGCGCAGCCGGTGAGGGCCAGCGCCAGGCCGAGGTCGGTCAGCAGACAGCGCAGCACGTGCTCGACGCCTTCCCGGCCGCCGAGCCCGAGCCCGTACACGTACGGCCTGCCGTAGAGGACGGCGTCCGCGCCAAGGGCCAGGGCCTTGACCACGTCGCTGCCGGTCCGGATGCCGGAGTCCATCAGCACCGGTACGTCCGGGCCGACGGCCGCCCGGACCGCGGGCAGCGCGTCCAGGGCGGACACGCTGCCGTCGAGCTGGCGGCCGCCGTGCGTGGAGACGACCACGCCGTCCGCGCCGTGCTCCAGCGCCAGCCGGGCGTCGTCCGGGTGCAGGACGCCCTTGACGAGCAGCGGCAGCCGGGTCAGACCGCGCAGCCAGGCCAGGTCCGCCCAGGTGAGGGTGGGGTCCGTGGAGATCTGCGCCCAGCGCAGCACGGCCGCGGTGGCGTCGGCCCCGGCCGGCAGCCCGGCCAGGAACGCCGGGTCGCCCGTGAAGTTGGCGATGCCGGTGCCGCGCAGGAACGGCGAGTACCCGCTGTCGAGTTCGGCCGGGCGGAAGCCCAGGTGGGTGGCGTCGACGGTGACCACGAGGGCGGTGTAGCCGGCGGCCTCGGCGCGCCGCACCAGCGACTCGCCCACCGCCCGGTCCGAGGGCAGGTACAGCTGGAACCAGCGCGGGTGGTCGCCCGCCTGCTCGGCCACCTCCTCCAGCGTGCGGGAGGCGAAGGTCGACAGCACCAGCGGCACACCGGCCGCCGCGGCGGCCCGTGCCGTGGCCGACTCGCCCTCGGGGTGCGCCACTTGCTGCGCGGCCAGCGGTGCCAGCAGGACCGGCACGGGCAGCCGCTGCCCGAACAGCGTCACCGAGGTGTCGGCCCGGCGGGTGCCGCGCAGCATCCGCGGCACCAGCCGCCGGCGGTCGAAGGCCGCGCGGTTGGCCCGGCCGGTCGCGCCGGAGCCGGCGGTGCCCGCCACGTACGCGAAGCCCTCGGGGGACATCACCGCGCGGGCCGCGTCCTCCAGCGCCGTCGGGTCCGTCGGCAGCGCCGGGGTGCGGCCTTCGAGGCCGCCCAGCAGGATCTCCCGTACGAGGTCGGCGAGGGGCTCCTCGGCCGGGGCGGCGGGCGCCCGCGGCTCCTCGGCCGGGGGCGCCGCGGCGAGCCGTGCCAGGTCCTCGCGGACGCAGTGGGTGAGCAGCGGCCCGGTCTCCCCGGGCCGTTCGACGAGCGAGAAGTGCCCGCCGGACAGCGTCACCACGGTGTGCCCGTTGCTGCCGTGCCGAGCCCAGTCGGCCATCTGCTCCAGGGAGTTCTTCGGGTCGGACGCCGCCAGGAGCACGGTGAGCGGAGCCGCCACGGCGGCCCCGTCGGCGCAGCGGTAGCGCAGCAGCGCCCGGTGGTCGGCGCGCAGCAGGCGCAGCACCTCGCCGACGATCTCCGGGTCCCGCAGCAGCGGTTCGGGGATGCCGCCGAGGCGCCGCAGCCCGGCGACGAGCTCCTCGTCGCCGACGCCGGTCAGGTCGGGCTCCTCCCAGTCCTGCGCGGGGGGCCGGGCCGCCGAGACGAACAGTCGTGCCACGGTGCCGCGTTCCTCCAGCAGCCGGGCCGTCTCGAAGGCCACGAGGGCCCCCATGCTGTGGCCGAGGAGGAACACCGGCAGGTCGGAGCGGGAGGCGAGGGCCTCGGCCACGCCCGCGGCGAGCTCGGCGATCTCCCCGGCGCAGGGCTCGCCCCGCCGGTCCTGGCGGCCGGGGTACTGGACGGCGAGCAGCTCGATGTCGTCGGGCAGCGCGGCCGACAGCGCCACGAAGGCGTTCGCGGCCCCGCCCGCGTGCGGGAAGCACACGAGGCGGGCGGTCGCGGACGGCCGGTCGTGGTAGGTACGGATCCACCGGGAGGGTTCGACGGGCCCCTTCGCGGGCCCGGTCGACGGGGTGGCACGGCCGGCCGGCGGAGCCGGCGCGACCGTCGGGGTGTTGGTCATGCCCACGCGGAGTGATCCTCCTTCATAGAACCCAGTTCGGTCAGCAGCTCGCGCAGCCGCTCGCTGACCGCGGCGCTCTGCGCCTCGCTCAGCGGCCGGTCGGCGACCGCGGCCTCCAGCCGGGCGATGTCGGCGAGCAGTGCCACGGTGACGCCGGCGCCGTTGCCGTTGCCGGCCGTGTCCGCCGGGGCGGCTGCGCCCGCGGCGGGCTGCGCCGCCGGTGCGGCCGGTGCGGCGGTGGCTTCCGCCGCCGGTTCGGCGGCCGTCTCCGGGAGCAGTTCCCGCAGGTGGACCACCAGTTCGGCCGGGGTCGGCCAGTCGTAGACGAACGTGGCGGGCAGTTTGACGCCCGTGGCCACGGCGAGCCGGTTGCGCAGCTCCACCGCCGTGAGCGAGTCGAAGCCCAGCCGTTCGAACGCCCCGTCCCGGTCCACCGCCGCGCCGGAGGCGTGCCCCAGGACGGCCGCGACCTCGTGGAGGACGAGGTCCAGCAGCCGGTCGCCGGTCAGCGAGGCCTCGACGACCACCGCTCCCGCCACGGCCCCGGGCGCGGACCGCGTCCCCGCGGCGGGCGCCGGGGCGGGCACCAGGCTCCGCAGCAGGGCCGGCACCGCCGCGCCCTCCGCGATCCGGGCCCGCAGCCCGTCGAGGTTCCACCGCGCCGCGACCGCCACCGGACGGTCGCGGCGCACCGCGGCGTCCAGCAGTTCCAGTCCGAGCTCCGAGGTGAGCGGAGCCACGCCCGCCCGCGCCATGCGGGCGACGTCCGCGTCGGTCAGCCCGGCGCCCATGCCGCCGGCCCCCTCCCACAGGCCCCACACGACGGACACGCCGGGGCGGCCGACCGAACGCCGGTACTCCATCAGCCCGTCGAGGAAGGCGTTGCCGGCCGCGTAGCCGGCCTGCCCGGGAGAGCTCAGCGTGCCCGCGAGGGAGGAGAAGACGACGAACGCGTCGAGGCCGAGCGGTTCGGTGAGCTCGTGCAGGTGGAGCGCCGCGTCCACCTTCGGACGCAGGGTCCGCTCCAGGCTCTCGGCGGTCATCGAGGTGAGCAGCCCGTCGTCCAGCACCCCCGCCGCGTGCACGACTCCGCCGATGCGGACGCCGTCGCCGGCCAGCCCGTCGAGGGCCGAGGCCAGCGCGGCCCGGTCGGCCGCGTCGCAGGGCACCGTACGGACGTCCGCGCCCAGGGCGCGCAGCTCGGCGATGTCCCGGGCCGCGTCCTCGCCGGGCAGCCCGCGGCCCATCAGGACCAGCTGCCGTATCCCGTGCTCGGCCACCAGGTGGCGGGCGGCGAGCCGGCCGAGCCAGCCCAGACCGCCCGTGATCAGGACGGCCCGGGCGGTGTCCCAGCGCTCGTTCCCGTCGGCCAGGTCCAGCACCACCTTGCCGATGTGCCGGGCCTCGCTCAGGTGGCGGAAGGCGTCGGGAGCCCGGCGCAGGGCCCAGGCCGCCACCGGCGGTGCCTGGAGCGCGCCCCGCTCGAACAGCCCGAGGAGCTCGGTGAAGATCTCCTGGATCCGGTCCGGGCCGGGATCGCGGACGTCGTACGTCCGGTACGTCACCCCGGGGTGCGTGCCGGCCACCTCGGCGGCGTCGCGCCGGTCGGTCTTGCCCATCTCGAGGAACCGTCCGCCGCGCGGCAGCAGCCGCAGCGAGGCGTCCGCGAACTCCCCGGCGAGGGAGTTGAGCACCACGTCGACGCCGTCGCCCCCGGTGGCACCGAGGAAGGCCTTCTCGAAGTCCAGGGTGCGCGAGGAGGCGATGCGCCCGTCCGGGACCCCCGCGGCGCGCAGCGCGTCCCACTTGGCCGGGCTCGCCGTGGAGTACACCTCGGCGCCGAGGTGGCGGGCGATCTGGATCGCCGCCGTGCCGACGCCGCCGGCGCCCGCGTGCACGAGCACCGATTCGCCCGCGCGCAGGCCGGCCAGGTCCACCAGGCCGTAGTAGGCGGTCAGGTAGGTGACGGGAACCGCGGCGGCCTGCCGGAAGGACCAGCCCTCCGGGATCCGGCACACGAAGCGGCGGTCGGTGACCGAGGTCGGGCCGATGCCGTAGAACAGGCCCATCACCCGGTCGCCGGGCCGCAGGTCCGTGACGCCGGGACCCACTTCGAGGACGGTGCCCGCGCCTTCGCCGCCCTGCCCCGAACCGCCCGCGTGCCCGTCGACGGACGGCGGGATCACCCCGAGGGAGAGCAGGACGTCGCGGAAGTTCAGGCCGGCGACCCGCATCCGGATCCGCACCTGGCCCTCCTCCAGCGGGGCTGCCGCCTCCGGCCAGGGTTTGAGGGCGAGGTTCGCGAAGGTCCCCTTGGCCACGTAGTCGAGGTGCCAGTGGGGGGTGTCGGCGGGCGGCCGGAGCTCCGTGTCCGCGTCCTGCTCGGCGAGTGAGGGACGGTAGGCGGTGCCGCCGCGCAGGGCGAGCTGCGGCTCACCCGTGGCGAGCGCGGCCGCCACGGCCCGCCGGGAGGCGGGGGTGCCGTCCTCGTCGAGGACCGTGAACCGGTCGGGGTGTTCGGCCTGCGCGGAGCGCAGCAGTCCCCACACCGCACGGTGGGCGAGCTCCCCGGGGTGCTGTTCGCCGCCGAGGGTGACGGCGCCCCGGGTGAGGACCGCCAGGCGGGTACCGGCCAGCCGCTCGTCCTGCGCGAGGAGCCGTACCGCGTCGAGGACCTGGTGGAGGGCCGTGCGGACGGCCGCCCCGGCACCGCTGTCCGGCGCGCCGCCGCCCGCGGATGGCGGGCAGGGGAGGACGAGCAGCGCGGGGGCCTCGGCGCCTGCGTCGAGCGCGTCGGTCAGGGCCGGCAGGCCGGACAGGGCCGCGCCGACGCGCGGGAGGGAGCCCTCGCCGTCGCCCTCACCCTGCCCGTCGCCGTCGTACGCACCGAGGAGCGTCCAGCGGTGCGTCGCGGGGGCGGGCGGCAGTTCGGCCAGCGCCTCCCACGTGGGCAGCAGCAGTCCGTCGCCCGGTGTGGCGTGGGCGCTCACGGCCTGCGAGGGGAGCGGACGCAGGGCCAGCGAGCCGATCGACGCGACCGGGCGGCCCGAGCCGTCCGCGACGTCGATGCCCACCGCGTTCGCGCCGGACGGTGCGAGCCGGACCCGCAGGACCGCGCCGGCGGGGCCGTGCGTGCGGACACCGGACCAGGCGTACGGCAGGAACGTCCGCTCGTCGGCGCCGGAGCCGGCGTCGGAGTCGGCGCCGCCGCCCTCGGCCCCGTCGATCAGGCCGCCGAGGGCGATCGGGTGCAGGGCCGCGTCGAGCAGCGCCGGGTGCAGCCCGTACGCGTCGGCGCCGGCCCGTTCGCCCGGGAGCGCCACCTCGGCGAAGACCTCCCGCCCGCGCCGCCACACGGCGCGCACGCCGCGGAAGACGGGCCCGTAGACGAGGCCCTTGGCGCCGAGGGCGGCGTAGAGCTCGGCCACGGGTACGGAGACCGGTTCGGCCCCCCGCGGCGGCCACTGTGCGGCCAGGTCCGCGGCCTGCTCCGGCGCCGGACCGGAGCCGTCGGCGAGGACCGAGCCCTGGGCGTTGCGGGACCAGCCCTGCCCGTCGGCGTCACCCTCGGGACGGGAGTGGACGGCGACGGTCCGGCTGCCGGAGCCGTCCGCGGCGGCCAGGGACACCCGCAGCCGTACCTCCCCCTCGTCCGGCACCACCAGCGGCGCCTCCAGGACGAGTTCCTCGACCAGGCCGCAGCCCGCCTCGCGGGCGGCGCACGTCACCAGGTCCAGCAGCGCGGTGCCCGGCAGCAGCACCCGGCCGCCGACGCGGTGGTCGGCCAGCCAGGGGTGGCGTGCCAGGGAGAGCCGGCCGGTCAGCAGCAGGCCGCCGCTGTCGGGGAGTTCGGCGGAGGCCGTCAGCAGCGGGTGGCCGACGGCGGTGAGCCCGGCCGAGCTCACGTCCCCGGAGCCGGCCGGCACGTCGATCCAGTACGGCCGGTGCTGGAAGGCGTACGTGGGCAGCTCCACTCGGCGCGCCCCGCGGCCCGCGAACACGGCGGCCCAGTCGACGTCCCCGCCGCAGGCGTGCATCCGCGCGACCGCCGTGAGCAGCGCGGTCACCTCCGGCAGGCGCCGTCGCAGCGAGGGGATCAGCGTGGGGCCGGCGGAGCGGCCCCGGTCGGTCTCCTCCAGGCAGTCGGCGGTCATCGAGGTGAGGTCGGTGCCGGGGCCCACCTCCACGAAGCGGGTGCAGCCCAGCTCCGCGAGGGCGCCGACGCCGTCCTGGAAGCGGACGGCGCGGCGCGCGTGCCGGACCCAGTACTCCGGATCGGCGAGCTCGTCGCCGCCGACGGGCCGGCCCGTGAGGTCGGAGACGAAGGAGAGCTGCGGCTCCCGGAAGTCCAGGCGGGCGACCACGGCCCGCAGCTCCGCCATCGCCGGTTCCATCAGCGGCGAGTGGAAGGCGTGGCTGACGCGCAGCCAGGTCGCCTTCCCGCCGGCCGCCTCGAAGTCCGCGACCACGGCGGCCAGGGCCTCCCGGTCACCCGAGAGCACCGTGGCGGCGGGCCCGTTCACCGCGGCGAGCGAGACGAGCTCCTCGTGCCCCGCGAGCAGGGCCGTCGCCTGCCCCTCGGACGCGCGCAGGGCCACCATCGCCCCGCCGGCGGGGAGTTGCTGCATGATCCGGCCGCGTACGGCGGCCAGCTCGGCGGCGTCCGCGAGCGAGAGGGCGCCCGACGTGTGGACGGCCGCGAGGGCGCCGACGGAGTGTCCGAGGACGGCGTCGGGCCGGACGCCCCACGACTCCAGCAGCCGGAACAGGGCCACCTCGAAGGCGAAGAGCGCCGGCTGCGTGTACCGCGTCCGGTTCAGCAGCCCGCCCTCGGGGCTGTCCTCGGCCGCGAGGACCACGTCCCGCAGGGGCTGCTCCAGGTGCGGTTCCAGGGCGGCGCACACCTCGTCGAAGGCCGCCGCGAACACCGGGAAGGCCTCGTACAGTTCCTGGCCCATCCGGGCGCGCTGGGAGCCCTGACCGGCGAAGAGGAAGGCGGTGCGGCCCTCCCCGGCCGTCGCGCGGACCACGTCCGGCCCCGGCACCCCGTCGGCCAGCGCGCGCAGCCCGTCGAGCAGTTCGTCGCGGTCCTCGGCGAGCAGCACCGCCCGGTGCGGGAGGTGGCCGCGGGTGGTGGCCAGGGAGAAGGCCACGTCCGCCGGCGCGTCGCCGTCGGCCTCGGTCAGGTACCGGTACAGCCGGTCGGCCTGCGCGCGCAGCGCGGGCTCACCGGCCGCCGACAGCACCACCGGTACGGTCGGCAGCGCGGCCCGCTCGACGTCGGCGGCCGGCTCCGGCGCGGGCGCCTGCTCCAGGATGACGTGCGCGTTGGTACCGCTGATGCCGAAGGAGGACACCGCGGCCCGGCGCGGCCGGCCGCCCCGCTCGGGCCACGGGATCGTCTCGGTCAGCAGCGAGACGGCGCCGCTCGACCAGTCCACGTGCGGGGTGGCCTCGTCCACGTGCAGGGTCCGCGGCAGCAGCCCCTCGCGGAGCGCCATCGCCATCTTGATGACGCCGCCGACGCCGGCCGCGGCCTGGGTGTGGCCGATGTTCGACTTCAGGGAGCCCAGGTGGAGCGGCTGGTCCGCCGGACGTCCGCTGCCGTAGGTGGCCAGGAGTGCCTGCGCCTCGATCGGGTCGCCCAGCGAGGTGCCCGTCCCGTGCGCCTCCACGGCGTCGACGTCGGCGGCGGTGAGCCCGGCGGCGGCCAGGGCCTGGCGGATCAGCTGTTCCTGCGCGGGGCCGCTGGGCGCGGTCAGCCCGTTGCTGGCGCCGTCCTGGTTGACGGCCGAACCACGGACCACGGCCAGGACCTGGTGTCCGTTGCGGCGGGCGTCGGAGAGCCGCTCGACCAGCAGCAGACCGGCGCCCTCGGCCCAGCCGGTGCCGTCCGCGGCGGCCGAGAAGGCCTTGCAGCGGCCGTCGGCGGCGAGCCCGCGCTGCCGGCTGAACTCCACGAACGGCATCGGCGTCGCCATCACCGTGGCGCCGCCGACCAGCGCCATCGTGGACTCCCCGCGCCGCAGTGAGGCACAGGCCAGGTGCAGGGCGACGAGGGAGGAGGAGCAGGCCGTGTCGACGGTGAGGGCCGGGCCCTCCAGCCCGAAGGTGTAGGACAGCCGGCCGGAGGCGACACTGCCGGCGCCGCCGACGCTCAGGAAGCCCTCGTACTCCTCCGGGGCGGGGGAGAAGCGGTTCATGTAGTCGGCGTACATGGTGCCGACGAACACGCCCGTGCGGCTGCCCCGCAGCGCGGCCGGGTCGATGCCCGCGTGCTCGAAGGCCTCCCACGCCGTCTCCAGCAGCAGCCGCTGCTGGGGGTCGATGCTGTGCGCCTCGCGGGGCGAGACCCCGAAGAACTCGGCGTCGAACTGCGCTGCCTCGTACAGGAATCCGCCCTCCCGGGCGTACGAGGTGTGCGGCCGGTCCGGGTCGGGGTCGTACAGGCCCGCCAGGTCCCAGCCGCGGTCGGCGGGGAACGGCCCGACGGCGTCCACCTCGTCGGCGGCCAGTCGCCACAGGTCCTGTGGGGAACGGACGCCACCCGGGTAGCGGCAGGCCATGCCCACGATCGCGATCGGCTCGTGCTCGCGTTCCATGAGGTGGGCGTGGTCGGCCTTGAGCCGCTCGTTCTCCTTCAGCGCGGCCCGCAACGCCTCGACGACCTGCTGTTGGGTTGTGGAAGCCATCCTGTTCTCTCCGTACTTCCCTGTTGGGGGCCCCGTGGGGGCTGGGTGTGGGTCTGTTGTCTGGGTCGGGGTCCGGAACGGGTCCGGGGGCCGGGGCCCGGGCGGGGGGTCAGCCCTCGCCCAGGGCCAGGCGGACCAGGTCGTCGGCGCTCATCGTGTCGAGCGCGCTCCCGCCGTCCGGCAGGCTGCCGCCGTCGCCACCGGCGGCGCCGTCCACGGCGTCCTCGGGGGCGTCCCGCGTGGGCACGTCGGGTACGAGCGCGGCCCGCAGCCGGTCCGCGAGGGCACCCGGGGTCGGGTGGTCGAAGATGAGCGTGGGCGGCAGCTTGACGCCGGTCGCGGCCGTCAGGCGGTTGCGCAGCTCGACCGCGGTCAGGGAGTCGAAGCCGAGGTCCTGGAACCGGCCGTCGGCCGGCACCTTGTCCCGGCTCGCATGGCCCAGTACGGCCGCCACTTCGACCCGTACCGCCTCCAGCAGGAGGTGACGGTGCTCGCGCCGGGGCGCCCGGGCCAGCCGCTCGCGCAGGTCGGCCGCCAGGTCCGGGGCCGCCGGAGCACCGCCGGCGGCGCCGCGGCGGGCCGGAGCCAGCCCCCGCAGCAGCACCGCGACCGCCTCCGGATCCGCCGTCCGCAGGTCGAGGTGGGCGGCGGTCAGGACCGCGGCGCCGGATTCCACGCCGGCGTCGAACAGGGCCAGGCCCTCCTCGGCGGACAGCGCCCCGATCCCGGAGCGGGCCAGGCGCTTCAGGTCCGCCGCGCCGAGGTCTCCGGTCAGCGTGCTCTCCTGCGCCCACAGACCCCACACCAGGGACAGGGCGGGCAGCCCGGCGGCGCGGCGCCGCTGGGCCAGGGCGTCCAGGAAGGCGTTGGCCGCCGCGTAGTTGCCCTGTCCCGCGGAGCCCAGGGTGCCCGCGAGCGAGGAGAAGAGGACGAAGGCCGACAGCTCCAGGTCCCGGGTCAGCTCGTGCAGATGGAGGGCGGCGTCGGCCTTGGGCCGCAGCACCCCTTCCATCCGCTCCGGGGTGAGTCCCGCGAGGACGGAGTCGTCGCTCACGCCCGCCGCGTGGACCACCGCCGTCAGCGGCCGGCCGGCCGGTACGGAGGCCAGCAGGGCGGCCACGGCGGCGCGGTCGCCGGTGTCGCAGGCGGCCACGGCCACCTCGGCGCCCAGCACGGCCAGTTCGGCCGTGAACTCCCGCGCCCCCGGGGTCGCCGCACCGCGGCGCCCCGTCAGCAGCAGCCGCCGTACCCCGTGGTGCTCCACCAGGTGCCGGGCCAGCAGCCGCCCCAGCGTGCCCAGCCCACCGGTGACCAGGACGTGGCTGTCCGCGCCGAAGGCCGCCGGGGCGTCCTCGGCAGCGGCGGGCCGGTGACCGCGCAGGGCCGGCGCCGAGATCCGCCCCGCCCGCACCGCGAGCTGCGGCTCTGAGGAGGCCAGGGCCGGCAGCAGGGCGCGTACGGACTCGGGCCGCCCGTCGGTGTCGACGAGGACGAACCGGCCGGGCTGCTCCGACTGCGCGGAGCGGATCAGACCCCAGACCGCCGCCAGGGCGGGATCCGGGTACTCGGTTTCCGCCACCGCGACCGCGCCCTCGGTGAGGAAGGCGAGCCGCGCGTCCGCGAACCGCTCGTCGGCCAGCCAGCGCTGGGCCGGCGCCAGGGCCGTGAGCACGGCCCGGCCCGACCCGGCCGGGACGGCGGGCACCGGGGCCACGACCACGGACGGCACCGGGGCGCCCCCGTCGAGCGCTTCCTGCAGCCCGTCCAGGCCGGGGTAGGCCCGGACGGCCACGCCGGCGGCCCGTACGGCATCCACGACGGCGGAGTCCGCGTCGCCCAGGACGGCCCAGGGGCCGGCCGGAGCGGGAGCGGTCCCGCGCAGCGGGGACCAGTGCAGGTCGAACAGCGCGGCCCCGTGCACCGGCCCGGCGGTGGCCGCCGGGTCGGCCCGCAGCTCGCGCACGGCGAGCGCCTCGGCGGTGAACACCGGGGCACCGGACAGGTCGGCGATCAGCAGGGAGTAGCTGTCGCCCGCGCCCCGCCGCAGGCGGACCAGCAGTTCGGTGGCGCCGGGCGTGCGCAGGGTCAGACCGCTCCACGCGAAGGGCACCAGCAGCCGGTCCCCGGCGCCGGCCCCGACGAGGGCGGTGTGCAGGGCCGCGTCCAGGGCGGCCGGGTGCAGACCGAAGCCGTCACCCCGCGGGCCGGTGGCGCTGTCGGGGAGCACCACCTCCGCGTAGAGGTCGCTCCCGCGGCTCCACACGGTCCGCAGGCCCTGGAAGGCGGGGCCGTACGTGTATCCGCGCTCGGCGAGGCGGGCGTAGAGGTCGCCGACGGGTATCTCGGTGGCGCCCTGCGGCGGCCAGACGGCCAGGTCGGCCGGGTCGCCGACGGGGTCGCCCGCTGCGGAAGCCTCGTCGGCCAGCAGCCCGGAGGCGTGCCGCACCCATGGCGCGCCGGGTGTCCCCTCCGGCCGTGAGTGGAGCGCGAGGGTGCGCGTCCCGTCGGTCCCGGGGGCGCCGACCATCAGCTGGACGGTGACGCGCTCGTCCAGCGGCAGCGGCTGTTCGAGGGTGAGTTCGGCGACCTGCGCCGCGCCCGCCCGCCCGGCCGCGTACAGGGCGAGCTCCGCGACGGCCGCTCCCGGCAGCAGCGGCCGGCCCAGGATGGCGTGCTCCGCCAGCCACGGATCGGCCTCCGCGTCGAGCGTGCCGGTGAACAACCAACCCTGGCCTGCGGCGAGTTCGACCGTCTGGTCCAGCAGGGGGTGCCCTCCGGCCGGCCTCGGCGCCACGGGGGCGGCGGGAGCGCTCAGCCAGTAGCTGTCGCGCTGGTAGGGGTACGTGGGCAGGGCGACGGCCCGGCCACCGGGCAGGAACCCGCGCCACTCCACGTCCGCGCCGCGGACGTAGGCCTGGGCGAGCGCGGCGGCCAGGGTGCCGCCCTCGGGACGGCCCTTGCGCAGCAGCGGGACCGCGGTGACCGGCTGCCGGGCTGCCGGCTCCCCGGCCGACTCCGCCCCGGAGGCCAGGATCGTCCGGGTCAGCGCGGAGAGCACCCCGTCCGGACCGAGTTCCAGGTACGCGGTCACGTGGTGGTGGTGGTGGAGGTGCTGGATGGCGTCGTTGAAGCGGACGGTGTGGCGGAGGTGTTGGACCCAGTAGTCGGGGTTGGTGAGTTGTTCGGTGGTGGCGGGTTGTCCGGTGAGGTTGGAGATGATGGGGATGGTGGGGGTGTGGTAGGTGAGGGTGGCGGCGGTGGTGTGGAAGTCGTTGAGGATGCCGTCCATGTGGGGTGAGTGGAAGGCGTGGCTGACGTTGAGTTGTGTGGTGCGTCGGCCGTTGTTGCGCCAGGTGGTGGCGAGTTGGTGGGCTGCGTCGTGGTCGCCGGTGATGACGGTGGAGCGGGGTCCGTTGACGGCGGCGATGTCGAGGTGGCCGTGGTGGGTGGGGAGGGTGGTGAGGATTTCGGCTTCGGTGGCCTCGATGGCGATCATCGCGCCGCCGGTGGGCGCGGACTGCATCAGCCGGCCGCGGACGGCCACCAGGGTGCAGGCGTCGTCCAGGGAGAGGACCCCCGCGACGTGCGCGGCGGCCAGCTCGCCCACCGAATGGCCCAGGAGGTGGTCGGGGACCAGCCCGTAGTGCTCCACCAGCCGGAACAGCGCCACCTCGACGGCGAACAGCGCGGGCTGCGTGTACTGCGTCCTGCTCAGGAGAGCGGCCTGCTCGCTCCCCTCGTCCGCGAAGACCAGCTCCTTGAGCGACAGACCCAGGTGGGCGTCCATCCGCGCGCAGACCTCGTCGAAGGCGCGGGCGTAGACGGGGTGGGTCTCGTACAGTTCGCGGCCCATGCTGGGACGCTGACTGCCCTGCCCCGTGAACAGGAACGCCAGCCCGGAGGCCCCTTCGGCCCGGCCGGAGTCCCCGGTCACCAGCTGCGGCGCGGACTCGCCCCGGGCCAGCGCGTCCAGACCGGCCAGCAGACCCGCCGGGTCGTCGGCGAGGACGACCGCACGGTCCGGGAGCGCCGCCCGCGTGGTGGCCAGCGCGTGGCCCACGTCCAGGTGCGCGAGGCCGAAGCCGCCGTCCGTGCCGGCCTCGGTGGCCAGCCGCCGCAGCTGGGCGGCCCGGGCGCGCAGGCCCTCCGTACCGCGGCCGGAGACCACCCAGGGCAGCTGGGCGGGGGTCGCCGGGTCGCGGGGGTCCGCGGCCTCGGCGGTGGGGGCCTGTTCGAGGACGACGTGGGCGTTGGTGCCGCTGATGCCGAAGGAGGAGACGGCGGAACGGCGCGGCCGGTCGGTCTCGGGCCACGGGGTCGTCTCGGTGAGGAGGGACACCGCGCCGCTCGACCAGTCCACGTGCGGGCTCGGCGCGTCCACGTGCAGGGTGCGGGGGAGCACCCCGTGGTGCATGGCCATGACCATTTTGATGACGCCGCCGACGCCGGCGGCGGCCTGGGAGTGGCCGATGTTCGACTTGAGGGACCCGAGGTGCAGGGGGCGTTCGGCGTCGCGGTCCTGGCCGTAGGTGGCGAGGATGGCCTGGGCTTCGATGGGGTCGCCGAGGGTGGTGCCGGTGCCGTGTGCCTCGACGGCGTCGACGTCGGCGGGTGAGAGTCCGGCGGCGGCGAGTGCCTCGCGGATGACGCGTTCCTGGGAGGGGCCGTTGGGTGCGGTGAGTCCGTTGCTGGCGCCGTCCTGGTTGACGGCCGATCCGCGGATGACCGCGAGGACCTGGTGCCCGTTGCGGCGGGCGTCGGAGAGCCGCTCCAGGAGCAGGACGCCGACGCCCTCGCTCCACGTCGTGCCGTCCGCCGAAGCCGCGAACGACTTGACCCGGCCGTCGGGCGCCAGCCCGCGCTGGCGGCTGAACTCCACGAAGGGCCGCGGAGTGGCCATGACGGTGGCGCCGCCGGCGACGGCGAGGGTGCACTCGCCCTGGCGCAGGGCCTGTGAGGCCAGGTGCAGGGCGACGAGGGAGGAGGAGCAGGCCGTGTCGACGGTGATCGCCGGGCCCTCCAGCCCGAAGGTGTAGGACAGTCGGCCGGAGGCCACACTGCCGGCGCTGCCCGTGCTCAGGTAGCCCTCGTACTCGACCGGAACGTCGGACAGTCGGGAGGCGTAGTCGTCGTACATGGTGCCGACGAACACGCCGGTGCGGCTGCCGCGCAGGGTCGTCGGGTCGATGCCCGCCTGCTCGAAGCTCTCCCAGGTGGTCTCCAACAGCAGGCGCTGCTGCGGGTCGATCGCGAACGCCTCGCGGGGCGAGACGCCGAAGAACTCGGCGTCGAACCGGTCGGCGTCGTAGAGGAACCCGCCGTGCCGCGTGTAGCTCTTGCCGGCCCGGGTGGGGTCCGGGTCGTAGAGGTGGTCGACGTCCCAGTCGCGGTTCGTGGGGAAGGGGCCGATGGCGTCGGTGCCGTCGGCGACGAGCCGCCACAGGTCCTCGGGGGAGCGGGTCTCGCCCGGGTACCGGCAGGCCATGCCGACGATCACGATCGGGTCGTCCTGGCCGACACCCGCGCCGGCCGCGGCCTGCCGGACCGGCCGGGCGGCGGCCTCGCCGGCGATCTTGGCGAGCTCGGCGACGACGAAGTCGGTGAGCGCACCGGGCGTGGGATGGTCGAAGACGGCGGTCGCGGGAACCGCGATCCCGCTGTCCGAGGCGAGCCGGCGGCGCAGCTCCATGCCGGTGAGCGAGTCCATGCCCAGCTGGAAGAAGGGCCCGCTGTCATTGACGGCGGCGGGGCCCGCCAGGCCGAGCACGGTGGCCACCGTCGTCCGTACCAGCTCGCCGGCGGCGCGCCGGCGGTCGGCCGGGGGCAGTTCGGCGGTGCGCTCGGCCCACGAGGACCCGGTGGCCGCGGCGGCGCGTCGGCGCGGGGCGCGGACCAGGGTGCGCAGCAGGGCGGGCGCGGACTGGTCGGGGGAGCGCAGTGCCTTCAGGTCCAGCTCGATCGGCACCAGCTCCGGCTGACCGGCCGTGAGCGCGGCGTCGAAGAGCTCCATGCCGCGCTCGGGGGTCAGCGGAAGGATGCCCTTGGCGGCCCACCGCTTGATGTCGGCCTCCGAGAACTGCGCCGCCATGCTGCCGGTACTCGTGTCCCAGAGTCCCCAGGCGAGGCTGGTGGCGGGGAGGTTGTGGTGGTGGCGGTGGTGGGCGAGTGCGTCGAGGTAGGTGTTGGCGGCGGCGTA
>NZ_JBIAJH010000022.1:0-147193 GCF_042871845.1 Streptomyces sp. NPDC005533 | reverse complement strand
GCTTCCTTTGTACTCACCCTCTCGGGCTTTCCTCCGGGCTTTCGTTCTGTTGTGTTGCTGTGTTCTTGCGTTTCCGACTCTATCAGACTCTTTCGGGCCTGACCCCCAGTCAGCGGGGTTTGTCTTCCGGGCTGTTGGGCCCTTCCGACTCCCGAACTCTAGTGGATTTCCCCGGCGATTCATAATCGGCCTTCGGAAATGAATTCGGGCATGCCGAATTCGTTCCCAGTGGGAGATCGTGCTGAGTTGGGTGCCGCAACGAGGCGGCGGGATGAGTGGTCGCCTGAACCTTCCGGTCTCAGGGACAACTCGAAGAACCTTACGGATCCCCGCGTTCCGTGTCAACCCCGGTGGTCAGCTGGGGGACTGGAGGTCCTCCACGCGGTCCAGCAGCCGGGTGAGCATGTCGCCCAGCACCCCGCGCTCCGCCGTGGAGAGGTCCTGGAGGAGGTCCTCCTCGAAGACCGTGGCCGCGCGCATCGCGTCCAGCCACTTGCTGCGGCCCTCGTCCGTCAGCTCCACGATCACGCGGACCCGGTTGGACTCGTCCCGTTCGCGGGTGACCAGTCCTTCCGCGGTCATGCGGTCGATCCGGTGGGTCATCGCCGCCGGCGTGAGGCCCAGCTGCTTCGCGAGCTCGCTCGGGCCCATCCGGTACGGGGCGCCGGAGATGACGAGGGCCTTGAGGACCTCCCACTCCGCGTTGCTGATGCCGAGGGCCGCGGTCTGGCGTCCGTACGCGACGTTCATCCGGCGGTGCAGCCGGCTCAGTGCCGACACGACCTTCTCGACCTGGGGGTCGAGGTCCTGGAACTCGCGCTGATAGACGGCGATCTGTTCGTCGAGGGTCGGCTCGTGGACGGGCGTGGTGCCGTCGGGGGTGTCACCCATGGGTCGAAGTATGGCACGAGCCCGTTGGCGTCTAACTCCTTCGATGTGTAGAGTTAAGGATCGAAGTTTAGGTATGAAGTTCTGAAGTCTTCAGTCTTCGGCTCTCAAAGGCAGGTGAGAAGTGACCAAGGTGATGGGCGCTGCGATGCGGCGGATCCAGGCCGGGAACGCGCTGACCGCGTTCGGCATCGGTTTCACGGTTCCGTTCCTCTACATCTACGTGGCGCAGGTGCGAGATCTGGGCTCCATGGCGGCCACGAGCGCGTTCGTGGCGTTCGCCCTGGGCGCCCTCGTCGCGCTGCCCTTCACCGGTCGGGTCATCGACCGACGCGGTCCGGTGCCCGTGGTCATGGGTGCGGCCGTCGCCGCGTCGGCCGGTGCGCTCTCGCTCGGGCTCTCCACCGGCATCGTGCCCATCCTGCTGTCGGCGCTGGCGCTCGGCGCCGGGCAGGCCGTCATGCAGCCGGCGCTGGCCACGATGATCGTGTGGTGCTCCACGCCGTCCACCCGGACCCGTGCCTTCGCCCTGCAGTTCTTCATGCAGAACCTGGGTCTGGGCATCGGCGGTCTCATCGGCGGTCAGATCGTCGACGAGAGCCGGCCCGGCAGCTTCACCCTGCTGTTCGGCATCGAGGCCGTCATGTTCCTGGTGCTGGCCGGGGTCATCGCCACCGTGCGTCTGCCGCAGGTGCAGGGGTTCAAGGACGCCCGGCCCAAGGACACGGCACAGGCGGGTGGCGGCTGGAAGCGGCTGCTCCGGCACAAGGCCATGGTGCAGCTGTGCGTGCTGGGCTTCGTGGTGTTCTTCGCCTGCTACGGGCAGTTCGAGTCGGGTCTGGCAGCCTTCGGTACCGAGGCCGCCGGGATCTCCCCCTCCACGCTCGGTTTCGCCCTGGCCGCCAACACCGGTGCGATCGTCGTCGCGCAGTTCGTCGTGCTCAGGCTCGTCGAGAAGCGCCGACGGTCCCGGGTGATCGCGCTCGTGGGTCTGATCTGGACCGTGGCGTGGGTCATCGCCGGGTTCTCGGGTCTGGGGCACGGCAGCGCCATGATGGCCGCCGCGGCGTTCGTCAGCACGTACGCGCTCTTCGGCATCGGCGAGGCCATGCTGTCGCCGACCCTGGCGCCGCTGGTCGCGGACCTGGCGCCCGAGGGCTCGGTGGGGCAGTACAACTCGGCCTTCGCGCTGGTCAAGCAGATGGCGCTGGCGCTGGGACCGCTCGGGGTGCCGCTCGGTGCGGGCGTTCCGATGCTCTACATCGGTGTCTTCGTGCTGGTGTCGCTGGGGATCGCCGGTCTGGCGCTGCGGCTCGGCAGGCGGCTGAGTCCGGCGCAGGACAACCCGTGGCTGGCGAGCCGGGTCGTGGCGCAGGGCGGTCCGGTGGTGGCGGCCAAGGCCGGCGCCGCAGCGGAGCCCGTGAGCGCGTGAGCGCGTAGCGACGTACGCGTGGCACGAACGCGCGGCACGTATGTACGTACGCGTGAGTGGACGGATGCGCGGAAGGCCCCGGTCCTTGTGGACCGGGGCCTTCCGTGTGTGCGGCTGCTACTTGTCCGGCAGGGCGAACTCGCACCAGACGGCCTTGCCGCCGCCCGGGGTGCGGCGGGAGCCCCAGGAAGAGGCGATGGTGGCGATGATCGAGATGCCGCGTCCGGTCTCGTCGCCCGGTTCTGCGCGGCGGCGGCGCGGGAGGTGGTCGTCCCCGTCGGTGACCTCGATGATCAGGCGGCGGTCGGTGCGGCGCAGTCGCAGGCGCATCGGCGGGGTGCCGTGCTGGAGGGAGTTCGCCACGAGCTCGCTGGCGGCCAGGACGCCGAGGTCGCACAGCTCGACCGGGAAGCGCCAGGAGGCGAGGACTCCCTGGGCGAAGGCGCGGGCGCGCGGGGCGGCCTCGATGCCGCCGAGGAGTTCCAGGGCGGCGTTGTGGAAGAGCTCGGCGTCCGCGCCGGTGCGGGCGGGCTGCTGGAGGACCATCACGGCGACGTCGTCGTCGTGGTCGGCGTCCACGCCGAGGGCGCGCATCAGGCGGTCGCAGATGACGGCCGGGGTGCCCTGGGCGCCGGCGAGGGCGCGTTCCAGGGCGGCGACGCCCTCGTCGATGTCCTCGCCGCGGCGTTCGACCAGGCCGTCGGTGTAGAGGACGGCGGTGGAGCCGGGGCCGAGGGCGATGGTGCCTGAGGTGTGCAGCCAGCCGCCGGTGCCGAGCGGTGGTCCGGTGGGGTCGGCGGCTCTGCGGACGGTGCCGTCCTCGTCGCGGACCAGGATCGGGAGGTGGCCTGCGGAGGCGTACGCGAGGAGGCCCTCGTTGGGGTCGTGGACGGCGTACACGCAGGTGGCGATCTGGCTGGCGTCGATCTCGGCGGCGAGTCCGTCGAGGAGCTGGAGCACCTCGTGCGGGGGCAGGTCGAGGCGGGCGTAGGCGCGGACGGCGGTGCGGAGCTGGCCCATGACGGCGGCGGCGCGGACCCCGCGGCCCATGACGTCGCCGATGACGAGGGCGGTGCGGCCGGCGCCGAGGGTGATGACGTCGTACCAGTCTCCGCCGACGGCGGCCTCGGTGCCGCCGGGCTGGTAGGTGGCGGCCACCCGGAGGTCGTCGGGCTGTTCCAGTTCCTGCGGGAGCAGGGAGCGCTGGAGGGTGACGGCGGCTTCGCGCTGGCGGCGTTCGCTGGCGCGGAGCCGTTCGACGGCCTCGGTGTGGTCGGTGACGTCGGCGAGGTGGATGAGGACGCCGGTGTGGTGGGCCTCCGGCTCGCTCGCGGCTTCGGCCGCCGTGCCCGTGCCCGTGCCCGTACTCGTGCTGGTGCCCGTGCCCGTGCTCGTACCGGTGCTCGGGTGGGGCTTGGCCCTGGGGAACTCGACCGGGGTGCAGGTGACCGTGTACGAGTGGGCGCCGCCGGGTGCGGTGCGGTTCTTGGCGGTACGGGACTTGCCGCTGCGCTGGACCTGGTCGAGGAGGGGGAGGAGGCCGAGCTCGCCCAGTTCGGGGAGGGACTCGTGGGCCGGGGCGCCGGGGGTGCGGGCGCCGAAGCCGGCCGTGTAGGCGTCGTTCACGTAGGCGACGCGGTGCTCGGGGCCGTGGACGAGGGCGACGAGGGCCGGGAGCCGGCCGAGGACCTCGCGTACGGAGAGCTCGTCGAGGGAGGGTACGGCGGTGAGGGCGCCGGTCCGCCGGGCCGTGGCCGTGCCGTTGCCGCTGCCGGGGCCGGTGCCGGTCCCGGATCCGCCGCCGGTGGCCGTGCCGGTGCCGCGGACCGTGGGGTCGGCGGGGTGGCCGTCGGCGGCGGGCGCGGCCCGCTCGGTTCCGGGGTCGGCGCGGCCGCCGCGGGCTGCCGGGACCGCGCCTTCACCCCGCTTGGCCTGGGCGGCGGCGTGTTCGGTCCGGGCGGCGGCGCGGCGCTGCGTTCCGGGAAACCGGGCGCTCCAGCGCGTGAAGTTCACTGCGTTCAAGCCTCGTGGTGTCGCGAGTGGTCGCTGTGTCGCTCGTGGGCGGTCGCTGACTGGACGATGTCACTCTGTGCAGGGGTGAGCCCACCTATGGTCACACGTCCAGTGTGGCCGACCGCACTGACAACGTCAGCCCTGGCCGTTCTTCGGGGGGTTGGGGGCGAGGGGCGGGGGAGGGGCCTTCGGGCCGCCGCTTGCGGCCAGTTCGAATTCTGCCCTGGGGTGTTCGAGGGAGCCCAGGGAGACGATCTCACGCTTGAAGAGGCCGGAGAGGGTCCACTCGGAGAGCACGCGCATTTTCCGGTTGAAGCTGGGGAGGCGGCTGAGGTGGTAGGCGCGGTGCATGAACCAGGCCGGGTAGGCCTTGATCTTGCGGCCGTAGATGTGGGCGACGCCCTTGTGGAGGCCGAGGGAGGCGACGGAGCCCGCGTACTTGTGGGCGTACTCGGTCAGGACCTCACCGCGCAGGGCGGCGAGGAGGTTGTCGGCGAGGACCTTGGCCTGACGGACGGCGTGCTGGGCGTTGGGGGCGCATTCGGCGCCCTTCTCGGCCGCGGTGATGTCGGGGACGGAGGCGGCGTCGCCCGCGGCCCAGGCGTGCTCGACTCCTTCGACGGTGAGGAAGGAGGTGCAGGCCAGCCGGCCGCGCTCGTTCTTGGGGAGGTCGGAGGCGGCCAGCAGGGGGTGCGGTTTGACTCCGGCGGTCCACACGACGGTGCGGGTGGGGAAGCGGGCGCCGTCGCTGAGGACGGCGACGCGGTTCTCGCAGGATTCGAGGCGGGTCTGCAGCCGGACGTCGATGTTGCGGCGGCGCAGTTCGCGGACCGTGTAGACGCCCATGTCGGGGCCGACCTCGGGGAGGATCCGGTCGCTGGCCTCGACGAGGACCCATTTCATGTCTTCGGGCTTGATGTTGTGGTAGTACCGCGCCGCGTAGCGGGCCATGTCCTCCAGCTCACCGAGGGCTTCGACGCCGGCGAATCCGCCGCCGACGAAGACGAAGGTGAGGGCGGCGTCGCGGAGGGCGGGATCGCGGGTGGAGGAGGCGATGTCCATCTGTTCGATGACGTGGTTGCGCAGGCCGATGGCCTCTTCGACGGTCTTGAACCCGATGCCGTAGTCGGCGAGCCCGGGGATGGGGAGGGTGCGGGAGATGGAGCCCGGGGCGAGGACGAGTTCGTCGTACTCCATCTCGAGGGGGCCGGTGCCCTCGTCGGGGGTGGCGAGGGTGCTGACGGTCACGGTCCGTTTGGAGTGGTCGATGCGCTGGGCCTCGCCGATGACGATGCGGCACTTGGGGAGGACGCGGCGCAGGGGGACCACGACGTGGCGGGGGGAGATCGCGCCGGCGGCCGCTTCGGGGAGGAAGGGCTGGTACGTCATGTAGGGCTCGGCGGTGACCACCGTGACCTCGGCTTCGTCGGCTCTCAGCTTTCGCTGGAGCCGGAGCGCCGTATACATGCCGACGTAGCCGCCGCCGACGATCAGGATGCGCGTACGGGGCGGGGTACCGGGGGCCGTGCCCCGGGAGTTAGCAGCCTTCACCATCCCATGACGCAACGTGGCCGGGAGTTTGTCCACAGGCCCGACAAATTGTGTGACCGGAGGTAGTGCTGGGGCGGGGTGGAAGCGGGCGTTCGGTGTGAGCGTAAATCCGCAGGTCAGGACGTGCGGAATGACAGATTCCGAGGGTATGGAACGGAAAAGTGGGGGTGAATGCTCCGATCGGGCGGTGGTCCGTCCGGGGCTGCCTCTTCTGAATTGACTCTGGCTCAACTATGTTCGTATCTCGTCGAGGAGTAGTAGGACCGGGCCCGAGACCGTGGCCCCCTCGACGTGAAGGCGGGGAGTGTCTCCGGGGGGAGACAAATGATTACCGGGGGAAACATATGAACATTTCCGATTTCCATGGCTCTGCGACCGCGCTCTCGGTCGAGAGCAACGGTCGCGCGCTCGCGGGCGGCACCACGCACGGCGTAGGCCGGTCCACGCCGCTGCGCGTCGACGCCCAGCGCAACCTGGAACACGTGCTGCGAGCGGCCCGCGAGGTCTTCGGCGAGCTGGGCTACGGGGCTCCGATGGAGGACGTGGCGCGGCGCGCGCGGGTCGGTGTCGGCACCGTGTACCGGCGCTTCCCGAGCAAGGACGTCCTCGTCCGGCGGATAGCCGAGGAGGAGACCGCGCGACTGACCGAGCAGGCCAGGACCGCACTGGGTCAGGAGGAGGAGCCGTGGCAGGCGCTGTCGCGCTTCCTGCGCACCTCCGTGGCCTCGGGCGCCGGGCGGCTGCTGCCGCCGCAGGTGCTGCGGGTCGGTTCGGCGAGCGAGGACGGGGCCGAGGAGGCCGAGGAAGTACGGGTTCCGCAGCAGCGCCAGGCCGTCGTGGCCGCCGGTTCCCCCGACCTGCGGGTCGTGGGCACGCGGAGCGCGGTGGAGGACGAGCCCTCGGACGACGCGGGTGCGGGTGCGCTGCTGGAGGTCGTCGGCCGACTGGTGCACCGTGCACGGGAGGCCGGTGAGCTGCGCGCCGACGTCACGGTGGCCGATGTGCTGCTGGTGATAGCGACGGCGGCGCCCGCGTTGCCCGACCCGGCGCAGCAGGCGGCGGCTTCGACCCGGCTGCTCGACATCCTGCTCGAAGGGCTGCGGTCCCGGACGGCGTGACCTGCGTGGTTCGGCATCGGTCCGGCGCCGCTTCGGCGCCGGGCGGATGCCCGCCCACTCGAATCGGGTGACTCTCGTACCGTCCGGCCGTTCGCACGTCGGGGCGACCACAGGGCGATGGGCCGAATTGTGCCCGGACGAGTGGATGGCGCGCAGAGAGCTCCGACGCGCGAGCGCCGTGTGACACGCTTGATTGGTGTACCGGTTGAGTGTGTCGTGCGGGGGCTTCCGCGATGAGCGTTGACGGTCGGGAAGAGCCACTCGGTGGCGGCGGCAGCGAGGTCGAGACGGGCAGCCTGCCCGCACGGCAGGTGCCGGCCCAGCGCGAACCGGGCGGGCGCCACGCACGCCCCTCGGGCTCTTCCGGCCCCGGCGGGATCGGGAGCGAACTCCCCTCGTCCGACGGTGACTTGATCGCCCGGATGCGGGGCGGGGACGACGGTGCGTACGAGGAGCTGTTCCGTCGCCATGCCGATGCCGTACGGCGCTACGCGCGGACCTGCTGCCGGGACGGGCACACCGCCGACGACCTGACCGCCGAGGTGTTCGCACGGACCCTGCAGGCGGTACGGGGCGGGGCGGGGCCGGACCAGTCGGTGCGGGCCTATCTGCTGACGACCGTGCGCAGGGTGGCCGCGGCCTGGGCCAAGACGGCCAAGCGGGAGCAACTCGTCGAGGACTTCGCGGTCTTCGCGGAGCAGGCGTCCGCGGGCGCGGAGAGCGGAGCCGGGATCTCGGGGCTGTCCGGGGACGACACGCTCGAACTGGGCGCGGACGTGCGGGCGATGCACGAGGCCGAGCAGTCACTGGCCATGCAGGCCTTCCGCAGCCTGCCCGAGCGGTGGCAGGCCGTGCTGTGGCACACCACCGTCGAGGAGGCGTCGCCGAGCGCGATCGCCCCGCTGTTCGGGCTCAGCGCCAACGCGACGGCCGTGCTGGCCAGTCGTGCCCGAGAAGGGCTGAAGCAGGCCTATCTGCAGGCCCACGTGAGCGCGGCGTTGAGCGCGGGCGGTGACTGCGCGCGCTACTCGGACCGGCTGGGCGCGTACGCGCGGGGCGGGCTGCGGATGCGGGCGGAGCGGGGGCTGCGCAAGCACCTGGAGGAGTGCGCGAAGTGCCGGCTGGCCGCCGGGGAGCTCAAGGACGTCAACGCGGGCATTCCCGCGCTGCTTCCCGTCGCGGTCATCGGGTGGTTCGCGGCCGGGTACGCGGCCAAGGCCGCCGGGGTGGTGGCCGGTGGTGCGGTCGCCGCGGGCGGGGCCGGGGCCGCGGCCGCCGCCTCCGGCGGGTCGACCGCGGGGGCCGGGGCCGCCGGGGCCGCGGGGGGTGCCGGGGCGGGTGCGGGTGCCGCGGGCGGGGCCGCCGGGGCGGGCGCCGGGAGTGGGGGCGGGGCCGGGGCGGGGGGTGCGCTGGCTTCCGAGGGGCTCGGGATGCCGGCCAAGGCCGCCATCGCCGCCGGGATCGCGGTGGCCGCGGCCGCCGGGGTGGTGTTCGCGCTCGCGGGCGACGATCCCGAGCCGCAGGCCCGGGCGAAGCCCGCGCCCGGGGTGGCCGCGCCGGTGGTGCCCGATGCCCCCGCCTCGCCCTCGGCGGAGCCGAGGCCGGGTGGGGAACCGCCGCGCGCGCGGGGCTCCGTACCGCCGGCGCGGGTGCCGTCGCCGACGCCTTCGGCTCCGGCCGCCGCGGCTCCCCCGGCCCCCTCGCCGTCCTCGTCCCCGGCGCCGCCTTCGCCCTCGCCTTCGCCGAGCCGGGAGAGGCCCGCGCCCAGGCCGTCCCCGAGCCCGCCCTCCCCGAAGCCGACGCCGCCGCCGTCGAAGTCGCCGCAGGGGTTCCAGCTGGCCCGGCTCGACCAGTCGGCCTTCGGGAACCACAGCGGTCCCGAAGTGCAGACCTGGCGCAGCAGCTGGGTGTGGCAGCGCTGGGGGCTGGAGGTGGGCGGCCGCCGCTTCGCGCAGGGCATCACCGTGAACTCGCGTTCCTCGGTGGAGATCGCCCTCAACCGGCAGTGCACGAGTTTCTCGGCGCAGGCCGGGGTGGACGGGCTGTCGCTGTTCACCGACGGCTCGGTGCGGTTCTCCGTCTACGCCGACGGGCAGCGGCTGTGGCAGTCCGCCGCCCTCGGCCACGACGACCCGCCGGTGGGCGTGCAGGTGTCCCTCGCCGGCCGCGAGACGCTGCGGCTGGTGGTGGAGAAGGCCGGGCCGGGCAGCCTGCCGACGCTGGCGAGCTGGGCCGACGCCGTGATCAGCTGCCGGTGAGCCCGGCGGTGCGCGTGGCGATGCGGGCCGCGGCGAGCCAGTACGGTCTCGGCGGGCCGGCCGTCGTCAGCTAGCAGTACGGCGGCCGGCTCCGGGCCACCGTCTGGTCACCGCCGTCTGGTCACCGCCGTCTGGTCACCGCCGGCCGCCCTCGCGGCAGGGCTCAGGTGATCGAGACGTCTCCGTTGTCCTCCAGCAGCGTGCGCAGGGCCCCCGCCAGCGTGGCGCAGGTGGCGGCGTCGAGGGGGGCGAGCAGTTCGGCGTAGCAGCTGAGGTGGTCGGTGATCAGCGACTCGGTGAGTGCGAGGCTCTGCTCCGTGAGGCGGATGCGGACCGAGCGGCGGTCCTGCCCGTCCCGGACCCGCTCGACCAGGCCCTTGGCCTCCATGCGGTCGATGCGGTTGGTGATCGCGCCCGAGGTCACCATGGCGGCCGGGATGAGGGCGCCGGCGGTCAGCGCGTACGGGGGGCCGGAGCGGCGGAGGGTGAAGAGGATGTCGAGCTCGCCCACCTCCAGGTCCCGTTCGGCCGCGAAGGCCTTGAGGTGGCGGTCGACGATGCGGTTCATCCGCTGGATGCGGGCCACCACCTCGACGGCCCACAGGCCGGGCGCCAGCTCGGGCCGCTCGGCCGCCCACTGGCCCACGATCGCGTCCACCGCGTCACTCATGTCGCGTCCTCACCCTCATCCTCGTGCGTCGTCTTGCACCTCCAGACTATCTCAACGTTAAGACACTTGACGTTGAGAGGACTCCTCTGATTTTATCTCAACGTTGAGATTCTGAACCTTCAGAGGAATCGGGGTTGGGGCCACCATGACCACCAGTACGAGTGCCACGCGCACGACCGCCGCCCGCGGCAACACCGGCAGCGACACCGGCCGGCCCCGCCTCGTCCCCGTCCTGTGGCTGGCGCTGCTGGCCACCCCCGTCGCCGCCGCCGCCAACGCTCCCGTGCTGATCCTTCCGGACATGGCCGGCTCCCTCGGGGTGGCCACGTCCACCGCCGCCTGGCTCGTCGCCGCCTTCGCCTGGGCCATGGCCGTCGCCATCCCGCTGCTCGCCGGGCTGCTGCGCCGCCGCGGCCTGGCTCCGGTGCTCCGGCTGTCCAGCGCCCTCCTCCTCGGCGGCACGCTCCTCGTCGCCGCGTCCCCCTGGCTGCCGCTGACCCTCCTCGGGCGGGCCGCGCAGGCCGCCGGCGGCGCCGGTCTGGTGGCCGCCGCGATGAGCCTGGCCGGTTCGGCCCGCCGCATGGGCGTCATCAGTGCCGGCTTCGGCATGCTCGGCGCGACCGGCCCGCTCCTCGGCGCCCAGCTCTCGCACTCCGTCTCGTGGCGGCTCTCGCTCTCGGTGTCCCTGATTTCGCTGCTGGCGGTGCCCGCGGTGAGCAAGTACGCGAAGGCCCCGGCGGCCGCCCCGCAGGGCAGGTTCGACGCACGCGGCGCCGCACTGCTGACGCTGCTGGCCACGGCCCTGGTCCTGCTGCCCCACGCACCGGCCGTCGCCCTCGGCTCCGCGGCCCTCGCCGCCGTACTGCTCGCGCTCCACATGCGGCGGCGCCCCGAGGGCTTCGTCCCGGCCGCGCTGATCCGCAAGCCCCTCTTCCTCGGCTCCGCGCTGCTGGCGCTCGCGCTGTCGACCTCGTACTTCACGCTGCTGTTCGCCGTGCCCCGGCTGATCTCGGACCGTGCGGGCTGGGACACCGGCGCGGCCGGCGCGGGTCAGCTCGTGGCACTGCTCCTCGGCTCCGCGCTCTCCTGGCTGCTGGCGGCCGGCTCGGCGCGCATGGGGCGGGTGGCCGTCCGCACGGTGCTGATCGGGATCGGCACCCTGGCGGCCCTGGTCGCGGCCTTCGCGAGCCACGGACCCCTGCTGCTCCTGGCCACCATGGGCGGCGTGTTCGGTGCGACCGGAGCCAACGCCGTCCTGTCCACGCACGCCGCGTCGAGCGTCCCCGAGGCCCAGCGCCCCACGGCCATCGGCCTGTTCACCCTCTGCTACCAGCTCGGCGGCGCCTTCGGCCCGGCGATCGCGACGGCCCTGGTCCTCGGCTCCTGAGCCCCGGGTGCCTCAACCCCCGGGTGCCTCAACCCCCGGGCACCTCAACCCCGGCCGCCCCTACGGACCCACCTCGGCCCCGCGGCCTCAGGACAGCGCCGGGCGGTGCACCGGAACCCCCTCCGGCACCGCCCGCCGGCGTGCCGTCGAGGTCCCCGTCCAGCACGTGCCGCGGCGGGCCAGCAGCCGGCGCAGCCACAACTCCATCGAGACCAGTTCCGCCAGCCCGTCCAGCGGGACCGGCCGGCCGTCCGCCGCGTCGAGCAGGGCCTGGCGCACCACCCGCGCCTCGATCAGGCCCGCGTCCGCGAGCAGCGGCGAGGCGAAGAGCGACAGCAGCTCGCCGAGGGCGGCGCGCAGCCCCAGCCGGGTCGCCGTCTCGTTGGGGGTGTGGGCCGTGGCGCCCCAGCCCGGCGGGAGTTCGCGCACCCCGGCCGAGGCCAGGACGCTGCGCAGGATCTCCGCCCGGGCCCCCGGCTGGACGCGCAGGGACTCGGGGAGGGCGCGGGCGGCGCGTACGACCTGGTTGTCCAGGAACGGTGCGTGCAGGCGCTGGCTGCGGACCTCCACGGCCTGTTCGAACACCCGGTGGTCGGCGGCGTGCCGGGCCAGCAGCGACCGCGCCCGGGCCTCCCCCGGCCGCAGCGACAGCGGCGGCCGGCCGGCCGCGACCGTGAGCCGGATCGACACCTCCGCCAGGGCCTCGCCCGTGAGCCAGCCGGCCGCGGGACCCGGCCGCGACCAGGTCAGGGCGGCGAGGGAGGCGTCCACCGGACCGGAGGCGCGCTCGGTGACCCCGCCGTCGCGGAGCCGGGCCGCGGCGGCTTCCATGCCCGCGCGGTACGTCGTACGGGCGAGTCTGCGGGCCGCCGAGTACACGGTGAGCGGCACCAGCAGGGACTCCCCGGCAGCTCCGGAGGCGGAGGCCGAACGGGCCAGCGCCGCCACCGGCCGCAACAGGTGACGTCGGCGGCGGTCCATCAGGAGGTCGGCCATGCGCGCCGGGTGGGCGTCGAGGACCTGCCGGGCGCCGTGGCCGGTGAAGTGGTCGGCCGAGCCGGCGGCCAGTCTGCGCCGCTCGCGGGCGGCGAAGACGAGCGAGGGGCCGGGTTCGTCGGTGAGCGGGCCGTCGAGTTCGGCGTACGGGAGGGCTTCCCCGGCGGCGGCCACCACGACGTGGTGCAGGCGCGGGTCGGCGGCGATGGCCCGGGCCCGTTCCAGTTCGGCCTCGCGCCCCTGCGGGGTGGCGAGGTCGTTGAAGGTGACCGCGAGCAGCCGTGCCCCGGCGGGGCTGAGCAGGGTGCCGGGCGCTCCCGGCAGACCGGCCGCGAGCAGGGCGAGGGTCGCGGAGGCGCTGCCGCCGGAGAGGTCGGCGCCCACCCCGGGGGCCGGGGCGCCGCGGGCCGCGCGCCGGTCGGCGGGGCCCATGCCGGGCACGGGGCCGGGATCGTACGGCGGCAGCGTGTCGGGAGCATGCCGCGGCGCCGTGAGCCGGGCGCGCACCGCGTCCACCAACGCTTCCCGTACGCCCTCCACCGCGCGCTCGGGATCCGCCTCGGGGGCGGCCACCGCGAGCGAGGCGACCTGCTCGTAGCCCGTGATCTCGCGGGAGCCCTCGCGCAGGATGAGCGCGTGCCCGGGCGGGATGCGGCGCACCCCGGCGTACGGTGTGCCGTCGCCCAGTGCCTCCGGGCTGTCGGGGCACGCCAGCAGGGCGGCGAGATGGCCGATGTCGAGCTGTGCCTCGATGAGGTCGGCGAGCGGGAGGGCGGCGGTGGCGTACGCCGTGCCGCTCGCCCACGGGGTGTAGAAGACGGGGCGCGCGCCCGCGAGGTCGCCGACGACGGTGATCCGGCGGCCGGCCTGCACGACGGCGGTGTAGCTGCCGGACCACTGGGTGAGGTGGCGCAGGGCTCCGCCGCGGGCGGCGTACAGGGCCCGCCTCAACTCGGCGTCGGTCGCGCCGCAGCAGCCGAGGACGGCGAGCCGGGTGAAGGGGTCGGCGGGGTCGGCGGTGACCGTGCGGATCTCGTCGGGGCGCCAGTCGCCGACGGCCCAGAGGGGGTCGGGGTCGCCCCAGAGGAGTTGGGCGCCCACGGGGTGGACGGTGCGTTCGGCGTCCGCGCCGGGGTCGTCCGCGTGGGCCGCGTCCGCGAGGCCGCCGCTCAGCGGGGCGCCGCCCTCGGCGTGCCCGCTCGGGCCCAGGCCGTGGCTGTTGACCCGGCCGGCCGTGCCGAAGCTCGCGGCGATACTGCTCCAACCCACCAACCAGCGCACCGCCGCCTCCCCAGCCTGTGGGCACATGACCGGGGCACGGGCAGTACGGTCAGCGCTGAGGGCGCGGCCGACGGGACCCCGGGTGGCTCGGGTCCATGCTGCCACGGGACAGGCGTGCGAGAGTGGTTAAAGGGGGCGCACATGCAAACGAACACGCCCCGGCCACTCGGTATTTGGCGTTCCGTTCCCCCCGCCCCATAGGTCGCTTTCAGCCATTCTTCGGCCGTCGGAAGAGTCCCCCCGGGCCGGCGGAGCCCGGTGCGCGGGCGCGGTCCGGGAGGCGGAATCCGCCCCCCGGACCGTTCCGCCACCCGCGGGGATTGAGGTAGCGGCATCCCCCGGCCCGCCCGATCCGCGCAGCGGGCCGACCCACGCACCGCACATCGAATCGCCGGGCCACCGGACCGGCCAGAGCGCACGGGTGGGCGCACGGCCACACAGGCGGAGCACGCGATGACACGTGCGCCCCGGCACCGGGCCCGGGGCGGACTGTGCAAACGGACAACAATCCCGCCAAACGGAAGTAAGGGCCTTAACGCTTGGGAGGCGGGGAACTACGCTGGGTTTACGAAATGCCGGGCGCCTATGCCCCGGCGGCGTCTGCGTTCCGCGTGTGACGAGGGGTGGCGCATGTCCAGGGAGCTCCGCGAGCCCAATGAGAAGCTCGGCGCCGTCCTCGCCCTCGCGGGCATCAGCAACGCCGGGCTGGCCCGGCGGGTCAACGACCTCGGCGCACAGCGCGGCCTGACGCTTCGGTACGACAAGACGTCGGTGGCCCGCTGGGTGTCGAAGGGGATGGTGCCGCAGGGCGCCGCCCCGCACCTGATCGCCGCCGCCATCGGCGCGAAGCTGGGGCGGCCGGTGCCGCTGCACGAGATCGGACTGGCGGACGCGGACCCCGCGCCCGAGGTCGGCCTGGCCTTCCCGCGCGACATCGGCGCGGCGGTGCGCTCGGCCACCGACCTCTACCGGCTCGACCTGGCCGGGCGGCGCGGCGGTGGCGGGATCTGGCAGTCGCTCGCGGGCTCCTTCTCGGTGGCGGCGTACGCGACGCCGGCCTCGCGCTGGCTGATATCTCCCGCCGACGGCTCGGTCGCGCGGGAGGCCCACGGCCCCGGCGCACACGGTTCGGCGGTCCACGGCCCCGCGGCGCAGAGCCCCGTACCTGCTGCCACCCCCTCGGCTCACGACCCGGCGACGAACGGGACGGCCGCTTCGGCGCCGGCGCGCGAGGCGACGGCACCGGGTCCGCGGCCCTCCCCGGAAGGCCGCACGACCGGACCCGCGACAGGCCCGATGGCAGGTCCGGCGACGGGTCCGCCGTCCACCGTTGTGCCCGCGCAGCCCGCCGCCGAAACGCTCCGCGACCACGGGCAGCGCGTGGGCCACAGCGATGTGACGAAGCTGCGCGAGGCCGCAGAGGACGCGCGCCGCTGGGACTCGAAGTACGGCGGTGGGGACTGGCGTTCCTCGATGGTCCCGGAGTGCCTGCGGGTGGACGCGGCGCCGCTGCTGCTCGGCTCCTACACCGACGAGGTGGGCCGCGCCCTGTTCGGCGCGACCGCCGAACTGACCCGGCTGGCCGGGTGGATGGCCTTCGACACGGGCCAGCAGGAGGCCGCCCAGCGCTACTACATCCAGGCGCTGCGGCTCGCCCGCGCGGCCGCGGACGTACCGCTCGGCGGGTACGTGCTGGCCTCGATGTCGCTGCAGGCGACCTACCGGGACTTCCCGGACGAGGGCGTGGACCTCGCGCAGGCGGCCGTCGAGCGCAACCGCGGCCTCGCCACCGCCCGCACGATGAGCTTCTTCCGGCTGGTCGAGGCGCGGGCGCACGCGAAGGCGGGCGATTCGTCGGCCGCGGGAGCGGCGCTGCGGGCGGCGGAGGGCTGGCTGGAGCGGTCGCGGGAGGGCGATCCGGATCCGACCTGGCTGGGTTTCTACTCGTACGACCGTTTCGCGGCGGATGCGGCAGAATGCTACCGGGATCTGAAACTGCCCCGGCAGGTACGGCGCTTCACCGAGCAGGCGCTGTCCCGGCCCACCGAGGAGTACGTGCGTTCGCACGGGCTGCGGCTGGTGGTGAGCGCGGTCGCCGAGCTGGAGTCGGGCAATCTCGACGCGGCGTGCGCGGCGGGCACCCGGGCGGTGGAGGTGGCGGGCAGGATCTCCTCGGCGCGGACGACCGAATACGTACGGGACCTGCTGCACCGGCTGGAACCGTACGGGGACGAGCCGCGCGTCGCGGAGCTGCGCGAGCGGGCCAGGCCGCTGCTGGTCACACCGGCGTAGGACCTGATCGGGCGGCGGGCCCCGGGGCCCGCGTGGCCTCGTTGTCGGTGCCGGGGTGCAGTATGCAGGGGTGGGAGGTGTCAGCGTGGGCGGCGGCATGGGCGTGGACTGCGATGTGCTGGTGATCGGCGGCGGGATCGTCGGCCTGTCGACGGCGCATGCCTTGTCGAGCCTGGCTCCGGGGACCAAGGTGGTCGTCCTGGAGAAGGAACCGGGCCCGGCCCGGCACCAGACCGGCCGCAACAGCGGTGTGATCCACAGCGGGATCTACTACCGGCCGGGATCACTGAAGGCGCGCTTCGCGGTGAGCGGCGCCGCCGAGATGGTCAAGTTCTGCGCGGAGCACGGAATTCCGCACGAGGTGACGGGCAAGCTGATCGTCGCCACGGAGCGGGAGGAGCTGCCGCGGCTGCACGCCCTGGTCCAGCGCGGCCGGGAGAACGGCATCCCGGTGCGCGAGCTGGGTCCGGCGCAGATCAGCGAGTACGAACCGGAGGTCCGGGGCCTGGCCGCGATCCACGTCGGCAGCACCGGCATCGTGGACTACGGCCGGGTGAGCGCGCAGCTGGCGGAGTCCTCGGGCGCGGAGATCGTCTACGGCGGCGCGGTGGACCTGATCTCCCGCCGCGCGTCGGCGGTGGCGGTCCGCACCACGTCCGGTCTGGTGGTCCGGGCACGGGTGCTGGTGAACTGCGCGGGGCTGCAGTGCGACCGGATCGCCCGCCTGGCCGGCGACGATCCGGGGATGCGGATCATCCCCTTCCGGGGCGAGTACTACGACCTGGACCGCCCCGAACTGGTCCGCGGGCTGGTCTACCCGGTGCCCGACCCGGCGTTCCCCTTCCTCGGGGTCCACCTCACCCGCGGCATCGGCGGCGGGGTCCACGTCGGACCCAACGCGGTGCCGGCGCTGGCCCGCGAGGGCTACGACTGGTCGACGGTGCGGCCCCGGGACCTCGCGGACGAGCTCGCCTGGCCGGGATCCTGGCGGCTGGCCGCCCGGCACTGGCGGTACGGGACGGGCGAGATCCACCGCTCCCTGTCGAAGCAGGCCTTCACCCGGGCGGTACGGCGGCTGCTGCCGGCCGTCACCTCGGCGGACCTGCGGCCCGCGGCGGCCGGGGTCCGCGCGCAGGCCGTCCTGCGGGACGGGACGCTGGTGGACGACTTCCTCATCCGGGACGCCCCGCGCACGGTCCACGTCCTGAACGCCCCCTCGCCCGCGGCCACCGCCTCGCTCCCGATCGGCCGTGAGATCGCCGCCCGGGTCCTTCGGACCCTCGGCTCGGCCTGAGCGGCCCCGAAGCCGGCGCCGCGCCGCTTCCCGGGCGCTGCGCCCCGGCCGCCGTGCGTGCGCCGCCCGCCTGTGCCTGCGCGCCGCCCGCCCCTGCCCGCAGACGCCGGGCAGGGCGGAAGTCGTAGAATCACGGCATTGTGTCTGAGTCCCTGAACCCCCAGTCGCCCAGCCTCCCGGACGCCGCGCCGGAGGCGAGTTCGTACGTGCCGCCCAAGTGGCGGACGGAGCCCCGCTTCCCCGACGGGCCCTCGCCGGATCCGGCCGGCTCGCACCACGAGCGGCGGATCCGGAGCTTCCAGCCCCGGCGCAGCCGGGTCACCACCGGTCAGGGCGAGGCCCTGAAGCGCTTGTGGGGCACCTGGGGCCTGGACATCGACGGCCGCGAGGTCATCGACCTGAACGCGATGTTCGACGGCCTCCCCGTCGTTCTGGAGATCGGCTTCGGCATGGGCGAGGCCACCGCGCAGATGGCCGCCGAAGACCCCGGCACCGGGATCCTCGCCGCCGACGTGCACACCCCCGGACAGGGCAACCTGCTCGCGCTCGCCGAGCGCGGGGGGATGACCAACGTCCGCGTGGCCAACGGCGACGCGATCATCCTGCTCCGCGAGATGCTGCCGGCCGACTCCCTCGCCGGGATCCGCGTGTACTTCCCGGACCCCTGGCCCAAGGCCCGCCACCACAAGCGCCGACTGATCCAGCCCGAGTTCCTCACGCTGGCCGCCACCCGCCTGGCCCCCGGGGCCGTACTGCACTGCGCGACCGACTGGGAGCCGTACGCCGAGCAGATGCTCGAAGTCCTCACCGCGCACCCGGACTTCGAGAACACGCAGCCCGACGGCGGCTACGCGCCGCGCCCCGCGTTCCGGCCGCTCACCCGCTTCGAGGGCCAGGGCCTCGACAAGGGCCACGTCGTACACGACTTGCTCTTCCGTCGCAGGCAGAACTGACAACGTCACGGCGCGTGTCAGACCGGATCGCTAGGGTCATGGTGTGTTCCGAGCGCTCCTCGCTGTGCTCGCACGTCCGTCGGGCACGGTCCGCACGTGCGTGCTCCTCGTCCTGCTCGCCGTCACCGGCGTCTCGATCCTCGAACTCGTGCGGGAGCAGACCGGTACCCCGGGCTTCCTCGTCGGTCTCGCTCTGGCCGTGCTGCCGGTGGCGCCGCTCATGGCGGCCTTCCGGTGGCTCGGCCGGGCCGCGCCCGCGCCCTGGCCGCAGCTGCTGTTCTGTTTCGGCTGGGGCGCCTGCGCCGCGGCGCTGATCGCGATACTGGCCAACAACTTCGCCACCGAGTGGATAGCTGCGGCCACCGCCGATCCCTCCGACGCCGATCACCTGGGCTCGGTGGCCGTCGCCCCGGTGGTGGAGGAGAGCGCCAAGGCGGCGGCCCTGCTGCTGGTGTTCGTGTTCCGAAGGCGCCATTTCACCGGGCCCGCCGACGGTTTCGTCGTGGCCGGATTCACCGCCACCGGCTTCGCCTTCACCGAGAACATCCTCTACCTCGGCAACGCCTACGGTGAGGACCTCGCCGAGGGCTCCGGCGTGCTGGAGTCGGTGACGGCGGCGACCTTCTTCGTCCGGATAGTGCTGTCTCCGTTCGCGCATCCGCTGTTCACGGTGCTCACCGGGCTCGGTTTCGGGGCGGCCGCGCTCAGCGCGCGCCGTTCGCGCCGGATCTGCCTGCCGCTGCTCGGTCTGGCGCCGGCCATGGGCATGCACGCGCTGTGGAACGGCTCCTCGCGGTTCGGGGACCACGGCTTCTACACGGTCTACGCCTTCGTGATGGTCCCGGCGTTCGGGCTGCTGGTGTGGCTGGCGGTGTGGATACGGCGCGGTCGGCTGCGGGTCGTGTCCGGGGAGCTGGCGGTGTACGCGGCCGCCGGCTGGATCGGCCCCGCCGAGGTGCCGGCGCTGGCTTCGATACCGGCCCGGTCGCTGGCGCGCGCCCTGGCCCGGCGCACCGGTGGCCGGGCCGCCGGACGCGCGGTCGCCCGGTACGAGGCGGACGCGGCCGCCCTGGCCCTGCTGCGCAACCGGGCGCGCCGCGGCGGCCCGCTGGGGGAGCCGGACTTCGCCGGCCGGGAGAAGGAGTTGCTGCACCTGCTCTGGCAGCGCCGTGCGACGGCGGGCCCGGCGCTGGCCCGGGCTGCGGTCATGGAGGAGCTGCTGCCGCCGTCGTTCGACCCCTTGCGAGTTCCCCTGGCCGTCCCCGCGCCGGCGGCCGCGCCGCCCGCCGTACCCGTGCCGCGGCGGGCGGGGCCGCAGCTCAGACGTTCAGGCCCTTGGACTCCAGCCAGGCCAGCGGGTCGATCGTCGAACCGCCCTTGCGTACTTCCAGGTGGAGATGGGGTCCGGTGACGTTGCCGGTGGCGCCGACGCGGCCGATGGTCTCGCCGGCGCCGACCGCGCCCGAGGTCACGGACATCGAGGACAGGTGGCAGTACCAGACCTCCGTGCCGTCCTCCAGCTCCAGCACGATCCGGTAGCCGTACGCGCCGGACCAGCCGGCCGAGGTGATCTTTCCGGCGGCCACCGCCTTGGCGGGGGTGCCGGTCGGGGCCGCGAAGTCGAGGCCGGTGTGGTGGCCGGAGGACCACATGGAGCCGGAGTCGCCGTAGTGCGAGGTGAGGGTGTAGGCGGAGGTCGGCAGGGAGTAGCCGCCGGCGGATCTGGCGCGCTCCTGCTCGGCCTTGGCCTCGGCGGCCTTCTGCGCGGCCGCGGCCTCTTCCGCCGCCTTCGCCTCGGCCTGGGCCTTGGCCTCCTCGGCCGCCTGACGGGCCGCCTCCAGCTTGTCCTTGGCCTCCTGGGCGGCGGTCTCCTGCGCGGCCCGCTCGGCGTCCGCCCGGGCCTTCGCCTCGGCGGCGCCCTGCTGGGACTCGGCCTGCTGGAGAATGCGGTTGCGCAGCGCCTCGCCGGCGTCGGCGGTGCCGCTGTCGCTCTGCTGCGCGAGGATCCCCGTCCGTGCGGCCGCCTGGGCCGCCGAGCCGGAGCCCCCGTCCGACTGGCGGGAGTCGTCGCCGGACATCAGACGGGGCAGATCGGATAGTTCGGGCATCGACGGCAGGGATATCGCCACCTGCGGCCGGTCCTGCGCGTGGGCGATACCGCCGGCGCCGACCGCCGCGATGACGCCGACACCGAGGACGGTGGAGCTGCGCGCGAGCCCCCCGCGCTGCTTGGCGATCCTGTGCTTGCCGCGGACCGGACGGACCGAGTCCTCGGTGGGGTTCCACTCGCCCCAGGCGCCCGCGGTGGGCGGCTCCTGGATCTCGGTGCCTTCAGGGGCAGGCAAGTTGGAGGCCACCGGGGCACACTCCTCATTGACGCGCACGCGCACGGCGCCGTCTCTTGCGACGGCTGGGACGACCGCGCTGCGTTATCGAAAGGTAATAGACGCAGGGGAGTGATTCCAAGCTGTTGCGCTTGATCGTTCGCACCAATCGGCCACGCAATGGCTGGCTCTGGCCAGGCCTTTTCGCCGCAGAAGGCCATCAACTCGGGCAAAAATCAGGCAACTCCCCCCTCTCTTCGGCCACACGCAGAACATGACACCGCGTCAATAAACTTGCAGAGAGCATCACTTCGCACACAGTGCGTCACGCAGCGTCGTCGCGGCGCACCACCGGCACGGTCCTGCGCCGCTCCGGCTGCCGCGGCTCGGGCCGGCCCACCGCGAGCAGCGCCATGTCGTCCGTGGCCCCGCCGCCCGTGTGCCGGCGCACATCGCTGCTGAGCGCGCTGAGCAGGTCATGCGGCCCGGGGAAGATCCGCCCGCGCAGCCGGGCCGCCGGATCGTAGAAGTCGCCCGCCCTGTCGCGGGCCTCGCTCAGGCCGTCCGTGTAGAGCAGCAGGGTGCCGCCCACGGGGAAGGGCCACTCCTGCGCCCGGTCAGGCCGGCCGCCCAGCTCCCCCAGGCCGAGCGGCAGGGCGCGCTCCGCCGGGGCGAGGACCGCCAGCTCCCCGTTCCCGTGCAGCAGGAGGGGCTCCGGATGCCCCCGGTTGAGCAGCCGCAGCACCTCCGCGCCCGGCGGGACCTCCCCGAGCACGCACGTGGTGAACCCCTCCACCGCGTCCAGGCCGTCGCGCCGGGTGCCCTCCCGGGCCAGGGCCCGCTCCAGCCGCTGCGCCAACGCCTCCAGGGTGGGCTCGGTCTCCGCCGCCTCCCGGAACGCTCCGAGCACCACCGCCACGGCCTCCACCGCCCCCAGCCCCTTGCCCCGTACGTCACCCACCGCGAGCCGCACTCCGTACGGGGTGTCCTGGACGGCGTACAGGTCCCCGCCGATGAAGGCGTCGGCCTGCGCGGCCTCGTACCAGGCGGAGACGTGCAGTCCCCCGATGCGCTCGGCGGGCTCGGGCAGCACCGCCCGTTGCGCGGCCTCGGCGATCCCGCGCGCGGAGGCGAGCTGCTCGCCGCTGCGCCGCACCACCCGGTTGATCAGGAGCGCCAGCCCGGACACGGTCACCACGGTGGCCAGCTCGGTCAGCGTCTCGACCTTGCGGCCGGTGCCGTTGTGGAGGTGCAGCAGGAACACCGCGAGCGAGGCCAGCAGGCCGGTCAGCACCGTGGCCCGGAACGTGTAGAGCGGGGCGGCGACCAGCGGGGCCGCGGAGAAGAAGGGGGATCCGGTGAAGCTGGGCGGGGTCAGCAGGCTGAAGGCCGTGCCGAGTGCGATCAGCGCACCCGGCAGCACCCGGACCACCCGCCGGGCCGGACCGCTCCCGCCAGCGCTCCCGCGACCGCCCGCGCGCCCACCGTTGCCCTGTCGGCCCAGCCCCGCCACGCTGCTCTCCTGCCGCCCGGATCCCTCGTACGGATGCGGGCCCGCCGCCGCCACGCCCCTCAAGGCTGGCGGCAGGAGCGGCCGGAAGGCGAGCCGGCGGCGGCCGGACGGGTGACGGGGCGTGAGGAGCGGGGACCGTGGGCGGGACCGAGATCGGGGCCGGGGCCGGGCGGGCCGGGGCCGGGAAACGACGAAGGCCCGGCTCCCCAAGGGGAACCGGGCCTTCGTACTGAGTAGCGGGGGCAGGATTTGAACCTACGACCTCTGGGTTATGAGCCCAGCGAGCTACCGAGCTGCTCCACCCCGCGTCGGTAAACACAACTCTACGCCATCCGGGGGGAGCCCTTCGCCAATTAACGGCCGACCCGCCCCCGGATCCACATCGCCGCAGGTCAAAGCCCTGAAACCGACCCCAGACGGGCACTCTGCGGAACTCCGCTGAGCAAGATCGTCTCTGTTGCGGGCCGGTGACACTTCGGGAATCGTTCCGGGATCAGGCGCGGGCGATGATTCACCTGTCGCCAAGGCCAGGGGGAACACGAACCGGCCGGGCGACACCCACCACACCAACCGGCTCGGCCCTCCGCCGATGCCCCTGTGATTCCCGGGGGGAGTCCACCATGTCCGTTCGCACCGCAGCCGCCATCGCAGTCGTCGCCGGCGTCGTCACCACTCTGCTGCCGTTCTCGGCCACCGCCGCGTCCGCCGCACCCGCCACCGACGACCACGCCGTGCTGCGTACGGAGATGGGCGCTCCCGTCCCGAACGGCCCGCTGACCCGCGGCGGCGCCACCGAGTCCTTCGACCTGACGGTGAAGAACCCGACGGGCAAGGCCGTCACGTACACCCCGTGGATGCTCGTGGACCCGACCGGCCCGAGCCGGCTGAAGAAGGACGACGTCGTCTTCAAGGTCGAGGCGGTGGACGCCCCGGCGACCGGCTCCTCGATCGGCCAGCAGGACGGCGGGTGGCAGGGCACCTTCTTCCCCGCCGGCGGGCCGGGCGGGGCCGCGGGCGGCTTCGACGTCCCCGCCAACGGCAAGATGACCTGGAAGGTCACCATCGGCCTCGGCGCGAACTACCCCACCAACGACGGGGACTTCAGCCTCAGCGCCACCAGCTCCAACAACTCCGTGGCCGCCGGCGGCGCGGCCTCGCACACCTTCAAGGTCGACCCGCAGATCAAGACGGGCGAGCTGAAGACCTGGTTCAAGCAGGTCGACTCCGGCAAGGACGGCCGGGAGCAGCGCGCGTACCTGGACCTGAACTACCAGGCCACCGGCGACGGCACCTTCGGCACCGCCCTCGCGACCAGCCTGAGCCTGTCCCACCCGGGCGGGCAGGAGGCGGACTTCCGCGTGCAGGCGCTGTTCGACGGCCGCTGGCAGGACCTGAAGGCCGAGGACAGCCGCTACGAGCTGCCGCAGATCCCCAAGGGCTTCGGCGCCGCCGACGGCGTCCACACCCTGCCGCTGCGGGTCAGCCTGGGCAACCGCACCAAGCTGACGAAGCGGACCACGGTCACGATGGAGGCCGAGGTCCGTCACGCCGAGGGCAACTCCTACCCGCTCAAGACCGGCTCCGTGCAGTTCCCGCTCGTCCCGTTCGCGGAGACGGTGCCCACCGCCAGCCCCTCCACCACCCCCTCGGTCCAGCCGGCCGTCGCCACCTCCACCGGCAACGGCACCGTGACGGCCACGGGCACGACCAAGACCACGGCCACGACGGCGACCACGGCCACCGGCTCCCTCGCCACCACCGGCGCCGGCTCCTCCACCGGTCTGTACGCCGGTCTCGCCGCCGCCCTGGTCGCGCTCGGCGCGGCCGCCACCTGGCTCGGTCGCCGCCGCCGCGGCCTCTCCGCCTGATCCCCACCCCGTACGCACCTGCGCCCCACCCGGTCGGACCGGGTGGGGCGCAGGTGCGTACGGGTCCGGGTCAGCCGTCGGCGGGCGTGCGCCGGCGGGTCAGCACGTGGGTGGTGGAGCCGTCGTCCTCCCGCAGGTCCCGGACGTGCGTGAAGCCGATGCGGTGCAGCAGGCTCAGGGAGGCCGTGTTGGCGGCGGCCACGGTGGCGTGCACCTCGGTCAGGCCGAGGGTGGCGAAGGCGTACGCGACGATCGCCTCCGCGAGCTCGGTGCCGAGGCCCGAGCCCCAGGCCTCGGCGGCCAGGGCGTAGATGATCTCGTGTCCGTCGACCTCGTCGGTCCGCTTGATCTCGGCGTGCCCGATCAGCTCGCCGCCCCGCCGCACGGCCCAGACGTCGAAGAGGTCCTCGGCGTAGACCTTGGTGAAGACCCGCCCGAAGAGCGCCCGGTCCTCGGCCTCCGTAACGGGGCCGTCCCCCATCCACCGGGACACCCGGCTGTCCTGGAAGAGGGCCACGAAGCGTTCCTCGTCCTCGGGGACGTACGGCTCGAGGAGCAGGCGTTCGGTGCGCAGGACTGGAGTCACGGGCGACGACGCTACCCGCACCGTCCGGGACGCTCACCGGGTTTTCCGGGCCGCTCCCGTGGCATGACGGCACGTCCGCTCGCGTGGCCCGGCCGGAAACGACCGAGCGCCCCCTCCGGCCGGAGCCGGAAGGGGCGCTGGGCGCCGGGCAGGAGGCTTCGCCCCCGCCCGTGAGCGGTAGGCCATGTCGGACTCGAACCAACAACCAACGGACTAAAAGGCCTGTTCAGGCCGCCGAATCCTGCCGATTTGTGCGCCCCCGATCCAGCCGTTCCAACACGTCCGCTCACGCATCGCTCACGCATGCTGCCGCCCTCATCAGGCGGAGGTTCTGGCGCGCAAACCCCCCGGGGCCGATGACGACGTGCGTACAGAGCCGGCCCGGTTTATCGCCCCTGGATGTCCGCATGGTCCGAGGAACCATCACCGGAGACTGCTGCCGCCGACGCGCTTGCAGTCCCTTGCAAGATCACCGGTCCGTCAAGGCCGCTCCCCCGCCTGACGCAGCCTGGTTTTACCGGACGTTTCTCGAGGCAGTGGTCTCGATCGCTCATACCTGTGGTGCTGCGGAGATCACGGTTGAGGGGGCTGGACGACAGCAGTCATCACTGGGACACGGAACGCGGCAGCCGCCGCGCAGCGCGCGCAAATGATCGACTCCGTGATGGGAGCTGTGATCCACACTGCTGCCACAGGGGACGGAAGCCAGTGATCTTCAGGTCCGTCTGCCGGACCAGCGATCGGGAAGGTTGACGGCCCCGGAGCTGGGTTGGCGGAAACCTGTCCCTGGCCCACGGCCAGGCCAGGGCACACTTGTACGGTTCCAGGGCGGCCAGGCATAGGAGGGGGAGCCTTGGAGCTGGAACACCGAACAGAGAACTTCGTCAACGCGTCGTGGTCCATGGTGGATCTCAGGGACCTCATCTACGACATGGTGGGCCTGCTCTTCACCGAGCTGAGCCAGCACGGTGGGATGGCGGGAGACGACGGCGCCGGGCGGGCTTTCGCCGCTGTGTACAAGCCGGCGGTGGCGACCGTGTTCGCTTCGGCAGGCCGCGCGCACCAGGTCATGGCGAACGGAGCCGGCACCCTTCTCAAGGCCGCCGAGGACTTCGTCCGGCAGAACAGTGAGATCGCTGCGTCATTCCTCGATCAGAGCCTGGCTGCCCCTGGTATCGGTCCACAGCCGTCCGGCCCGGACTGCAACCCGCGTGTCAGTCACAAGGCCGAGGATCTTCCCGAGGTCGTCGGCGAGACGAGCTGGACCGACCAGTACCTCCTCGACAAGCGCTTCCATGGGTAGCGCGACAAGTTGCGCAAGACAGCAGCTGTCTGGAATTCGGCCGCGAAGATCCTCGAAGACGCCTACTGGGACTCCGGGACAGCTTGGAAAACCGCGACCGCCAACCAACAGGGCGATACGGCGACCGCGGTGGAGCAGTTCTTCAACCTGTTCGTGGGAAAGACGCCGCCACCCATCGAAGTGGGTGGCGAAGAAACCCTGATGGCGAACCTCCCCACCGCCTGCCGCATGATCGCCAAAGCGTGCGAGGCGTACGCGGACCACGTCGAAACGGCATCGAAGCGCATCCCCGAAGAGTCGAACCCCATCACGGGTGACACCTTGCTCCCCTGGGACCGCGCCCGCTTCGGCGGCGACGGACACGACGGCGGGCTGCACGAGCTGGTCTCCGGCGACATGCGCATCGCGAGCCTGGGCAAGATCCCGCCCGCCATGGACAGCTCCCAGGCGCGCGTCCCCATGCCCCAGCCCGACGGCGGCGGCTTCCTGCCATCGCTGCCGCCCTTCCTGGCGCCCCTGGTCCGTGCGCCGCTCCTGGTCCCGGTGGCGTACCGCCCCGCGAACGGGCCGCGGGTCCAGCCGATAGCGCCACCGACGCCGCCCAACCCGCGGTTCCCTCCCCTCACGCCACCGCAGCAGCAGAACTTCCAGACCTGGCTGAACTCGCTGCGTGCGGGCGACGTCTCGGGCGGCAAACCCGCCGAGGTCGCCTATCAACTGCGTGTGGCCGGCTATCCCGAGTACGAAGTCCCCATCGCCCCGGGCACCGGCAAGGGCACCACCCTTATGGTCGACGGTTTCCGTGACAGCGACGGGATGGCTGTCGAGGCCAAGTACGTCAACAACCCGGGCAAGAAGTGCTACCGCTCGCTGGAAGAGCTCCGCGCCAATCACCAGACGGGCAAGAAGGAGTTCCTCTTCGACCCCGACCGGAACGAGCTGCAGAAGTACGCCGCCGCACTGAACGACCCTCGCAACACCGAGATGCGCGGAGTGGAAACCGTAACCAACAATCCTGACTCCGTCGCCTACTGGCGCGTGATGATGGCGGCACACGGCGTCAAGGGCTATGCCCGCTACGTTCCCTGACCCACCCTGCCCCGCCGAGGAGTACACCCGTGGACGCGTCCCAGCTCGCCGAACTGCGCACCATGTACGTCTTCACCCCCATAGAGGGGCAGACCTGGGGGCTGACGTACGACAGCCTGAAGGCCAGGCTCCTGGAGCGCGATCCGGACGAGTTCATCCGGATCCAGGAGGGCGGGCAGGTCCGAGGTTCGGCCATGCACTATGGCATCACCCTCGACGGTGAAGAGCTCGAAGGGTACGCACGGGTCCAGCCGGAAGGCATCTCGATCCTCGACTCCACCGCCCGGACGGCTGCGAACTTCGTAGGCTGGCTCCGGGAGCACGTCGTCCCGGAAGGTGTGGCGATGACGTTCAACACCGCGTGGGGGCTGGAAGAGGATCTGCCTGACGCCACTGTCCCCGAAGTGACACGGCCCCGGCTTGTCGCAGCCTTCCTTACCCACCTCGAAGCCACCGGCCTGGAATGAGCGCACAGGGGCGATGCAGCAGTCCTGCCGCGTACTACCCGCCATGCTGCCGGCAAGGTCTTCACGATCGGCTTCGAAGCAGCACCCAAGCAGCACTGCCCCCACTCCGTACGGTCGATGACCTGGCCTCTCCAAGGAGGTGACAGCCGCCGGCCTGTGGTGCCTTCGCCTGCTCCGGCCCCCATGGCGCTCGCCGGGCCGGATCGGGGTCACGCTCCGGCACTCCACGATCGCTGACCTCGGGCATGTGCACGAGCCTGCTCCCCGAGGTCGACCAGGCAGCCGCAGAAGCCGTGACCCAGTTGGTGCCTCGTGCCCGGCCGTCCGTCTCCTGACCTGGGATGACGGGCCATCCGCTCACGCACGAGCCCGGAAACGGCTGAGCGCCCCACCTGGCCGAAACCGGGTGGGGCGCTCAGGAGCAGGTCGGAGGGGTCAACCCCCGCCCGTGAGCGGTAGGCCATGTCGGACTCGAACCGACAACCAACGGATTAAAAGTCCGCTGCTCTGCCAATTGAGCTAATGGCCCTCCAGGTGCTCACCCCAGAGCATAGCCGGACAGCGCCGGTCAGCCGATCGGGTATCGACTGACCGGCCTGTCGCCGTCAGTTCAGCGGCGTACCGGGGGGCGGGCGGCGGACGGGACGCCGGTCACCTTGACCGCCCCGGAGGTCCTGACCTCGGCGCCCTGGCCGTCGGCCGGGCGGGCCACGAGCGTCCACTCGTACTCGCCGGTGAAGAGGTACGTGCCGGCCGGGGACTTGCCGTCCCACGAGGGGGCGATCACACCGCGCGCCTCGCCGCCGGTGCGCACGACCGTGGTGATGCCGGACGTCCTGTTGCGCACCATCAGCTTCCACGACGCGACCGGCTTGGACAGCCACCAGCGGGCCTGCCAGGTCTTCGCCTGCCTGAAGTCCACGGTGGCGGCGAGGTCCTGGTCGATCACCGCGAGCGGGGAGGCCTGGCCGGCGACCCCGACCAGGTGCACGGTCTCGCTCGCGTCCGTGTAGGCCAGGCGGCCGCCGAACCGGTCGATGGTCCAGTCGGTGCCGAACGAGCCGACGTTCGCGGTGATGTCGGGCTCGCGGACCGGCGCGCCGGAGCGCAGGTTGGTGATCTCCAGGCCGGCGCCCGCCCGGTGCACGAGGTAGCCGTCGCCGAGCCGCACCTGGAAGGCCTCGGGGGTGAAGGGCAGCGGGATCCGCTTCCTGGTGGGCGCGTGGTAGGCGGCCGCGGCGTCTCCGTAGGAGGAGCAGGTGGAGTAGAACCAGTCGCCGTTCACCTTGAGCTCGAAGGGACGGCAGCCGGAACCGAGGTCGACCCGCTGCGTGACCTGGCCGGTCCGCAGATCGGTCCCGGTCACGACCCCCTTGTCACCCTCGGGAGCCCACAGGGTGGAGCCCCACAGCACGGACTGCGCCACGGCCTTGGCGTCGAGGATCCGTCCGGCGTCGATGTCGGCGACGAAGTAGCGCAGGGCGGAGTTCTCGGTCGCCGCGAAGAGCACGTAGCGGCCGGAGGCCTGCTCCAGCTGGACGGGTTGCAGCCACGTCTTGTGGGGCAGCGGCACCTGGCGGATCGAGCCGCCGGCGCCCGCGTCGATCACGTTCAGCGCGATTCCGCAGCCCCGGCACATGGGGTCGCCCGCGTCGACGGCCGACAGCGAGACGAACCGGCCGTCGCCCGTCGCGACGCTCCGCGCGGCGGGGGCGTCCTGGAGCCCGCACAGCTGGAGGTTGACGGTCGCGTCGCACTTCCAGGTGGGGGTCTGGGACACCGAGGGGGTGCCGGACACCGAGGCCGTGTATCCCTGGACGCTCTTCTGCGGGTCCTCCTGGCTCACGGCGAGCCGGCCCTGGGCGAAGGTGAGCCCGACACGGTTCGCCGGGTTCGGCGGAAGGTCCCTGACCTTCTTCACCACGGGAGCTCCGTCGGAGCCCGCCGTGATGCGGTGGATTCCCCAGTGGCTGGAGTCGGTGCCGCCGGCGAGGTAGGCGGACCCGTCGGCTCCGGGCGTGATCGGGTCGGTCCCGGTGCGCGGCAGCAGGGTCCGCGTCGCTCCGCCCGCGAGCGGCGCCGCGACCAGGCCCTCCGGGACCCGGGCGAGCAGCCAGTCCCCCACGGGCTGGACGGACCCGATCGACGCCGGGAACAGGTCGACGGTGCGGGTCACCTTGCCGTCGGCGCGCGAACGCAGCGTCACCTTGCCCGAGTTCTCCATCGCGATCCACTGCGCGCCGAGACCGAACGTGACGTGGGTCGTCTCCGTGACACCGTCCGGCAGCGGCACGGGGCGCAGGGTCGCCGTGGCGAAGTCGACCAGCGCGACGCTCTCGCCGCCCTTGCCGTTCAAGTACGAGACCAGTGCGCCCTTCTGGTCGAAGGCCCGCACCTGGAAGGCGTACATCCCGAACCGGTCCGGCGACGTGACGACCACGTCCTTGCGCGGCTCCTCCGCCCGGCCGATCAGGTGCAGCGTGACCCAGCCGACCTGGTCCACCTCGGTGGCGAGCACCTGGGACGGCGAGAAGGCCTTCGTCCAGGCACGGCCCGCGGGGGCGGCCAGCGTCTCGCTCCTGCCGGTGGCGAAGTCGTGCAGGGCCATCGGCCCCGCCGCCCCGCCGCTGCCGGCCTTCTCGCAGGCGACGGTGTCGCCGGAAGCCGCGGACCAGACGTCCGAGCCGTACACGACCTGGCAGCCCGTGTACGAGGCTTCGCGGCCGTCCTGCAGGCTGCGCCAGAGATAACTTGTGTCCCGCCACATCGCCAGACCGGTACCGGCGCCCGAGACGTACTCGTGGGCCGGATCCTGGTGCGGCGGCGGAGGGATCGTCAGGTCTGCGGTCGGCGTCGGCCCGGCCGTGGCCGGTACGGCCGTCACCCCACCGAGTCCGATGGCCAAGGCGAGCGCGGCGGCGCCCAGCACACGTGACCGTCTCAAAGAAGTCCCCCCCAGGAAGTGCGCGGGGGCGGTCGCGGGTTTCGCGTTGCCGTGCCCCCGCCGCAAAAAGTGTGTGGATCGTAGCAACACGCGGCAGGGCCCCCACGACCGCGGTCGTGGGGGCCCTGTCAGGGGGTTCAGCTCAGCTGGGGTCAGCCGTTGCGCTTCCAGCGCGGCTTGTCGTCACGGCGGCCGCCGAAGCCGCCGGCGGAGCCGGAGCCGGAGCCGGACGGACGGTGGTCGTCACGACGGCCGTAGGGACGGTCGCCGGCGCCACCGGCGCGGAAGCCGCCGGAGGGACGGTCGTCACGACGGTCACGGGTGAACGGACGGTCGCCACCGGAGCGGAAGCCGCCGGAGGGGCGGTCGTCACGGTTGTAGGTGCCGTTGCCCGTGGCCGGACGGTCGCCACCGGAACGGAAGCCACCGGAGGGACGGTCGTCGCGGCGGAAGCCACCACGCTCGCCACCACGGTCGTCACGGTTGAAGCCACCGGACGGACGGTCGTCGCGGCGGAAGCCACCACCGGACGGACGGTCGCCACCGGAACGGAAACCACCGGACGGACGGTCGTCGCGGCGGAAGCCACCACGCTCGCCACCACGGTCATCACGGTTGAAGCCACCCGAGGGACGGTCGTCGCGACGGAAGCCACCACCGGACGGACGGTCGCCACCGGAACGGAAACCACCGGAGGGACGGTCGTCGCGGCGGAAGCCACCACGCTCGCCACCACGGTCATCACGGTTGAAGCCACCGGACGGACGGCCGCCGCGGTCACCGCGGTCGTCTCGGCGGAAGCCGCCACGGTCGCCGCCGCGGTCGCCACGGTCGCCGCGGTTGTCGCGACGCTCGAAGTTGCCGCGGTCGTCGCGCTGGGTGCGCTGCTCCTCGCGGCGCTCCTGGGCGGCGATCTCGGCGGCAGCGGCTGCGGCAGCAGCCGCGACCTCGGCCTCGGCGGCCTCGGCCACCTCGGCGACAGCGGCCTCCGGGTCCTCGCCGCGCTCACGGGCGGAGCGGGCGACCAGGCGGTCGGCCTCCTCGCGGAGCTCGACGGCACGGCGCGACAGGCGCTCCAGCTGCTTGGTGAGCTCGGCGACCTCGCGCTCGGCCTGCTTGGCGGCGTTGTTCGCGGAGTCGGCCTGGACCTCGGTCAGCGAACGGGCACCGGTGATCTCGGCGACCTCGGGCTCGAAGGCGCCGGCGCCCTGGACGATGTGGCGCGAGGCGTCGACGCCCGCGTCCTCCATCAGGCGGAAGATCTGGCGGCGCTGGTGCGGCAGGGCGAGGGAGACCACGACGCCCGACTTGCCGGCACGGGCGGTACGGCCCGAACGGTGCAGGTAGTCCTTGTGGTCGCCGGCCGGGTCCACGTTCAGGACCAGGTCGATGCCGTCGACGTGGATGCCGCGGGCGGCGACGTCGGTCGCGACGAGCGCGTTGACGTAGCCGTCCTTGAAGTCGGCGAGGACGCGGGTACGGGCGCCCTGCGTCATGCCGCCGTGCAGTGCGTCGGCCTTCACGCCGGCCTCGACGAGCTGCTCGGCGATGCGGTCGGCGCCCAGCTGGGTGCGGACGAAGATGATGGTGCGGCCCTTGCGGGCGGCGATGGCGGCCGTGACCGGCGCCTTGTCCTTCGGCTTCACGACGAGGACGTGGTGCGTCATGGTCGTGACGTTGCCCTGGGCGCTGTCGACCTCGTGCGTGACGGGGTTGGACAGGTAGCGCTTGACCAGGGTGCCGATCTCGTTCTCCATGGTGGCGGAGAAGAGCATGCGCTGGCCGCCGCCGGGGATCTGGTCGAGCAGCTCGGTGACCTCGGGCAGGAAGCCCAGGTCGGCCATCTGGTCGGCCTCGTCGAGGACGGCGATCTTGACGTTCTCGAGGGAGCAGGCGCCGCGGTTGATGATGTCGCGCAGACGGCCCGGGGTGGCGACGAGGACGTCGACACCGCGCTCCAGGGCGTAGATCTGGTTGCTCATGGAGGTACCGCCGCAGACGACCTTCATCTTCAGGCCGAGCACGTCGCCGTAGGGCTGGAGGGCGTCCGCGACCTGCATCGCGAGCTCACGGGTCGGCGTGAGGATGATCGCGCGGGGCTTCTTCTTCTCGGTGTGACCGCCGGCCAGGGAGGCCAGGGTCGGCAGACCGAAGGAGAGGGTCTTGCCGGAGCCGGTGCGGCCACGGCCCAGGATGTCCTTGCCGGCCAGGGCGTCCGGGATGGTCGCGGCCTGGATCGGGAAGGGGGCGGTGACGCCGTTCTGGGCGAGCTTGCGCACGATGCCCTCGGGCAGACCGAGGTCTCCGAAGGTGATCGAGGGCTCGGCGTCCGCGTCGGCGTCGTCGAAGTCGGTGTCGGTGTCGGCGTCGATGGAGTCCTCGACGGACTCACCGTTCGTCACGTCGGCCTCAAGGGCCTCGATGATCTCGTCGGCCTCTGCGGCCTCGATGGCCTCGGTGACCACAAGGGCCTCGGCGTCGACGATCTCGTTGGAGTCGTTCTCGGGCATGACGGAACGGTCAGAACTGGAAATGGACATGCGAAATGCGAAACCTTCCGGAGTCTCGGCACGCGCCCAAACTCCGTGAATCGCAAATCGACCGCCTCAATGCGGTCAGCCACGGCTAGGGAGAGTACGCGCCACACGGCGCTCTTCGGATTCGGCGCCGGGCAATGGGATCAAACGATCTATAACCATACGCACCCTCCCCCGGGTCTGGCAAGTCAGTCCGACCGAAGTGCGTCTGACCTGCGAAAACAGTCCGCACCCGGCCACCCCGTCCGACCCCGGAGGCCCCGGGAGGGGCCCCGGCGACCCTAGGACTGGGGCGCCGGCTGGGTCGGCGGATCGGGTTGCGGAGTCGGCGGGTCCGGCGTGGGTTCCGTCACAGGGGGCGTCGTCGCCGGGGGCTGCGGAGTCGGGCTGGCCGGCTGCTGCCCACCGCCGGAGCCGCCCGATCCGCCGGAGCCCCCGGAGCCGCCCGACCCGCCGGATCCACCCGCGCCGCCCGAAGCACCCGCCGGGGGCTGCTGCGGGCCCTGCCCGCCCGCGCCGCCCGAAGCGCCCGCCGACGGCGCGGGCACGCCCGGCCGGCCGCTCGGCGCGCCCGGGCCGGGCGAGGCCCCGGTCGCGCCGGAGGCCTTGCCGTCCTCCTTGGGCCTGCCGTCCTGGTTCCCCGTACCGTCCTTCGTGCCGTGCCCGTTGCCGTGGACCCCGGAGCCCCGCCCGGACACGGACGCGCCCGCCTCGGCGCCGCTTCGGCGGTCCGCCGACGAGGAGGGACCGGGCTTCGCCGCGTCCTCGCCGACGCTCATGCAGCCGGCCGTCGCCGCGACCGCGAGCGCGGTGACGGCCAATCGGAGGGAAGCGGACAACTGGCGCACGGGGGCACCTCCGGAGCCTGAGGGTGAGAGTCCGCATGAGCGGGTCAATGTGCCCAACTCCCTTCGACCCGCTGGGGACACGCCCTCGGCGCCCTCAGCCGAACAGCTGCTCCGCCACCTGCGACCCGAGGTGCACCGCGCCGAGCCCCACCAGCACCGACATCACCACGTTCGCCCCCGCCAGGAACCGGTGGCCGCGCTCGGCCAGCCGCAGCGTCTCGTACGAGAACGTCGAGTACGTGCTCAGCGCCCCGCACAGCCCGGTCCCCAGGAGCAGTTGGAGCCGCGAGGAGGCGGCCCCCGCCAGCAGCGCGCCGGTCAGCACGCCGAGCAGCAGGCAGGCGCCCGCGTTGACCACGAAGGTGCCCCACGGGAAGACGGAGTCGTGCCGCGCCTGCACCGTACGGTCCGTCAGGTAGCGCAGCGGCGCCCCGACGACCGCGCCCACCACGACGAGCAGCCAGTTCACCGGGCGGCCCGGCCCGGCCGCCGTCCGCCGCCGTCCCCGACCGCGCGCCGGGTCACCGCGGCCGCCGCCCACACCGCGCCCAGCGCCGCCACCACCGTGAGTCCGGCGTAGGCCAGCGCGGCCCCCGCCCGCCCCTCGTCGAGGAGCCGCGAGAAGTCCACCGCGTAGGTGGAGAAGGTGGTGAAGCCGCCCAGCACCCCGACCCCGGCGAAGGGCCGCAGCAGCGGATGCGGCGCGCTCCGACCGCCTTCGCTGATCAGGACCATCAGTACGCCGATCAGCGCGCACCCGGACGTGTTGATCCACAGGGTCGCCCACGGGAAGGCCCCGGGCCCGGCCGGCCACAACAGGGCGACCCCGTACCGCGCCGCGGCCCCGACGGCCCCGCCCGCCGCCACCGCCGCGAGCACCCGGCCCTGCGGCTCGGCGCGCTGCGCGGGGACGTGCAGGTCGACGTCCGGGTCGATCGCCTCGGCGCCGGGGACCGGCCGGGTCACCCGTACCCCAGCGCGTGCAGCCGCTCGTCGTCGATCCCGAAGTGGTGGGCGATCTCGTGCACCACGGTGACCTCCGTCTCCGCGACCACGCTCTCCCGGTCCTCACACATCCGCAAGGTGGGGTTGCGGTAGATGGTGATCCGGTCCGGCAGCACCCCGGCGTACCACTCGCCGCGGTCCGTCAGGGGAGTCCCCTCGTACAGGCCGAGCAGCTCGGGGTCGTCGGCGGGCGGTTCGTCCTCGACGAACACCGCCACGTTGTCCATCAGCCGCGTCAGCTCCGGCGGGATCCGGTCCAGCGCCTCTGCGACGAGCTCTTCGAACTCCTCGCGCGTCATCTCCAGCACCCGGTCATTGTCCCTCCGGTGGGGGCGCCTCCCGCTTGCGGGGGAGAAACCGTTTTGGCGATAGCTCCCCGGATCCCATATGCTTCTCACGTCCCCGACGCGCTGAAGAAGTGCCCGGCGGGCCTTTAGCCCTCATCGTCTAGTGGCCCAGGACGCCGCCCTTTCAAGGCGGTAGCACGGGTTCGAATCCCGTTGGGGGTACGCATTACCGTGTGCAAGACTTGTTCTCGCACACTGCAAGGTCCTGTGGAGCAGTTGGTTAGCTCGCCACCCTGTCAAGGTGGAGGTCGCGGGTTCAAGTCCCGTCAGGATCGCTGAAGCCGGAAACGGTTTCGTGGCTGGGTAGCTCAGTTGGTACGAGCGATCGCCTGAAAAGCGATAGGTCGCCGGTTCGACCCCGGCCCCAGCCACCATCAAGAAGGCCCCGTCCATCGGACGGGGCCTTCTGTGGTTACTCCTCCTCGGCCCGCGCCGCCGTCCGCGACCTGCGGTGCCACTGCACCAGGCCGACGGCGAGGGCGCCCGCCGCGACCAGCCCGAGCAGCGCCCAGTCCGGGACCGCGTCGGCCACGGAGCCGACCCACTGCTCCACCGCGAACGAGTCGTCCACGTCCAGCAGCCCCGGCAGCGCGCTCGCCCCGTCGTAGACGAGGAACAGCGCGCCCAGGGTGATGAAGAACAGCCCGGACAGCAGCGAGGTGGTGTGCAGCTCGAAGCGGCCCACCGTGCACGTCCGTCCGCGCAGCCAGCGCCGCCGGCCCAGCTCGAACCTCTCCCACAGCAGGGCCATCAGGAAGAGGGGCACCGCCATGCCCAGCGCGTAGACCGCCAGCAGCAGGCCGCCGTAGACGGGGCTGCCGCTGACCGCCGCGACCGTCAGGACGCTGCCCAGGATCGGCCCGGCGCAGAAGCCGGCCAGTCCGTAGACCGCACCGAGCGCGTACACCGACAGGGCGGTGGTCGGCCGGATCCGGCCCGACAGCTCCGAGATCCGCTGCGAGGCGAAGCCCAGGCCCAGGATCTGCGCGAGCCCGAGCGCGATGATCAGCCAGCCGCCCGCGAGGACGAGCAGGTCGCGGTTGCCGTGGAAGAACCGCCCGGCGTACGAGCCGGCCGCCCCCAGCGGTACGAGGGTGCTCGCGAGGCCCGCGTAGAAGATCCCGGTGCGCGCCAACAGCCGGGAGGCGGAGTCGATCGAGTACGCGAAGAAGGCCGGCAGGAGCAGCGCGCTGCACGGGCTGAGCAGCGCGAGCAGGCCGCCCAGCAGGGCGGCCAGGTAGCCGATGTCGGTCACCGCTTCGCCGCCGCGGCCTTGGCCTCGGCGATGGCGGCCGTGAAGGTGGCGAGCGGCCGGGCGCCGGCGATGGGCTTGCCGTCGAGCAGGAACGACGGGGTGGAGGTGACACCGATGCGGTAGCCCTCCTCCTGGTCCTTGCGCAGCGCCGCCGCGGCCTGCTCGCCGGCCATGTCCGTCTTGAAGCGCTCCAGGTCGGGGACCCCGGCCTCCCGGGCCAGCTCCACGAGCCGGGCCTCGGCGAAGCCCTTCTCCTTGGAGCCGTCGGCGTACGCGGCCGCGTGGAAGGCGGTGAACCGGTCCTGCTGCCCGGCCGCCCAGGCGGCCTTGGCGGCGGCCTCGGAGTCGGCGCCGAAGATCGGGAAGTTGCGCCACTCGATGCGCAGGGTGCCGTCCTCGACGTACTTCTTCACCAGTTCGGGTTCGGTGTCCCGCGCGAACTTGCCGCAGTAGCCGCACTTGAAGTCGGAGTACTCGATGAGAACGACGGGCGCGTCGGCACGGCCCACGGCCAGTTTGTCGCCGGACTCGCGGCGGGCCAGTGCCCTGAGCTCGGCGGCGGGGTCGGTCCGGGACGCGGCGGCCGCGGAGGAATCGGCGGGGCGCTTCTCGGCGGGGGCGGTGGCCTGCCAGGAGACGAGGCCGAGGGTGATCGCGGCGACGGCGACCCCGGCGGCGTACAGGAGGGGCTTGCGCGAGGAGGAAGAGGAGGAAGAGGAGGAGGAACGGGAGGAGGAAGAGGACACGCGGGTGCTCCAGTGCTGCGGGTGGTGAGAGGGACCGGTGGGGGGCGGCCCTCCTAGACCCGCATCACGGACAGCTCCACCGGGCCGGGCGCCGGCCGGTCCGGACCGCGTACGAGGACGCGTACGGGCATCGGCACGCACGGCCGCGCCCCCTCGGGCAGCGGCCGCGCCGGCGGTACGTGCGCGTGCTCGCCCCCGGCCCGGGCCGGGGCGGCGGGGAGCCCGCCGTGGTCGTGGGATCCGGGGTCGCAGGCCGGACCGCCGCCGTCGGGGGCTGCCGGGAATCCGGAGGCGACGGCCACCGGCGGGCCCGGGGCCGCCTCCAGGACCGCCGCCAGGACCGCCGCCGGGCCCGCCGGGGCGGGTGCGGGAGCGGGCGCGGCCGGGAGCAGCACCGCGAGAACCGCCACCACCACTGCCGTGGCCGCCAGGCCGGCCCACACCGTCAGGGCGGCGCGGGACAGGGGACGGCGACGGGGCAAGGTGGGCTGCCTCTCATACGTACGGCTGACTGAGTCGTCCCGAAATGGTACGGGTCCGCCCGACAAATGCGTTCGCCACCCGGAGGGCCCAGGTGAGATCCTCGATCAGGTATGTCTACTTCCTTCGCCGCCCTGCAGACGCTTCTCGGTGAGATCTCCCTCCGTGACGCGCACCGCCTCGGCCGCCGCCTCGAAGGCGCCCGCCGTATCCGCAAGCCCGAGGCCAAGCAGGCCGTGCTCGACGAGATCGCCGCGGAGGCCGAGAAGGCCGCCGCGCGACTGGCCGGGCGCGCCTCGCGGATGCCGGAGGTCACGTATCCCGAGAACCTGCCCGTCAGCCAGAAGAAGGACGAGATCGCCGAGGCGATACGCGACCACCAGGTCGTGATCGTCGCCGGTGAGACCGGCTCCGGCAAGACCACGCAGATCCCCAAGATCTGCATGGAGCTGGGCCGCGGCGTCCGGGGCATGATCGGGCACACCCAGCCCCGCCGGATCGCCGCCCGCACGGTCGCGGAGCGCATCGCCGAGGAGCTGAAGTCCGAGATCGGCCGGACGGTCGGCTGGAAGGTCCGGTTCACCGACCAGGTGGACCAGGACGCGACCTTCGTGAAGCTGATGACGGACGGCATCCTGCTCGCCGAGATCCAGACGGACCGCGAGCTGCGCGCCTACGACACGATCATCATCGACGAGGCCCACGAGCGGTCCCTCAACATCGACTTCCTGCTCGGCTACCTGGCCACGCTGCTGCCCAAGCGCCCCGACCTCAAGGTGATCATCACCTCGGCGACGATCGACCCCGAGCGCTTCTCCCGGCACTTCGGCGACGCGCCGATCGTCGAGGTCAGCGGGCGGACGTACCCGGTGGAGGTCCGCTACCGGCCGCTCCTCGAAGAGGATTCCGAGGACAGCGACCGCGACCAGATCACCGCGATCTGCGAGGCCGTGGACGAGCTCCAGTCCGAGGGCGCGGGCGACATCCTGGTCTTCCTCTCCGGCGAGCGCGAGATCCGCGACACGGCGGACGCCCTGAACAAGCGCAATCTGCGGTTCACCGAAGTGCTGCCGCTCTACGCCCGCCTCTCGCACGCCGAACAGCACCGCGTCTTCCAGCAGCACACCGGCCGCCGGATCGTCCTCGCCACGAACGTCGCCGAGACCTCCCTGACCGTCCCGGGCATCAAGTACGTGATCGACCCGGGCACCGCCCGGATCTCCCGCTACAGCCACCGCACCAAGGTCCAGCGGCTCCCGATCGAGCGGATCTCACAGGCCAGCGCCAACCAGCGCAAGGGCCGCTGCGGCCGTACCTCCGACGGCATCTGCATCCGGCTGTACTCCGAGGACGACTTCGAGGCCCGCCCCGAGTTCACCGACGCCGAGATCCTGCGCACCAACCTGGCCTCCGTCATCCTCCAGATGACCGCGGCCGGCCTCGGCGAGATCGAGAAGTTCCCCTTCATCGACCCGCCGGACCACCGCAACATCCGCGACGGCGTGCAGCTCCTCCAGGAGCTCGGGGCGCTCGACCCGGCCGAGAAGGACCCCACCAAGCGGCTCACCCAGATGGGCCGCCAGCTCTCCCAGCTCCCGGTGGACCCGCGGCTCGCCCGCATGGTCATCGAGGCCGACAAGAACAACTGCGTCCGCGAGGTCATGGTCATCGCGGCGGCCCTGTCCATCCAGGACCCGCGCGAGCGGCCTTCGGACAAGCAGACCCAGGCCGACCAGAACCACGCCCGCTTCAAGGACGAGACCAGCGACTTCCTCTCGTACCTGAACATGTGGCGCTACGTCCGCGAGCAGCAGAAGGAGCGCGGCTCCTCCTCCTTCCGCCGGATGTGCAAGCAGGAGTACCTGAACTTCCTGCGGATCCGCGAGTGGCAGGACATCTACTCGCAGCTGCGCACGGTCGCCAAGTCGATGGGCATCCACGTCAACGAGGCCGACGCCCCCGAGCAGGTCATCCACGTCTCGCTGCTGGCCGGTCTGCTGTCCCACATCGGGCTCAAGGACACCGACAAGAACGAGTACCTGGGAGCCCGCTCGGCCAAGTTCGCGATCTTCCCCGGCTCCTCGCTCTTCAAGAAGCAGCCGAAGTTCGTGATGTCGGCCGAGCTGGTGGAGACCTCGCGGCTGTGGGCCCGGGTGAACGCCAAGGTGGAGCCCGAGTGGGTGGAGCCGCTGGCCCAGCACCTGATCAAGCGCACGTACAGCGAGCCGCACTGGGAGAAGGACCAGGCGGCCGTGATGGCGTACGAGAAGGTCACGCTGTACGGCGTGCCGATCGTCGCCCAGCGGAAGATCAACTACGGCCGGATCGATCCCGAGGTCTCGCGCGAGCTCTTCATCCGCAACGCGCTGGTCGAGGGCGACTGGCGCACGCACCACAAGTTCTACGCGGACAACCGCAAGCTCCTCACCGAGGTGGAGGAGCTGGAGAACCGGGCCCGGCGCCGCGACATCGTCGTGGACGACGAGACCCTCTTCGACTTCTACGACCAGAAGATCCCCGCCCACGTGGTCTCCGGGGCGCACTTCGACTCGTGGTGGAAGCACAAGAAGCGCGAGGAGCCCGAACTCCTCGACTTCGAGCGGGAGATGCTGCTCACGGAGAAGGCGGCCGGGGTCACCAAGGCCGACTACCCGGACACCTGGCGGCAGGGGCAGCTGAAGTTCCGGGTGACCTACCAGTTCGAGCCGGGCGCGGACGCGGACGGCGTGACCGTCCACATCCCGCTCCAGGTGCTGAACCAGGTCACCGACGAGGGCTTCGACTGGCAGATCCCGGGCCTGCGCGAGGAGGTCGTCACCGAGCTCATCCGCTCGCTGCCGAAGCCGATCCGCCGGCACTACGTGCCCGCGCCGAACTTCGCGACGCGGTTCCTCGACACGGCAGTGCCCCTGCAGGAGCCGCTGCCCGTCACGCTGGCGCGCGAGCTCCAGCGGATGGTGGGGGTCCCGGTCTCGGCCGAGGACTTCGACCTCGGCCGGATCCCGGACCACCTGAAGATCACCTTCCGGATCGTCGACGAGCGCCGCAAGAACCTCGCCGAGGACAAGGACCTCGAAGCCCTGCGGCTGAAGCTGAAGCCCAAGGCCCGCCAGGCCCTCTCCAAGGCCGCCGCGGCCACCGCCGAGCGGGCGGGCGGGGAATCGGTGGAGCGGACCGGGCTGACGGACTGGACGATCGGCACGCTGACCAAGGTGTTCGAGACCCGCCGGGCCGGGCAGCCGGTGAAGGCGTACCCGGCGCTGGTGGACGAGGGCACGAGCGTGTCCGTACGGCTCTTCGACACCGAGGCCGAGCAGCAGCAGGCGATGTGGCTGGGCACGCGGCGGCTCATCCTGCTGAACATCCCGGTGAACCCGGCGAAGTTCGCCTCGGACCACCTGACCAACCAGCAGAAGCTCGCGCTGTCCAGGAACCCGCACGGCTCCATCCAGGCCCTGTTCGACGACTGCGCGACCGCGGCGACCGACAAGCTGATCGCGGACCACGGCGGCCCCGCGTGGGACGAGGCGGGCTTCCGGCGGCTCTACGAGGCGGTCCGCGCCGACCTCGTGGACACGACCGTGCGGACGGTGAGCCAGGTCCAGCAGGTGCTGGCCGCCTGGCAGGCCTGTGAGCGCCGCCTGAAGGCCACCAACAGCCTCGCCCTGGTCGGCAACGTCCAGGACGTCAGGACGCAGCTGGCGGCGCTCGTGCCGGCCGGGTTCGTCACCCTCACCGGGCTGCGCCGGCTGCCGGACCTGATGCGCTATCTGGTGGCGGTGGACCGGCGGCTCCAGCAGATGCCCACGGGCGTCCAGCGCGACACCACGCGCATGGAGAAGGTCCACGAGATGCAGGACGAGTACGCCTGGCTGCTGGAGCAGTTGCCGAAGGGGCGGCCGGTGCCGGAGGCGGTCACCGACATCCGCTGGATGATCGAGGAGCTGCGGGTCAGCTACTTCGCGCACGCCCTCGGGACGGCCTATCCGATCTCCGACAAGAGGATCGTGAAGGCGGTGGACGCGGCGGCCCCGCCGTCGGCCAGGTGATCCGGTTCGACTGCACCCCCTGAGCTGCGGTACAGTCTGATTCGCAGCCGCCGAGCGGCCGCAAATCAAGGACCTGTGGAGCAGTTGGTTAGCTCGCCACCCTGTCAAGGTGGAGGTCGCGGGTTCAAGTCCCGTCAGGTTCGCAGAAACGTCAGGGCCCGCATCCCCCCAGGGATGCGGGCCCTGACGCGTTGGTGGGCCAACACCCGGGCGCCCGGCGGCTCCGGGGCCGCCACGGGCCCGCGCGGTGCCGGTACGCGACCCGCACGCGGGCGGTGGGCAGTCCGTACGAGCGCGAGGCCGACGCCGGCGCCAGGGCCCCGCTCGCGGGAGCCGTGAGGGCCGCGGGGGCCTTGGTGTCCCCGTGACGGCTCCGACGGGAGAATCCCCCGTTCGCGTGAGGCGTCGTGCGAGGCACGTCCCCTTTACGGGGTGCGTGAGCGGATATACAAGAGTGATCATCTGTGACGGGTGTCACCGCATGAGTTTTTGCGACCCATACTTTTATCGCATCCCTACGCCCGCTCGATTTAATATGTGCAATGGCACCCACCCCCCGCCGAGCCCCGCGCAATGGTCCGCACCGCCCTGACCTGGGCATAAAAAAGATCGCGCTGGACCCGGCGGAGTCCAGCGCGATCGAACGACAGGATCCTGTTGGGGCAGGCTCCGTCGTATGAAGCTATGTGGGTTTCATCGGATTGGGGGACCCGATATAGACCCGTCAAAACGGGGTGTTAACGCGACCTCAGGCCTCGCTGCGCTGCTGCGGAATTCCCGCGAGCAGCGCGCGAACCTCGGCCTCGCGGTATCGGCGGTGTCCACCCAGGGTGCGGATGGACGTGAGCTTGCCAGCCTTGGCCCAGCGGGTGACCGTCTTCGGGTCCACGCGGAACATCGTGGCAACCTCAGCCGGGGTCAGCAGCGGCTCGGCATCAGGGGTGCGAGCGGTCATGAGCGGCCTCCTCGGGAGAACCGAACCATCTCGGTTCTTTCCTCTAAATTCTGCACCTTGGCCCACGTTGCCCGAAATGGACATACGCGGGCCGAGTCGGTTATAGGACGAACGGCTTGTCCTCGGCACTACAACTACACCATCCGTCCAGCCTCGACGGCCAAACCGACGGAATTGCCCTCCGAGGTGTTCATCAGCGGCGGAAGCCGATGGACCGTCCCATAACGGACAGTCACCCCACTGTGACGATCAGTCACAGAGTGATCAGGAGTCGCCAGACCCCCCGTAGAGCGCAATGCCGAGCATTCCGCCCTTAGTTGGGCGGAAGGAACCCTCCCCGGACTCCTTGTCCTATTTTGGCACGAGGGTAGGGGAAGGGCGCAAGGGTGTGGTTAGTGCGGTCCGTCACGCTTGGGCCAATGGCCCGTATCGGGACGTAGGTCCTGGCACTACGTCCCAAATCTTACGATCAGGGCTCTGATCAGCCATTATTGACCGATCGACCGATACGCCACAGTACGTACGCGGGCCCTGGGGGAGAAAAAAGCCACACAGGCCACTTTCGGCCTAATTCGCGAAAAGTCGCTCCCGAACCGCCCGCCAGCGCTCCGCCAGCTCCCCGTACGCCTCGGACGCCCCCTCCCGGTCCCCGGCCCGCAGGGCCGCGATCCCCGCCGCCAGGTCGCCGGCCGAGCGGTCGGCCGCCAGCCGGTCCGCCGGCAGGGCGTGCAGCAGCCCGCCGTAGTCCAGCTCGACCATCGACCTCGGGTGGAACTCCTCCAGCCAGCTCCCGACCTCCACCAGGCCCTCGGCGAGCATCCCGTACCCCTCCGCGTCGCGCAGGGTCCGCAGGGCCCGGGCGAGCCGCCGGCGGGCCTGCACCATCGGCGTCCGGTAGCGCAGCCGCTCGCCCGGCACGTAGTCACGCTCCTCGTCGGCCACGAGGACGAACCAGCGCAGCGGGATCTGCCAGACGCCCGTCCGGATCCAGGGGCGCGCGTCCGGGTTCCGCTCGCGCCAGCGTTCGTACTCCTCGGCCGCCTGCCTACGCGTCCCCGGCGGCAGCGCGGCGTCCAGCACGGGAAGCGGGAAGGAGGCGACCAGTTCCTCCAGCGCCAGCCAACCGCGGAGCCGGGTGCGCCACGGGCAGACCAGCAGCACGCCGCCCACCTCCGCCGTGAAGGCGTCCGCGCTCTCGTGCGCCGGCACCCCCACCACGGGGACCCGCACCAAATCCGTGAGCGACCTGCGCAGTTCGTCCTGGGCGGTCGGGGTCGCCCCGCGCCGGGCGTAGGCGGCCCAGTGCGTGCGCTCCGGCTCCGCGAAGGCGGCCAGGGGCTCGTAGACGCGCAGGTACGAGGCGTACGGGACGGTCGGCGCCGAGCGCGCGGACGGCAGCAGGGGTTCGGAGGATTCGCTCACGCTCTCGTACTCCCCTCTTTGCGGGTCCGGTTCACCTCCGGGGGCTCCCGGCCCGGCCCCCGGGGGCCTCGTACTCCGAGTGTGTTCCGATCCCCGGACAGATCGCCTACGCGGGGCCCGGAGGTCTTACTCTGCTCCCAGCACGCCCTCCCCCACCCGCAGGGCGGGCGTCTTTCCGCCGCATCTCTTCCATGGGAGTCACCACCGTGACCGAAATGACCGACGGCGTCCTGCACACCCTGTTCCGCACGGAACAGGGCGGTCACGAGCAAGTCGTGCTGTGCCAGGACCGAGCCTCCGGCCTGAAGGCCGTCATCGCGATCCACTCCACCGCCCTGGGCCCGGCCCTCGGCGGTACGCGCTTCCACGCGTACGCCTCGGACGAGGAGGCCGTCCTCGACGCGCTGAACCTCGCGCGCGGCATGTCGTACAAGAACGCCCTCGCCGGTCTCGACCTCGGCGGCGGCAAGGCCGTCATCATCGGCGACCCCGACGTCATCAAGAGCGAGGAACTGCTCCGGGCCTACGGCCGGTTCGTGGAGTCCCTCGGCGGCCGCTACGTGACCGCCTGCGACGTCGGCACCTACGTGGCCGACATGGACGTCGTGGCCCGCGAGACCCGCTGGGCGACCGGCCGCTCCCCCGAGAACGGCGGCGCGGGCGACTCCTCGGTCCTCACCGCCTTCGGCGTCTTCCAGGGCATGCGCGCCAGTGCCCAGCACCAGTGGGGCGACCCGACGCTGCGCGACCGCAAGGTCGCCGTGGCCGGTGTCGGCAAGGTCGGCCACTACCTGGTCGAGCACCTGCTGGCGGACGGCGCCCAGGTCGTGATCACGGACGTGCGCGAGGAGTCGGTGCGCCGGATCCTCGACAAGCACCCGGGCAAGGTCACCGCGGTCGCCGACACGGACGCGCTGATCCGCGTCGAGGGCCTGGACATCTACGCCCCCTGCGCGCTCGGCGGCGCCCTGAACGACGACACGGTGCCCGCCCTCACCGCCAAGATCGTCTGCGGTGCGGCGAACAACCAGCTCGCGCACCCGGGCATCGAGAAGGACCTCGCGGACCGCGGCATCCTCTACGCGCCCGACTACGTGGTCAACGCCGGTGGCGTCATCCAGGTCGCCGACGAGCTGCACGGCTTCGACTTCGACCGCTGCAAGGCCAAGGCCACGAAGATCTTCGACACCACGCTGGAGATCTTTGCTCGCGCGAAGGCGGATGGCATCCCGCCGGCCGCCGCGGCCGACCGGATCGCCGAGCAGCGGATGGCGGACGCCCGCGCCGCCCGCGCCCTCTAGGCCCCCTTCGGGCCCTCGGGTGCGCCCGCCGGGGTGCGGCGAGACGGAACTCACTGCACTTCGGCGGGTCGCCCGCCAGGAAAAGGTTAAAATCGCAGCTGACCAGCGAGGACGGGGCGCCTTGTTGGTTCTGCACCGGGGCGCGTCATGCGGGCGGCGTACCGTATGGCCGCGGAAGCAGGTACCGTTAAACCCCTACGGACGGTCTCTCCACGGAGAGCCCGCTCCGAACCATGAACGCGTGTCAGACTCTGGGGCCGTCGAGCCCCGTCACCGAGGGGGTCGAGCCATGGGGCGCGGCCGGGCAAAGGCCAAGCAGACGAAGGTCGCCCGCCAGCTGAAGTACAGCAGCGGCGGGACTGACTTGTCGCGTCTGGCCAACGAGCTGGGCGCATCGACCGCGGAACCGCTGCCAGTCAGCGAGCCGGTCGAGGTAGACGACGACGAGCTGGACGAGGACGACCCGTACGCTCGGTACGCGGAGCTCTACAACCGCGATGACGACGACGAGGACGAAGAGTCCGGTCCGTCGGCTCACCGCCGTGGGGCTTGACGCGCGGATCCTTCTGCACGGCAGCATCTGCGTCTGACAAAACATCGAAACCCGGTCCGGGGCCTGCGCCCCGGACCGGGTTTCCGTGCTGCTCAGCCCGCGTAGGACCCGGTCAGCGTCGCGCCCTCGGCGTGGTCGCCGCGGTCCAGGATCTCGCCGGCGACCCAGGCGTCGACGCCCCTGTCGGCCAGCGCGGTCAGGGCCACGTCCACCGACTCCTGCGGGACCACGGCCATCATGCCGACGCCCATGTTCAGGGTCTTCTCCAGCTCCAGCTGCTCCACCTGCCCGGCCTTGCCCACCAGGTCGAAGATCGCGCCGGGGGTCCAGGTCGAACGGTCGACCGTGGCGTGCAGGTGGTCCGGGATGACCCGGGCCAGGTTGGCCGCGAGGCCGCCGCCGGTGATGTGCGAGTAGGCGTGCACCTCGGCCGTACGGGTGAGCGCCATGCAGTCCAGCGAGTAGATCTTGGTGGGCTCCAGGAGCTCCTCGCCCAGGGTGCGGCCGAGCTCCTCGACGTGCTGGTCCAGGGACATCCCGGCCCGGTCGAAGAGGACGTGCCGGACGAGCGAGTACCCGTTCGAGTGAAGGCCGGACGACGCCATCGCGATGACGGCGTCACCCGTACGGATGCGATCCGCGCCGAGCAGGCGGTCGTACTCGACGACACCGGTGCCGGCGCCCGCCACGTCGAAGTCGTCCGGGCCCAGCAGGCCGGGGTGCTCGGCGGTCTCGCCGCCCACCAGGGCGCAGCCGGCGAGGACACAGCCCTCGGCGATGCCCTTGACGATGGCCGCGACACGCTCGGGGTGGACCTTGCCCACGCAGATGTAGTCGGTCATGAAGAGCGGCTCGGCGCCGCAGACGACGATGTCGTCCATGACCATCGCGACCAGGTCGTGGCCGATGGTGTCGTACACGCCGAGCTGACGGGCGATGTCCACCTTGGTGCCGACGCCGTCGGTCGCGGAGGCGAGCAGCGGGCGCTCGTAGCGCTTGAGGGCGGAGGCGTCGAAGAGGCCGGCGAAGCCGCCGAGGCCACCGAGGACCTCGGGGCGCTGCGTCTTCTTCACCCACTCCTTCATCAGTTCGACGGCGCGGTCGCCCGCTTCGATGTCCACGCCTGCGGCTGCGTAGCTGGCACCGGTGGTCTTCTCTGTCATGACAGGAGAGAGCTTTCGTGTCGTTACTGCGTGTGGTGCTGGGCCCCCGGAGAAGCCTCAAAGAGAGGGCCCAGCGCAGGTTGAGCAGGGCGAACCGAGAATCGCCTACGGACGGCGGAGCGCGTCGGCGGCGTCGGTGCCGCCCGCGAGCTCGCTCTCCAGGAGCTGCTTGCCGAGGAGCTGCGGGTCGGGCAGCTCCATCGGGTACTCGCCGTCGAAGCAGGCACGGCAGAGGTTGGGCTTCTGGATGGTGGTCGCCTCGATCATCGCGTCGAGCGAGATGTACGAGAGCGAGTCCGCGCCGAGCGAGGTGGCGATCTCGTCGACCGTCATGCCGTTGGCGATCAGCTCGGCCCGCGTGGCGAAGTCGATGCCGAAGAAGCACGGCCACTTCACCGGCGGCGAGGAGATCCGGATGTGGACCTCCGCCGCGCCGGCCTCGCGGAGCATCTTGACGAGGGCGCGCTGGGTGTTGCCGCGGACGATCGAGTCGTCGACGACCACGAGGCGCTTGCCGCGGATGACTTCCTTGAGCGGGTTGAGCTTCAGGCGGATGCCGAGCTGGCGGATCGTCTGCGAGGGCTGGATGAACGTCCGGCCCACGTAGGCGTTCTTGACCAGGCCGGAGCCGTACGGGATCCCGCTGGCCTCGGCGTATCCGACGGCGGCGGGCGTGCCGGACTCCGGCGTCGCTATCACCAGGTCGGCGTCGACCGGGGCTTCCTTGGCCAGGCGCCGGCCCATCTCGACACGCGAGAGGTAGACGTTCCGGCCGGCGATGTCGGTGTCCGGGCGCGCCAGGTAGACGTACTCGAAGACACAGCCCTTGGGCTTCGCTTCCGCGAATCGGGAGGTGCGCAGGCCGTTCTCGTCGATCGCGATGAGCTCGCCCGGCTCGACCTCGCGGACGAAGCTGGCGCCGCAGATGTCGAGGGCGGCGGTCTCGCTCGCGACCACCCAGCCGCGCTCCAGGCGGCCGAGGACCAGCGGGCGGATGCCCTGCGGGTCACGGGCGGTGTAGAGGGTCCCCTCGTCCATGAAGACGAGGGAGAAGGCGCCCTTGACCTTCGGGAGGACCTTGGTGGCCGACTCCTCGATCGTCAGCGGCTTGCCGTCCTCGTCGGTCTGCCCCGCGAGCAGGGCGGTGACCAGGTCGGTGTCATTGGTGGCGGCCACCTGGGTGGCCCGCCCGTCCTGACGGGGGAGGTCGGCGACCATCTCGGCAAGCTCGGCGGTGTTCACCAGGTTGCCGTTGTGACCCAGGGCGATCGAGCCGTGGGCGGTCGCGCGGAAAGTGGGCTGCGCGTTCTCCCAGACGGAGGCCCCGGTGGTCGAATAGCGGGCGTGACCGACCGCGATATGACCTTGGAGCGAGCCGAGAGAGGTTTCGTCGAAGACCTGGGAAACGAGGCCCATGTCCTTGAAGACGAGGATCTGGGAACCGTTGCTCACAGCGATTCCCGCGGACTCTTGTCCGCGGTGCTGCAATGCATACAGTCCGAAGTAGGTGAGCTTGGCGACCTCTTCACCCGGAGCCCAGACACCGAAGACGCCGCAAGCGTCCTGGGGGCCCTTTTCGCCGGGGAGCAGGTCGTGGTTGAGTCGTCCATCACCACGAGGCACGCTCCCGAGTGTAGGCGAGATCGACCACTGGTCCGAATTGGGGACGGCCGGGAAATGTCACAGCACGGAGGGTGACCGGACCCCTCCGTCTCGGTATGCGGATCACCTTGTTGACATGCACGAAGGCATTCGTACAAGCTCTCGGCTCATGCAGCCCCTCGGTGACCGCACCGTCACCCTCGTCGAGCGCCGGCACGTGGACCTGGTCCGTGTCGCGAGCGCCATCTGTCGCTGTTCCGCGTAGCCGCAACTCGTCTCCGCCCTTTCTCATTTCCGCTCCGCCCCGCCCTGCTCCGCCGTGCCCCGCGCCGTCCCGCGCCCCGCCCGGAGCCGGCCGGCGGACCGTGCCTTGGAGTACCTGTGTCTTCGTACGAGAACAAGCTGTCCCGTCGTGCCTTCGGAGGCGCCGTCGGCGTGACCGCGGCGACCGCCGCGGTGGGGCTGGGAGCCGCCCCCGCCGAGGCCGCGGAGGCCGTCGACGCCCGGGCCGCGGGCCCCCGGGAACGGGAGTTCCGGGCCGCCCCCGGCCGGCGTTCCCGCAGGCCCAACATCCTCTTCATCCTGGGTGACGACCTGGGCTGGGCCGACCTGTCCGCGTACGGCTCCCCGCACATCAGGACCCCGAACCTGGACCGGCTGGCCCGCGAGGGCGTCCGGTTCACCGACGCCTACTCGGGCTCGGCGACCTGCTCGCCGACCCGGTTCAGCCTGTACACCGGGCGCTACCCGGGCCGTACCAAGGGCGGGCTGGCCGAGCCGATCGCGGACAAGTCGGTGGGCCTGGACCCCACGCACCCGACCCTGGCCTCGCTGTTGAAGGGGGCCGGCTACGCCACCGCGCTGATCGGCAAGTGGCACGCGGGTTACCTGCCCGACTACAGCCCGACCCGGTCCGGCTGGGACGAGTTCTTCGGCAACTTCGGCGGGGCCCTGGAGTACTACTCCAAGCTGGGTCTGGCCGGTGAGTACGACCTCTACGAGGGCGACGCCGAGTACAAGGACCTGCGGTACTACACGCGGATCATCACGGAGCGGGCGAGCGAGTACGTCTCCAGCGACCACCACGGCAGGCCGTGGCTGCTGAACCTCAACTTCACCACCCCGCACTGGCCGTGGATCGCCGACGGGGACACCGAGGAGAGCGCCGAGATCGTCCGCCGGATCAAGGCGGGCGACGGCCGCGCCCTGTGGCACCAGGACGGGGGCTCCGTCGAGAAGTACAAGGAGATGGTCGAGGACCTCGACCGCTCGGTCGGCGAGGTGCTGAAGGCGCTGAAGCGCTCCGGCCAGGAGGAGGACACCCTGGTCGTCTTCTCCAGCGACAACGGCGGCGAGCGCTTCTCGTACAACTGGCCGCTGTCCGGCAACAAGGCCTCCCTGCAGGAGGGCGGGATTCGGGTGCCGAACATTGCGCGCTGGCCCGCCCGCCTCGACGGCGGCCAGGTCAGCCACGTTCCCGTGTTCAGCCCCGACTGGACCGCGACCCTGCTGGAGGTCGCCGGGGCCCGCCCGCACCCGGCCTACCCGCTGGACGGGGCGAGCCTGGCCGGCTACCTGCTGCGCGGCGAGAAGGTCGCCGAGCGGGACCTGTTCTGGCGGGTGCGGGGGGAGCGGGCGCTGCGCCGCGGCGACTGGAAGTACTACCGCGGCAAGGCGGGCAAGGACCAGCTGTTCCACCTGGCCGGTGACGTCCGCGAGCAGGCCGACAAGGCCGCCGTGGACCCGGCCCGCCTGGCACAACTGCGTACGGCCTGGGAACGCGTGGACGCCCAGCTCCTCCCGTACCCGGGCTGAGCCCCGCCGCCCGCGCGCAGCCCCGTACAGGTCACTCGGCTGCGGAGGAGGCCTTGGCGGTCAGGCCCTTGCCGTCGGGGGCGGTGAGGGTGAGGGTCCGGCCGTCGATCTTCGTGGTGAGCGGGCCGCTGCCGAAGAGCGCGGTCAGCGTCCGCTCGACCTCGCCCGCCGGGCCCTCGCAGGCCATCCGGGTCGTGGTGAGCGGGCCGAAGGTGACCGTGGGACCGTCCACGGTCGCCTTGGCGCTGAACCGGTTGCAGCCGAGGGTCCCGCCCGCGGTGCCGTCCGCGGCGATGGCGAAACGGGCCTTGCCGGCGGCCTCGGCGGGCACCGAGGACACCGTCTCCCCGCTGATCAGCGAGTCGACGGTCCAGTCCGTGACGATGAGGGGGGCGTCCGGGTCGCGGGGCTGCGAGGTCATGGCGATGGTGCTCCCGTCGGCGGTCTTCAGGGTGAGCCGGTCGGGCCCCCGGTCGATCGTCAGCCGGCCCGAGAACAGCTTGGCGAAGGCCGTCTCGAATTCCATGTCCGGGCAGGCCATGGTGGTCGACATGCCGGGGGTGACGGTCAGGGCGGAGGTGCCGTCGAGGACGACCGCCGCCCGGAAGCCGTTGCAGCCGTAGCTGCCCTTGGCCGTGTCCTGCGCGAGGTCGACGCGGGCGGACTCGGGAGCGTGCAGGGTGCGGCCGCCGGTGGTCAGGGACTCGACGGCCCAGGAGCCCACGACGGCGGGCAGCGGGGCGCTCCCGTTCTCCCCGGACGGGCCGCAGCCGGCCAGAGCGAGGGCGAGTGCGAGGACGAGGGCCGGGCCCGCGGAGCGGTGGACGTGCCGGAAGGTACGCATGCCCCTGGGACGGACGGGACGCCGGGTCGGTTCCGTCATGGCCGCGCTCAGCTCATCAGCGGCAGCAGCGCGGACAGGTCGGCCCGCTCGCCACTGGCCCTGACCCGCGCCCCGTCGAGTGCCTCGGCCCATCCCGTACGGCCGGTCGCGAGCCGGATCCAGGTGAGCGGGTCGGTCTCCACCACGTTCGGCGGGGTACCGCGGGTGTGGCGCGGCCCCTCGACGCACTGGACCACCGCGAAGGGCGGGATCCGTACCTCGACCGCACCGCCGGGGGCCTTGAGGGCGAGGGCGTCGGCGAGCAGCCGGGTGCAGGCGGCCAGCGCCTGCCGCTCGATCGGGACGTCCAGTCCGGCGGCCCGGTTCAGGTCGTCGGTGTGGACCACCAGCTCGACGGTCCGGGTGACCAGGAAGTCGGCCAGGGTCATGTCCCCGATCCACAGGTCCAGCACGCGGGCGTCCGGGTTCGCCGCGAGCGCCGCGGCCATGCGGGCGGCCGCCCGCTCGTACAGCTCGGGCAGCGGGGCGCCGGCGAGGGTCTCCCGGGCCGCTTCGGAGATCTTCCCGGCGAGGGAGGCGGTGGCGAAGGGCCATTCGACGGCGGACAGTTCGGCGACGGCGGCGGGCGGCCGGGCGAGGCCGGCGGCCAGCGAGTCCGCGATCCAGGCGACGTGCGCGGCGAGGTCGGCGACGGTCCAGTCGCCGAGCCCGCTGGGCCGTGCCAGCTGCTCGGGCCCCAACTCCCCGACGGCTTCGCCGACATGCGCGAACTGCGCGGTGACGGCCGTGCGGATCCTGGCGGGGTCGAAGGTGCGCTGCTTCTTCCTGGCGGGCGGCATGCGGTGACCCTATCCGGGCGGCGCCGGCTGCGTGCGGCCGCACCGCGCGTCCCGGGCAGCGCCGAGGCCCCGCCCACGGGGTGGGCGGGGCCTCGTACGCGCTGCGGGGATCAGGCCAGCAGGGCCGGGATCGTCGCCTCGTGGGCCTCGCGGAGCTCGGCCAGCGGGAGGGTGAACTCGCCCTGGACCTCGATCTCCTCGCCGTCCACCACGCCGATGCGGGCGACCGGCAGGCCCCGCGCACCGCACATGTCGGTGAAGCGGAGCTCCTCGCTGCGCGGTACGGCCACGATGGCCCGGCCCGCGGACTCGGAGAACAGGAAGGTGAAGGCGTCCAGGCCCTCGGGCACCACGATCCGGGCACCGTTGCCGCCGCGCAGGCAGGACTCGGTGAGCGCCTGGATCACGCCGCCGTCGGACAGGTCGTGGGCGGCGTCGATCATGCCGTCGCGGGAGGCCGAGATCAGGATCTCGGCGAGCAGCTTCTCGCGCGCCAGGTCCACCTTCGGGGGCATGCCGCCGAGGTGGTCGTGGACGACCTGGGACCAGGCCGAGCCGCCGAACTCCTCGGCCGTGTCGCCCAGCAGGTACAGCAGCTGGCCGGCCTCCGCGAACGCCATCGGCGTACGGCGGTTGACGTCGTCGATCACACCGAGGACCGCCACGACCGGGGTCGGGTGGATGGCGATGTCACCGGTCTGGTTGTACAGCGAGACGTTGCCGCCGGTCACCGGGGTGCCCAGCTCGAAGCAGCCGTCCGCGAGACCGCGGGTGGCCTCGGCGAACTGCCACATGACGCCCGGGTCCTCGGGGGAGCCGAAGTTCAGGCAGTCGGAGATCGCCAGCGGCTTGGCGCCGGTCGCGGCGACGTTGCGGTACGCCTCCGCCAGCGCGAGCTGCGCGCCCGTGTACGGGTCGAGCTTCGCGAAGCGGCCGTTGCCGTCGGTGGCCATGGCCACGCCGAGGTTCGACTCCTCGTCGATGCGGACCATGCCCGCGTCCTCGGGCTGCGAGAGCACCGTGTTGCCCTGCACGAAGCGGTCGTACTGGTCGGTGACCCAGGACTTCGAGGCCTGGTTCGGGGACGAGACCAGCGCCAGGACCTGCGCGCGGAGCTCCTCGGAGGTCTGCGGACGGGGCAGCTTGCCCGCGTCGTCGGCCTGGAGGGCGTCCTGCCACTCGGGGCGGGCGTACGGGCGGTGGTAGACCGGGCCCTCGTGGGCGACCGTGCCCGGGGGCACGTCCACGATCTGCTCACCGTGCCAGAAGATCTCCAGGCGCTCGCCGTCGGTCACCTCACCGATGACGGTGGCGATGACGTCCCACTTCTCGCAGATCTCCATGAAGCGGTCGACGTACTGCGGCTCGACGATCGCGCACATGCGCTCCTGCGACTCGCTCATGAGGATTTCCTCGGGCGAGAGCGTCGCGTCGCGCAGCGGGACGGTGTCGAGCTCGACGCGCATGCCGCCGGAGCCGGCGGAGGCGAGCTCGGAGGTGGCGCAGGAGAGCCCGGCGCCGCCGAGGTCCTGGATGCCCGCGACCAGCTTCTCCTTGAAGATCTCCAGGGTGCACTCGATGAGGAGCTTCTCCTGGAAGGGGTCGCCGACCTGGACGGCGGGGCGCTTGGTCGGCTTGGTGTCGTCGAAGGTCTCGGACGCGAGGACCGAGACGCCGCCGATGCCGTCGCCGCCGGTGCGGGCGCCGTAGAGGATGACCTTGTTGCCGGGGCCGGAGGCCTTGGCGAGGTGGATGTCCTCGTGCTTCATGACGCCGATGCAGCCGGCGTTGACCAGCGGGTTGCCCTGGTAGCAGGCGTCGAAGACGACCTCGCCGCCGATGTTGGGCAGGCCGAGGCAGTTGCCGTAGCCGCCGATGCCCGCGACCACGCCCGGCAGGACGCGCTTGGTGTCGGGGTGGTCGGCCGCGCCGAAGCGCAGCGGGTCCACGACGGCGATCGGGCGGGCGCCCATGGCGAGGATGTCGCGGACGATGCCGCCGATGCCGGTGGCCGCGCCCTGGTAGGGCTCGATGTACGAGGGGTGGTTGTGCGACTCGACCTTGAAGGTGACCGCGTAGCCCTGGCCGACGTCGACGACGCCGGCGTTCTCGCCGATGCCGACGAGCATGGCGTCGTTCTGCGGGACCTTCTCGCCGAACTGCTTCAGGTGGACCTTGCTGCTCTTGTACGAGCAGTGCTCGGACCACATGACCGAGTACATGGCGAGCTCGGCGCCGGTGGGGCGGCGGCCGAGGATCTCCCGGATGCGGGCGTACTCGTCCTCCTTGAGGCCGAGTTCCTTCCACGGCTGGGAGGCGTCCGGGGTTTCGGTGGCGTTCTTGACGGTGTCGAGGCTCATGCGCTGACCAGCTTCTTCAGGACCGAGGTGAAGAACGGGAGGCCGTCGGTGCGGCCGGTCCCGATCAGCGGCTCGACCGCGTGCTCGGGGTGCGGCATGAGGCCGACGACGTTGCCCGCGGCGTTGGTGATGCCGGCGATGTCGCGCAGCGAACCGTTCGGGTTCACGTCGACGTACCGGAAGGCCACGCGGCCCTCGGCCTCGAGCTCGTCGAGGACGCGCTCGTCGGCGACGTACCGGCCGTCCATGTTCTTCAGCGGTACGGAGATCTCCTGGCCGGCGGTGTAGTCGCCGGTCCACGCGGTCTCCGCGTTCTCCACCCGCAGCTTCTGGTCGCGGCAGATGAAGTGCAGGTGGTTGTTCCGGAGCATCGCCCCCGGCAGCAGGTGGGCCTCGGTGAGGACCTGGAAGCCGTTGCAGATGCCCAGGACGGGCATGCCGCCCCTGGCCTGCTCGATGATGGTCTCCATCACCGGCGAGAAGCGGGAGATGGCCCCGGCGCGCAGGTAGTCCCCGTAGGAGAAACCGCCCGCGAGGACGACCGCGTCGACCTGGTGCAGGTCCTTGTCGCGGTGCCACAGCGAGACGGGCTCGGCCCCGGCGAGGCGGACGGCGCGCAGCGAGTCACGGTCGTCGAGCGTTCCGGGGAACGTGACGACTCCGATGCGAGTGGTCACCGTCAGGCCTCGACCTTCACGGTGAAGTCTTCGATGACGGTGTTGGCGAGGAACGTTTCGGCCATCTTGTGGATGCGGTCGAGGGCGGCCTGGTCGACCGGTCCCTCCACCTCCAGTTCGAAGCGCTTCCCCTGGCGGACGTCGGCGATCCCTTCGAAGCCCAGGCGCGGCAGTGCACGCTGCACCGCCTGGCCCTGGGGGTCGAGGATCTCCGGCTTGAGCATGACGTCGACTACGACGCGTGCCATCGGGCACTCCCGTGTGGTGGTTGGTGCGAAGGCGGTTCCCTCAGCGTACCCGGCCAAAATTTCTACGCGGGTAGATATGCGAAGGGTGCGATCACCACGCCGTTTCGACTTCACCAACGCTTCGCAAAATCCGCCGGAAAACCGCGTACCCGGCATTGCGGCAGGACACGCGGAGAGAATTAACTGGGCTTCGCAATGCAATGGGAATCGGGGTACAAAGGAATCACTCCGGGCGAGTGACTTTTGCCGCTTCGCAACGGGGGATGAATGATGCATTGCCCCGAAACATCCACACAGGCGACATCGCCCCACGTCAACAGGTGGCGGCGTCGCACGAAGGGACCGATATCCGTGGCGCAGCGCGTAGTAGTCACGCTCTCCGACGACATCGATGGCGGAGAAGCGGCGGAAACGGTCGTGTTCGCTCTGGACGGTAAGTCGTACGAGATCGACCTCAATGTGGCCAACGCAAAGAAACTGCGGAAGGGCCTGGCCCCCTTCGTCGCCGCCGGCCGGCGCCAGTCGCGCTCGGGGAAGGCCTTCAAGCACACCTCCGTCGCCCCCGACCCGGCGGTCGTCCGGGCCTGGGCCCGGTCCAACCAGTACGACGTGCCCCCGCGCGGCCGCATCCCGAAGAAGATCTACGAGGCCTACAACGCGGCTCACTGAGGGCCGATTTGCCATCCACCCCCATCCGTCGGCTAGTGTGTGGATCACGCCAAGGGGCCAGGCCGCAGGTCAGAGCCTCCGAGGTCGTGCGGGTGTAGTTCAGTAGCAGAACATCCCTCTTCCAGAGGGAAGGCGCAGTGTGCGATTCCTGTCACCCGCTCTGCATGGCTTTCCGACCACCACGGTGGATCGGGTAGAGTGATGCACGCACCGCCCCGGCGGTGCACTGCTTGCGGACGTAGCTCAGTTGGTAGAGCACCACCTTGCCAAGGTGGATGTCGCGCGTTCGAGTCGCGTCGTCCGCTCTGTACAGAGAAGGCCCCGATCATTGCGATCGGGGCCTTCTTCGTGCTTCCTTCGTGCTTCCCTCGCGCTTCCTTGGCATTCCTTCCCTTTCTCCTCTTCGTCCCGTCCCGGGGCGCGGGCGGCCACCCTGACAAATGTCATCGCGGGCCATGACAGCGCGCACTGCCGACCCGGTCCGGCCGCCCCGAGGCTGGGGACATGACCGATACCGTGATCGAAGCCCAGGACCTGCGCCGCGGCTACGCCGGCGGCTTCGAGGCCGTCCGGGGCGTCTCCTTCTCCGTGGCGCGCGGCGAGGTGTTCGCCCTCCTCGGGACCAACGGCGCGGGCAAGACCTCCACCGTCGAGCTGCTGGAGGGACTGGCCGCGCCGAGCGGGGGCCGCGTGCGCGTCTTCGGCCTCGATCCGTACACGCGGCGCGACCGGGTCCGCCCGCGCACCGGGGTCATGCTCCAGGAGGGCGGTTTCCCCTCCGACCTGTCGGTCGCCGAGACCGTCCGGATGTGGGCCGGGCTCACCACGGGCGCCCGCCCGGCCGGGGAGGTGCTGGACCTGGTCGGCCTGGGCACCCGGTCCTCCGTACGGGTCAAGCAGCTGTCCGGCGGCGAACGGCGGCGCCTCGACCTGGCGCTGGCCCTGCTCGGCCGGCCCGAGGTGCTCTTCCTCGACGAGCCGACCACCGGCATGGATCCCGAAGGCCGCCGGGACACCTGGGCGCTGGTACGGGAGCTGCGCGCGCAGGGCGCCACGGTGCTGCTGACCACGCACTACCTGGAGGAGGCCGAGGAGCTCGCGGACCGCCTCGCGATCCTCCACGAGGGCGAGCTCGTCCTCTCGGGCACCCCGGCCGAGGTCACCGCCACCCGGCCGGCCAGGATCCGCTTCACCCTGCCGGACGGGGTGCCCACGGCCCGGCTGCCGCTGACGCTGCGCGCGGCGGCCTTCGGACAGCGCGTGGAGATCCGTACCGGACGGCTCCAGGCGGACCTGACCGAGCTGCTGGGCTGGGCCCGCGAGAGCGGAGTCGTACTGGACGGGCTCGACGCCCGGTCCGCCTCCCTGGAGGAGGCCTTCCTGGAGATCGCGGAGGGCCGCCGCAGCGCCGGCCGCCGCACCGAGGACACGCCTGCGGAGATCCGATGAACACCCTGACCCCGAACCCCGGCCGGCTCGTCGCGCTCGGCCGCTCCGAGATCACCCTGCTGGTGCGCAACCGGGCCGCGCTCGGCGTGGCCTTCCTGATGCCCCTGCTGATGGTGTTCGTCCTGCGCTCCTCCCTCAGCGGGGTCGACGGCGCGCAGACCGTCGGCGAGGCCACCGTGACCGGCGGGATCGGCATGGTGCTGATCCTCGTCGTGTACATGAACCTGGTCTCGGCCTACGTCGCCCGGCGCGAGGAACTCGTCCTCAAGCGGCTGCGCACCGGCGAGGCGAACGACCTGGAGATCCTCGCCGGGACCGCGCTGCCCTCCGCCGTCCTGGCGCTCGGCCAGATCGCGGTGCTCGCGGTGGCCGGCGCGGCCGTGCTGGACGTGCGCACGCCCCGCAACCCGCTGCTGCTCGTGGCGGCCGTCGTCATCGGTGTCCTGCTGCTCGCCGGGCTGTCCGCGCTGACCAGCGCCGTCACCCGCACCGTGGAGACCGCCGGCTTCACCACGCTGCCGCTGTTCCTGCTGAGCGTGCTCGGCTCGGGGCTGTTCATGCCGGCGGACTCGCTGCCGGACCTGGCGGCCTCCCTGTGCGAACTGCTTCCGTTGAGCGGGGTGATGACCCTCGTGCGGGCCGGCTGGAGCGGCGGCGTGGAGAGCGGCGACCTGCTGGGGGCCGGGCTGGGTGCGCTGGCCTGGACCGTGATCACCGTGTTTGCTGTCCAGCGGTGGTTCCGCTGGGAACCGCGCAGGTAGGGCGAGTCGGGGGACGGGGAGACGCGGAGATGGCGAAGCTGACGGGGTGGTGGAAGAACCGCAGCAGTGCGGGAAAGCTGGAGCTCTACACCCGGTGGTCGTTCCACCTCTTCGTGCTCCTGGAGATCGTGTCCTTCGGGCTGCTTCCGCTGGTCGCCGCGGCCGGCAGGTCCTCGGTCCTGGTGCCCGGCACGCTCTTCGTGATGCTGTGCGCCCACGCCGTGCTGTGCGGGGTGCTCAACTCCAGGGCGCTGGACTGGGTGGTGGGGCGACGCGAACGCCCGGTCCGGCTGGCGGTGTTCCTGGCCGTCGCGACGGGCGCCGCCACCTTGGCCGTCCTCGCCCTGGAGGCCACGGGAAGGATCGCGGACCCCTCGGCGGCTCCGGCGCTGGTGTCCGGGCTGACCGCCTTCGGCTCCGGCTCGCTGGTGCTGTCCCTGAGGTCGGTGCGCAGGATGCGGTACGTGCCCCCGGCCGCGGCGACCGGGACGAGCCTGGCCGCACTCGCCCTCGGGCTGCCCGCCGGAGAGGTCTTGGGGTATCTCGTCGGGATCCTGCTGGGCAGCCTGTTCTTCTGCTTCACCAGCGGGTTCTCCGCGTGGCTGCTGAACACGGTCTACGAGCTGGACCGCTCCCGCGAGGTGCAGGCGCGCCTCGCGGTGGCGGAGGAACGGCTGCGCTTCGGGCGCGATCTGCACGACGTGATGGGCCGCAACCTGGCGGTGATCGCGCTCAAGAGCGAGCTGGCCGTCCAGCTGGCGCGGCGCGATCGGCCGGAGGCGGTGGAGCAGATGATCGAGGTGCAGCGCATAGCCCAGGAGTCCCAGCGGGAGGTACGGGACGTGGTGCGGGGCTACCGGGAGGCGGATCTCGCGGTGGAGCTGGAGGGGGCGCGCGGGGTGCTGAGCGCGGCCGGCATGGACTGCCGGGTCGACTTCCGGGCCGGCCGCGAGCTGCCCCCCGAGGTCCAGTCGGCGCTCGGCTGGGTGGTCCGCGAGGCGACGACGAACGTACTGCGGCACGGGGACGCGCACCGCTGCCTGATCCGGCTGTCCGCCCCGGAGACCGGCCCCGTGACGCTGGTGGTGGAGAACGACGGGGCGCCCGACACCCCGGCCGGGCCGCCCGGCTCGGGCCTGGCCGGGCTGCGGGAGCGGCTCGCGGCACTGGACGGGACCCTGCAGGCGGGCTTGGTGGGCGACGGCCGGTTCCGGCTGCTCGCGGAGATCCCGGACCGGGAAACGCAACGACTGGAGGTGCGGGCGTGAGCCCCGTACGCGTACTGCTCGCCGACGACGAGCACCTGATCCGCGGGGCGCTGGCGGCCCTGCTCGCCCTGGAGGACGACCTGCTCGTCGTCGCGGAGGCGGCCTCGGGCCCCGAGGCGCTCGCCATGGCGCGGGCGCACCGGCCGGACGTCGCGGTGCTGGACCTGCAGATGCCCGGCGCCGACGGTGTGAGCGTCGCCACATCGCTGCGGGCGGAACTCCCCGATTGCAAGACCATGATCGTGACGAGTCACGGTCGTCCGGGCCACCTGAAGCGGGCCCTGGCCGCGGGGGTGCGGGCCTTCGCCCCGAAGACCGTCTCGGCGCAGCGGCTGGCCGAACTGATCCGGACCGTGCACGCGGGCGGTCGTTACGTGGACCCGGAGTTGGCGGCCGACGCCATCAGCGCGGGGGACTCGCCGCTGACCGCGCGGGAGGCCGAGGTGCTGGAACTGGCGGCGGACGGGGCACCGGTCGCGGAGATCGCCGAGCGGGCCGCGCTGTCACAGGGGACCGTACGGAACTACCTGTCCTCGGCGGCGACGAAGCTGGGTGCCGAGAACCGGCACACGGCGGTGCGTCTCGCACGCGAGCGAGGTTGGGTATAGTGGTTCTCGCGCTACGGCGCACCTGCGGACATAGCTCAGTTGGTAGAGCACCACCTTGCCAAGGTGGATGTCGCGCGTTCGAGTCGCGTTGTCCGCTCTGCAGTGAAGAAGCCCCCGGTCCTCGGACCGGGGGCTTCTTGGTGTCTCAGGACCAGGTCAGGCCGGTGAGCCGCTCGTACGCCTCGATGTACTTGGCGCGGGTCTGCGCGACGACCTGCGAGGGGAGGGCCGGCGGCGGGAACTCGCTCTTCGGGTCCCAGCCGGAGGCCGGGGACGCCAGCCAGTCGCGGACGTACTGCTTGTCGAAGGAGGGCTGCGAGCGGCCCGGCTCCCACTGGTCGGCCGGCCAGAAGCGGGAGGAGTCCGGGGTCAGCACCTCGTCGGCGGCGACGAGGCTGCCGTCCTTCGGGTCGAAACCGAACTCGAACTTGGTGTCGGCCAGGATGATGCCGCGCTCGCGCGCGATGTCCCGGGCGCGGCCGTACACGGCCAGGGTGGTCTGGCGCAGCAGCGCCGCCGTCTCGGCGCCGGTGGTGCGCGCCACCTCCTCGTAGGAGACGTTCTCGTCGTGCTCGCCGACCTCGGCCTTGGCCGCCGGGGTGAAGATCGGGCCGGGCAGCTCGGAGCCGTCCACGAGCCCCTCGGGAAGGCCGAGCCCGCACACCGTACGGGTCTGCTTGTACTCGGCGAGTCCGGAGCCGGTCAGGTAGCCGCGGGCCACGCACTCGACCGGGACCATGTCCAGATTGCGGCAGATCAGCGTGCGACCGGCCCAGTCGGCGGGGGCGCCGGCGGGCAGGTCGGTGGAGATGACGTGGTTCGGGACGAGGTCGGCGAGCTGGTCGAACCACCACAGGGAGAGCTGGGTCAGGACGCGGCCCTTGTCCGGGATCTCGGTGGGCAGGACCCAGTCGAAGGCGGACAGGCGGTCGCTGGCGACCATGACGAGGCGGTCGTCCTCGTCGCGGTAGAGGTCGCGCACCTTGCCGGTGTGGAGGTGGACGAGGCCCGGAACCTGAACCGGCTCGGGCTTTTCGACGAATCCGGACACGGGGTCTCCCTGTGGTTCTGTATGAAGCGCACCCCGATTCTCGCGCACCTTCGTCCCCTCCTGTGGACAGGGGTGGGTCGGTCGCGGGTCAGTCGTGCTTGCAGATCCGGTCGAGGAGGTTGGCGGTGGCCCGCTGCACCCGCTCGTCGACGTGGCCCGGGCGGTCGAGGGCCGGGGACCAGGCGAAGGTGCCGGAGGCGAAGACCAGGGCGCCGCTGGGCGCCCGGTAGAGGGAGGTCTCCTGGTGGCGCCGGTGACCCTCGCTGTCGAGGTACGGGGAGTGCGCCAGCAGGATCCGGTCCTGGTGCTCGGGGAGCTGGGTGCGCGGGAAGTACCGGTCGGCCTCGCCCGCGACCAGGCCGGGCAGCTCGTCGTTCTCCCCGGCCCCGGTGGAGTCCCAGAGCCAGTGCGTGGCGTTGCGCACGATCAGCGGCGCGGGCTCGGGGACCCGGCCGGCGTACTGGATGCCGAGCAGCTGCTGCTCCGGGCGGTCGACCTCGCGCCACAGGCTGGGGCGGCCCGGACCGCGCCGTTTTCGGCAGGTGAGGAGCCGGTCCGCGTCCCCGGAGGGGGAGGGGGAGAGCTCGACCTGCCAGTACATGGTGTTGGCGGAGAGGAAGACGAGCGAGGTGCCGTGCAGGCGGGCGCGCTCGACGGTGCGGCGCATGGGGGCCGACCAGTACTCGTCGTGGCCGGGGAAGACCAGGCCGCGGTAGCGGGTGGGGTCGACACGGCCCGCGTGCAGGTCGCGGGTGTCGGCGTAGGCGATGTCGTAGCCGTAGCGCTCGGCCCAGCGGATGAAGTCGTAGGCGTGGCCGACGTGCAGGGGCAGGCCGGCGCCCGCGTAGGGGCGGTCGAAGGAGACGGTGTGGGCCGCGTCCTGCTCGCCGAGCAGCCGGCCGTCCTCGTCCCAGGCGTGGTAGAGGCTGGCGCCGGTGTGACCGTCCTCCGGGTAGAGGTTGTACGCCTGCCAGGTGATGTCCGGGAGCAGGAGCAGGAGGTCGGCGGGGTGCTCGTCGCGGACCGTGAAGGGGATGTGGGAGCGGTAGCCGTCCGCGGTGGTCAGGACGGCGACGTACGCGCCGACGCTCCAGTAGGAGGGGACCTGCAGCCGCCAGGACAACCACCAGTGGTGGCAGGAGACGGTGCGGTCGGCCGCCAGGGGGGCGGGCTGGACGATGCCGGACAGCCGCGGGCTCGTGGTGATCTTGGAGGCGCCGTCGCCGCCGTAGTGGCCGATCCGGTAGACGTCGACGGAGAACTGCTGGGGCGGGTCGACGGTGATGTGGAAGTCGATGGCTTCGCCGGGGGTGACGGCGCCGGTGGAGGCGAACCCCTTGATCTGGCGGTGCACGTCGTCGGCGGTGCGGGGACCGCCGTTGCCGCGGGCGCGGGGGATCCGGCCGGTGCCGGCGGCCGCGGCGGCCGGGTCCACGTACCAGGGGACGACGTGGCCGGTGTCGTCGAAGTAGAGCTCGCTCCCCCGGAACCAGGGCAGGGGGCCCTGCCCGAACGGGTCGGTCACCGCGTGCGCGAGCGCCCCTGACTCCCAACGCCGGATCTGGTCCGCACCCATGACCGCTCCCCTCCCTCGCTCCCCCGAACGGGCGTACATCGTCTCGGCGCGCGGCACGTTCCCTGCTGAGACGGCAGTTCCCGGACACCCCGGTTCAGGACATCCAGCCGCGACCGATCCCAGCACATCACATAACGCACTCAGTCCGTCACCGTTCGTCGCGAATTGACGGGACCGGAACATTCGCATCCGCTTTTTCGTACGAGCCGTACCCCTCCGGGGGCGGCGATCGGGGCACGCTCGGGGCCCGCGCGGACCGGTCCGGGCCCGGCTCAGACCAGCCGGACCGGCTTCTCCGGGCGCACGCCGAGGTCGGCGAGCCAGTCCCGCAGCGGTTCCGGGTTCCCGTCCTCGACCAGGCACATCACGCGCGGGGCCAGGTCGGAGCGGCGGTCGCCGCCGACCAGCAGGACCGGCCCGTCGAGCCAGTCCAGTCCGGGGGCGGCCCCGGCCGAGTCCACGGCCGCGCAGCACACCATCGCGGTCACGTGGTCGGCCAGCAGGTCCCGGCCGCTGCGTGGCGGCTGGAGCGGGAACAGCGGCACGGCGTCCGCGCCGCGCGCCTTCCCGGCGCCGGCGGCAGGACCGGCGGCCCGCTCCTCGCGGGCCAGGTCCCCGCTGAGCCGGCCGGCCAGGGCCTCCGAGGCCGCGCCCGCGCCGGTGGGGTCCGTGAGGTAGCCCAGCACCCGCTCCAGCGTGGGTCCGGCGAAGCCGTCCACGGCGGGCCGGGCGGCGCAGGTGGCCTCGATCGTGGCCGGTCCCGCCGCCGCGGCCGCTGCCGGGGCGCCCGATGAGTTCAATGCGGCAGGTGCGGCCGGTGCGGCCGCCGTGCCGGGCGCTCCGGGGCCGGCGGACCCGGCGGGCCCAGCGGGTCCGGGGGAAGCAGCGGCGGGTCCGGCGGGCCGGCCCGCCGGGACGGCCAGGGCGTCCAGCGCCGCGTGCAGCCGGGCCGCCTCCGCACGCCACTTGCGGTCCACGACCTCCTCCGGATACGCCGTCCAGTCCACCGGGGACCAGTCCGGCCCGGTCTCGGCCGGCCCGCCGTGGAAGAGGCGCGCGGCCAGCAGCGACGTCGCCTCGTCGACCACTCCGGGCTGCTCCAGCAGGTCACAGGCGGGGCGCTCGCCGAGCCGCGAGGTGAACCCGTCGGCCAGCCGGTCCCGCCGCGACAGCTCGGTCAGCGCGGAGACCACTCCGGCGTCTAGGTGCGCGGGCCAGCGGCCCATCCGCCAGGCGGGCAGCGCGACCCGGGTCAGCAGCCGGTCCCAGCCCGCGTAGGCGAGGCCGACCTGCTCCTGGGCGACGATGCGCAGCCCGTAGTCCACACCCTGTGCACGCTCCGAGGCGGCCGCGGCCACCCCGCGCTCCATCTCGGTGGCGTCCGTCCGGCACAGCCGCAGCAGCAGCCGGGCCGGGGCGCCGATCCAGCCGAGCCCGCGCCGGTTGCCCACGTCCACGGCCGCGTCCAGGCCCCGTACGAAGCCGCGCGCGTCGGCTATGTCCGGGTGCGCGGAAGGTCCCGTACCGGCGACGACCGGCGCGAGGACGGCCCGTAGCTCCGCGACGCGCATCCACCACAGGAACGGCGAACCGATCACCAGCACGGGGGCGGCACCCTGCTCGGACTCCGGGCCGGCGGATATGGCGCCGCGGCGGTGGGCCGCGTGGGTGCGGTCCTCCAGCCAGCTGTCGCAGTCCGGCGTCAGGGCTATCGCGGAGGGCGGCGGCACGTCCATGCGGTCGGCCAGGTCCCGCACCAGCCGGTAGAGGTCGGGCGCTGCGGCCTCCGACAGCGGCACCGTCGGCGTGACGGCGGGGCTCGCCCGCAGCACCACCGCGCCGAAGACGCCGCCGACGAGCAGCACCACGGCCGCGAGGACGCACACGACGAGGGTCACCACGGGCCAGGGGTCACCGGCCAGCCGGCCCGTCGTCCGGGCGGCCACCAGCACCACCGCGAGGGCGGCGGGCAGCAGCCCGACGGCCAGGGCCCTGCTGCGTACCCGCAGCACGGCGAGAGCGCGGGAACGTGCGGACGGCACGCCCGCTTCCATGATCGAACCGGTTCCGGACACGGCCGGACCTCACCCCCTCTGCCCTGCGGCGACGTTGCTCACTCCCCCACTGTGACACCCGCCACTGACATCGCAATGCCGGTGGGCCAAGTGCCGGAATGCTTGGCATCGCACCCTAGTTGGGGCACGCCCGGCCGTCAGGCGGACGGGGTGACGATCACCCGATGGAATGGCTTTGGGTAAAGGTGGGTGCGTTCGAACGCGGCCGGATGCACTCGCACGCGAACACGCCCGCGGGCCCGGGCGCAGCATCTGCGCACCGGGCCCGCGGGTCAGCGGAGCCGCTGGTCAGCCGAGCCCGGCGGCCTTCGCCGCGATGTCCGTACGGTGCTGCGAGCCGTCCAGCCGGATGCGCGCCACCGCCTTATACGCCTTCTCGCGGGCCTGTGCCAGATCGGAACCGGTCGCCGTCACGGACAGCACGCGGCCGCCCGCGCTGACGATCGCGTCGCCCTCGCGCCGGGTCCCGGCGTGCAGCACGTACGCGTCGGGCGCGTCCTCGGCGGCCACCTCGGCCAGGCCCTCGATCGGGTCCCCGGTGCGGGGGGTCTCGGGGTAGTTGTGGGAGGCGATGACCACCGTGACGGCCGCGTCGTCGCGCCAGACGAGCGGCTCCTCGGTGTCCAGGGTGCCGTTGGCGGCGTTCAGCAGCACGCTCGCGAGCGGGGTGCGCAGCCGGGCCAGGACCACCTGGGTCTCGGGGTCGCCGAATCGGGCGTTGAACTCGATGACGCGCGTACCGCGGCTGGTGATCGCGAGGCCGGCGTAGAGGAGCCCCGAGAAGGGGGTGCCGCGGCGGCGGAGCTCGTCGACGGTGGGCTGGAGGACCAGCTCCATGACCTCGTCGACCAGCTTCGGGTCGGCCCAGGGCAGCGGGGAGTACGCGCCCATGCCGCCGGTGTTCGGGCCCTGGTCGCCGTCGAGGGCGCGCTTGAAGTCCTGCGCGGGCTGGAGCGGGACCACGGTGACGCCGTCGGTGATGGCGAAGAGGGAGACCTCGGGGCCGTCGAGGTACTCCTCGATGACCACGCGGTCGCAGCCGAGCGCGTGGGCGCGGGCGGCGGCCAGGTCCTCGGTGACCACGACGCCCTTGCCGGCCGCGAGTCCGTCGTCCTTGACGACGTACGGGGCGCCGAAGGCGTCGAGGGCCGCGTCGATCTCTTCCGGGGTGGTGCAGACGTAGCTGCGCGCGGTCGGGACCCCGGCCGCGGCCATCACGTCCTTGGCGAAGGCCTTGGAGCCTTCGAGCTGCGCCGCCTCGGCGGACGGGCCGAAGACGGGGATGCCCGCGGCGCGCACGGCGTCGCCGACCCCGGCGACCAGCGGGGCCTCCGGGCCGACGACGACCAGGTCGGCGCCGAGTTCGGTGGCGAGGGCGGCGACGGCGTCGCCGTCGAGGGCGTCGACCGGGCGGAGCTCGGCCACCTCGGCGATGCCGGCGTTGCCGGGAGCGCAGTACAGCGCGGAGACGTCGGGGTCGAGGGACAGAGAGCGGCACAGGGCATGTTCGCGGGCGCCGCCGCCGATGACGAGGACCTTCACGCCGCCCAGGGTAGCCCGGCCCCGGTGGCGCGTTTCGTGCGGCCACCCAATCGGGAGGCCCTACTCGTTCGTGTATTCCTCCACAACGGTGGCTCCCAGCTCGCGCACGATCAGGTCGTGTCCGGTCAGGGCGCTCTCCACGAGGTCGGGATCGTCCTCCTCCGCGAAGTCGTCCTCGGGGGCCACCGGCGGGGGCGCCTGCTGTACGGGGGGCTGCGGGGCCGGGGCCGACTGCTGGTGCGGCTGCTGCTGCGGGTACTGGGGCGCGGGGGCCGCCTGCGGGGACGGCTGCGCCGGCGGCGGGTTGTAGGCGGGGGGCGGCGGGGCGGCGTAGGAGGAGGAGCCCGGGGCCATGGGGGCCGGGCCCCCGCCGCCCACGACGGCGTCGATCTTCCAGTTGACCTGGAACTGCTCGGCCAGGACCGCCTTGAGCACGTCCTCGCTGCCGCTGCTCGCGAAGTTGTCGCGGGCTCCGGCATTGGGGAAGCCGAGCTGGAGGGTGGTGCCGTCGAAGCCGGTGACCTGGGCGTTCTGACTGAGCAGGATCCAGGTGAAGCGGCGGCGGTTCTTCACGGCCTCCAGGACGCCGGGCCACATCGCCTGGACCTGCCCCGCACCGGCGGCCATGCCGGGGGAGGGGGCGGCGGCGGCCGGGGCTGGCGCCGGGGCCGGTGCGGCTGCTGCGGGCGGGGCGACGGGCGCGGGCGCGCCCTGGCCGGGGGCGGACGCGCTGGGCCAGGCACCGGCGGCCGGGGCTGCGGCGGGTGCGGGTGCGGCCGGCGTCGCGGGGGCGGCGGCTCCGGGCCAGGCGCCGGGGGCGCCGCTGCCGGGCTGGGCGGCTCCGGGCCAGGCCCCGGGCGCGGGGGCTGCGGGGGCGGGCGCGGGGGCGGGCGCGGCCGGAGCCTGGGCGGCGGGCGCCGGCTGGACCGGGGCCTCCGGCTGCGCGGGAGCCCGTACCGGCGCGGGCGCGGGCACCGCGGCGGGCGGCTGGACGGCAGCGGCGGCGGCGCGCGCGGCGGCGACACCCCCGCCGGGACCGGCGGGGGCCATGGCGTGCGCCTCGGGCCCGGGCACGTAGCCCATGGCGGGCGCGGCGGCGGGCGCAGCGGCGGCCCCGCCGCGCTCCAGCCGGTCGAGCCGGGCCTGGAAGGACCGCTCGTCGTCGAAGGCGGCGGGCAGCAGCACGCGGGCGCAGATCAGCTCCAGCTGCAGCCGCGGCGAGGTCGCGCCGCGCATCTCCGTGAGCCCGGTGTTGACCAGATCGGCGGCGCGAGACAGCTCGGCGGCCCCGAACACGGACGCCTGGGCCTGCATCCGCTCCAAGACGTCGGCGGGGGCGTCGATCAGCCCCTTCTCCCCGGCCTCGGGCACGGCGGCCAGGATGACGAGGTCGCGCAGCCGTTCCAGCAGGTCGGCGACGAACCGGCGCGGGTCGTTCCCGCCTTCCACCACCCGGTCGACGACCTCGAAGGCCGCCGCTCCGTCGCGGGCGGCGAAGGCGTCGATGACGGAGTCGAGCAGGGAGCCTTCGGTGTACCCGAGCAGGGAGGTCGCCATGGCATACGTCACACCGTCCTCACCCGCGCCGGCGAGCAGCTGGTCCATGACGGACATCGAGTCACGCACGGACCCGGCGCCGGCGCGCACGACGAGCGGCAGCACGCCGTCCTCGACCGTGGCGCCTTCCCGCCCGCAGACCTCGCCCAGGTAGTCCCGCAGGGTGCCGGGCGGCACCAGCCGGAAGGGGTAGTGGTGCGTCCGGGACCGGATGGTCCCGATCACCTTCTCCGGCTCGGTGGTGGCGAAGATGAACTTGAGGTGCTCCGGCGGCTCCTCGACCACCTTCAGCAGGGCGTTGAAGCCCGCCGAGGTGACCATGTGGGCCTCGTCGATGATGTAGATCTTGTAGCGGCTGGACGCCGGCCCGAAGAAGGCCTTCTCGCGCAGGTCACGGGCATCGTCCACGCCACCGTGCGAGGCGGCGTCGATCTCGATGACGTCGAGGGACCCCGGCCCGTTCCTGGCGAGGTCCCGGCAGGACTGGCACTCCCCGCAGGGCGTCGGAGTGGGACCCTGCTCACAGTTCAGACACCGGGCGAGGATGCGCGCGCTGGTGGTCTTCCCGCACCCGCGCGGCCCGCTGAACAGGTACGCGTGATTGACCCGGTTGTTCCGCAGGGCCTGCATCAGCGGTGCAGTGACATGCTCCTGCCCGATGACCTCGGCGAACGACTCGGGGCGATAGCGGCGGTACAGCGCAAGGGACGACACGTCTACGAGGTTATCCGGGCCCACCGACAACAGCGGCCCGCCGGCGCCACGAAGGCCCCCGGGAACGCAAAGCGCCCCCCACGCACCCGCCAGAGCCCACTTACCCTTGCTGCCTTCCGGCCCTGGGGGAGTTGGGTGAGATAGCGCCACGTGAGGGGCTGGCCCCACCCTAGCGGATGGATGGCCCCGGAATCGAGCCGGACCCCGGCCCGTCCTCCCGCGGACGATCACGTTCGCGAGCACCCCTCAACGTCTTGTATTGTTTGCGGCGGAGGATTCGCCTAGTGGCCTAGGGCGCACGCTTGGAAAGCGTGTTGGGGGCAACCCCTCACGAGTTCGAATCTCGTATCCTCCGCCATTGCTCTCACCGGGCAATACGTTGAAGAGCCCCACCGCTTGCGGTGGGGCTCTTCGTCGTTCTTCAGGTCTCGTTGTCCTGGTCTTTGTCCACAAGGACCTTCTGCGAGGGGCCCCAGATGGCCTCCCCGATCTTCTGGGCCACGTCCTTCAGCATGGCGTCGGGCACGTGCAGGTACCGCGCGCGCATCCGGGAAGAGGTCCCCGCCTCCCAGCCCATGATCTGGTCGATGACCCTGTCCGGAACCCCGAGCAGCATGAGCACGGTCGCGGCGGTGTGCCGTGCGTCGTGGAGACGCGCGTCCCTCACCCCCGCGTCTCCAATGAGCTTCTTCCAGTCGTGGTAGTCCGTGTTCGGGCTGAGCGGACCGCCGAGCGGCTTGGTGAACACGTACTCGGACTCAGTCCACAAGTCGCCGGCCGCCTTCCGCTCGCGGGCCTGCACCTCCTTGTGAGCCCGGAGCATCCGGACCAGAGGCCCTGGCAGGGGCACCGCACGGCGCCCAGCGCGCGACTTGGTGTTCTTAGTCTCCCGCCGCACCTGGCTGCGCAGGGGGCAGTACCCAGCCTTCCGGCCGCACGGATCGGCTTCCTTGCATCCGTGCGCGTACTTCGGCCGCAGCCGGTTCCGGCGCAGCTTCAGGTACTCGTTCTCCAGGTCCACGTCGGCCCACCGGAGCCCGAGCGTCTCCCCCTGCCGCAGGCCGAGCGCGAGGGCGAGCATCCAGCGGGCGCTGTTGCGGCGCTTGTTCACCTCGATCAGCAGGCTCTGGATCTCCTCGACCGAATAGGGCTCGATCTCGTCTTCGGCCTCCTCCACACGCGGCGGCTTGGCCAGCGCGGCGGCGTTCTTCGCAGCGTGGCCGCGCCGTACCGCCTCACCCAGCGCAGTGCGGGCGGTCCGGTGGGCCTGGTGGGCTGTGGCGGGCTTGCTGCCTTTCGCCTTCATCCGGCGGTACAGGCTCTCCAGGTGTTCCGGCTCCAGGCGGTCAATCCGGTGCTTCCCGATACCGGGCACGAGGTGCACCCGAACAGCCACCTCGTAGCCGTCGTAGGTGTTCTCACTGACGGCTTCCTTGGCGATGTTCTCGACCCAGTGCCACAGCCACTTCTCGACCGTCCACAGCTTCCCCGGCTGCTGCGCAGTCCCCTGGTCACGCTGCTTCTCCAGCCGCTTGACCTCCTCCATGAGGAGATCCTCCGTAAGCCGGGTGATGTGCCTCCGGTACGGCTCGCCGTTGTCCCGGTAGCCCATCGGCACTCTGGCGTGCCAGCGTCCGTCCTTTCCGAGGTAGATCGCGGTTTCGCCGTTGGCGCGGCGGGTGCCCTTCTTGCTTCTCTCTGCCACAGGCAGACTCCTGTCTCAGGTGGGTCGGGACGGCGGCTGCCCGGCTGCACGGGGCCACCGTCCCGACGTCGTCAAGCCGCGTGCTGGGTGGTGCGGAGGCGGATCACGTACTCGGCCGGCGCATCGACCGGGACCCTGCGGAGTCCACCGATCAAGACGGACTCAAGTGCGCCGGTGCGGATCAGGGCGAAGCAGGTGGTTCTGCCGACGCGGAGGCGGCGGGCGGCTTCCTCGACGGTCAGCAGGACCAGCGTTGGATCTTCCGCGTGGGACGCGGCGGCATGGATGTCGTGCATGGGCTCGCTCCTTGGCGGGGGTCGTAGCGCAGGGGTGGACGAGGTCTGCGCCCAGGGCGCGGGATCTGGGGGCGCATGTCTGTCGGCTGGTCCTGCTGTCCGAGGCCCGGGATTCTGCGTCATCGCGTCATCTGCGTCATTTGTGGGCCTGACCTGCGTTTTTGGGGTGACGCAGTGGGGGGCTGTGTGTCATCGGCTGTGTCACCCCGCGTCTGCGGGTGTCGGAGGCGGTGACGCAGGTGACGCAGGTGACGCAGGTGACGCAGGATGACGCAGCTGTGGGCCATCTGCGTCACCCCTGTCTGCGCAGGCCACAAGCGGTTTCGGGGCCCGTGGTGACGCGGGTGACGCAGCATCTCTTCTCTTAGGAAAAGAAGGCGGTGGTTTCTGTTGTGGTGCGCTCCGCTCAAGACGAAGAAGGGGCCGCTTCGCGGCACGACCCTCGGCGCGGCGGCGAGCCGCCGGACAGGCAAGAGGAGCACCCCCGGCCACGGCGAGGCGTGCTCCTCTTGCTCGTACAGGACGGCCCTGGGGGCGCGGGTCAGAATGCCTCTTGCTGCTGGCCCGGAGGCTCGTGGGCCGGTCGGGTCATCGCGATGTAGCGGGCCGCTTTGGTGCGGCCCCAGTCGACCAGCACACCGCGTGCGGCGAGGGTGGGCTGAAGGCGCTTGAGACGGTCGGAGAAGACCTTGCCCGTGGTGGGCCACCCTTTGGGTAGGGGCCGGAAGTCCTCGCCCGCGTAGAGCTGCGTGACGGCGTGCAGCCACTCCGCCGACGTCATCCGGACCTCCTCGCCCGGCTCGGCGCCGGCGGCGTGCTTGAGGACGGTCTGTGCCATGAGGTCGCCCTCGATCACGTCGTCGTTGAGTTCGTCCAGGCCCGCCCGGTAGGCGTTCAGGGCCCCGAAGCCGCTCGCGGCGTCGAGCTGCGCGCAGAGGTGCGCGAAGTCGGCCATGCGCAGGTCGGCGGGGATGTCAGCTTCGGCGGCCCGGACCTTGACGGTCAGGTCCAGGAGCGAGCCGAGGATGACCGGCAGAACCTCCGCGTACTCCGCCCACAGCTCCGCTTCCGTCCGCCGCACCCGGGGCCGCACCAAGCGGAGCGGAAGGAGACGTTCGGCGAGGTCAGGGCGGATGACGCCCACGTCGATACCGGTCAGCAGAAGCGGCCGGCGGTAGCGGGAGCGGTAGACGTCGCCGTCGCTGAACAGCGCCCGCTTGATGCTCTCGGCCCCGGTCACGATGCAGCACATCAGGTCGGACAGGTCCGGCGGCAAGTGCGAGAGGTTGTCCAGGGCGGTAATCCATCCGGCGGCCACGGCCGTGATCAGGTTCTCCTCGTCCTTCGGGGCCCGGCGCAGGTCGCCGGTCATGCCCTCCACGATCCGCATCAGCATGCGAGCCGCGGTGGACTTCCCCGCGCCCTGGGGGCCGGTGAGGAACGGTGCGGGGACGGGCACGGACGGTTCCAGGCAGCCGATCACCCAAGCGATGGCCAGGCACTCGCTCTCGGCGCTCGCGAAGTTGCACAGCCGCAGCAAAGCATCGATGCCCTTGCCGTCGGTGTCCTTCTCGGGAAGGGGTAGTTCGCCGGTGAGCTGGGTGCGCCGCCAGCAGACCTCGCGCGGGTCGGGGACGCGGATGTCCCAGCCGGTGGGGTGGATGCGGACGGACTTGCCGTCATCGCGGCCCAGGTCCAGCCACGTCGCCCCGTCGAATCCCGGGGCAACGCGGATGTGGGTGGCCTGTACGTCCTGGCTGAGCGCGAGTGCTTCGATCAAGTCCAATGCCTCCTTGAGTGCTGTGCCGTTGAAGGAGCCGATCCCGTCGTTGTAGAGGCCGACCATGAGTTCCTGCCGGTGGCTTCCGGTCGTGCCCTGGGAGCGGATGGGGCGGGCGACGGGGTGGCCGTTCTTCTGCGCGTAGACGGTGCCTTCGGTGGTGCGGAAGTACCTGAAGTGGTCCTGCGCATACTTGGTGATGATCTGGCGTGCCGGGTTCTTCTCGTCCTCGGGCACGGTCACATCCCCAATGCGGTGCGCGCGTTGGTCCAGGCGTCCTCGCAGTGCCGGGCCGATTCGCCCTTGGCCTGCGCGGCGGTGAACAGACGCGCGGTGTGGGCCTCGGTCAGGCAGCCGCACCGACCATGGGCCGACAACACGGCGAGGAACGTGCGGTACACGGTCGTGTGGATGGCCTCGCGGGCCCCGGCGATGCGCTGTGCGGCCATGGCGATCCCCCGTTCCAGGTAGACGGGTGAACGGTGCGGGCACTGCCCGCCCCCGGCCGGCACCGCCACGATGACGGGGCGGGTCTGCCGGACCGTGGGTTCCTTCACCACGAGCGAGCGCACGACGTCCGGCAGCGCGGCCATCGTTCCGGCGCCGGGGCCGCGCCAGCGGACGTAGGACATCGTCGACTTCACGTCGACCCCGGGGCGGACCCCGTTCTTCGACTGCATGGCGCCCCGGTAGATCCAGTGCTCGCCGCGCGTCGTCGGGACGACCGTGGTGGCGGGGAGGGTGTGGCGAGCCCAGGTGACGGCTTCGGCGTCGTCCAGGTCCACCACGGTCAGACCGGCACCGCCCGGGTGGTAGGCGACGGCCCCGGCCTGACGCCAGGCGCCAGCCCATGCCGGGCCGATGAGGACACTCGGGTCGGTAGTGGCGGCGCCCCAGGCGTGGCAGGGAGCCGGGCACTGGCAGGGGCCGGCGGCCTTCATGTGGGGCCGGTCCCCGCACGCCGAGCGGGTGCAGGCCGGGCAGTTCCCGAACGGCTCCTTCCCCTCCCGCAACGGCAGCACGGGCAAGCCGATCTCCGCCAGCCAAAGCGCCGTCCGCAGCTGTCCTCGTACGTTCGTCGGCACGCTCATACCGCGCTCCTGACGCCGCTGAAGCCCGCGGACAACGCCAGCAGGCGAGGGGACCGGACGGTGGCCTCTCGCGGAAGGTCTATGGGGTGGGTCATGCTGGTGGTCTCCTGTTTCTGTCGAAGGGACGGAGAACCGGGGCGGTCGCGGTCTTGTGGTGAGAGGCGACCGCCCCGGGCACAGCTACTGGTGGCGGGCCCACATGGCGTACTCCTGGCGGACGTAGCTGCGGGGCTGCCGGACGCTGTCCGGGTGGTCCGGGGTGTACGGGCCGTCCGCGTAGCCGCTCGGGCCGAGCCCGGCGGCGGCGTCGATCTCCATCAGGCGCCGGGCCGCTTCGACGGCGAGGGTGACGGCGTCGCCCTGGACGGGGTCGTCGTCGGTGAGCGCGATGCGGTCCAGGAGTGCGGCCTTGCGGAGCCAGAATTCGCGGACCTGGATGCCGTGCAGGCAGTCCCGGACCCCGCGGGCGGTCCAGCCGATCTCGCTGATGATGCTCGGGGCCTTCGCGTATGCGGTCTCGGGCGCCGGCCAGTGGCTCACCTGCTGCTCGGCGGCGACGTACAGGCGGACCCGCTGCCGGTCGCGGGTGGGGTGCTGGCGGACCTGTCCGGTCCGGAACGTGGCGGACAGGGACTTGGTGATCTCTTCGGCTTCGGCCGGGGTGCAGATGACGCGGATCTCGAACACGGTGGGCTCCTTCAGTGGTGGAAGCGGTTGCGCTTGAAGACGGCCCGGCGGATGTTGACGACCGTCCCGCCGTTGCGGCCCGGGTTGTTGCCCAGGACCTGGGCGGCGATCCAACCGCCGAAGATGACCGCAGCGAGGATGACGAGCTGCTGGATAAGCGCGGCCACGGCTGCGATGAACGTGGTCAGGAGCATGAGCCCGCCACAGACGGCGGCGAAGCCGATGCCGCCGAGGGCGATGTTCACGGCGAGCGGGTTGATGGCCGGGCGCTGCGCCACGGGCTTGGGGACCTTGGCGGGGGCGAGGGCGTAGCCGGTGATGATCCGGCCGTCCGGGAGCTGGATCGACTGGACGTCCGGGACGGTGTGCGGCTGGCGGAGGGCGAGCGGTGCGGGCGTGAGGGGGACGGGGCGGTAGGTCTGCTCGGTGGTCTCCCAGGGGGTGGCCTCGTGGTTCACGGGTCCTCCTATTCGGCGATGTCGGTGAGAGCGGTGGCGGCGGACTGCACGAGGTTGGTGATGGGCTCGTAGGCGCCGGTTCCGGCGGTGAAGAACCCGAAGAGGAACAGGACGATCGCGGCCCCGGCACCGGCGGCCTTGGCCTTGAGGACGAAGAACGAGGCGATGCCGAACAGCAGGACGGCGGAGATGGTGAAGCCCATGGGTGCTCCAGTCGATGAGGGGGCGGGCGGGGTCAGCGGGTGCCGTTGCGGTAGGTGCGGGCCCACAGGTTGTAGAGGTGTCGGCCCTTGCGGACCCGGATGCCGTGGCCGTCGCAGCGGCGGCAGTGCTTGCCGCGCTTGGGCTTGCCCTTGCGGTCTTGCTTGAGGGAGAAGCCGAGTCCGTCGCACTTGCGGCAGCGGCCGAACGGCGATGCCGCGCACACTCCTGCGTAACCGAGCGTGAGCAGCAAGCAGAGAGCGATAGCGAGCAGGGAGAGGGTCACAAGGGCCTCCAGGGCGGGATTCCAGCGTTTCCGCAGGTCGGCCGCTATCTGCTAGCAGCCTGATCAAGGGTGGTTTTGGCCGCTAGCGGGGTCGCTAGCGCTAGCGACGGTTGCCGCTAGCTCTAGCGACCCTCGGGGGCTCGTTCGCGCCCCGCTTCTTGTCGCGCTCTGTAATCGCTTTGGCGATGTGGGAGCGGTCGATGCCGCGCTTGTTGACGGTCTTGCCGTCGATGCGGCGGCCGATCTGGTCGGTGGTGATGCCGTACGGCTTGAGCGCCGCGGTGAGCTGTTCAGCCTTCGGCTTGGGCTCCATCTCGGCCCACGGCCCGTAGACCTCGGGGCGGAGTTCGGCGAGGCGGTCCACGACGGTCTCGGACCAGATCTTGGCCTCGCTCTTACCGATGACGGTGGCGATGTCGTCCAGGATCGTCGCGAGCGCGGCGTCGGCCGGCGCCTGTCCGGCGGCGTCGCCGGTGAGGGTGCCCTCGTTCTCGCGCAGGGTCTGGGCGCGGGTGAGGATGGTCTCGGCGTCGCGGCCGTCGGCGAGGTAGGTGCGGACGATCCCGGCGTCGTCGGACATGCCCTTGAGCAGGCCGACTCCCTTGTGGGACTTGAGGAGCCGGGAAGCGTCCAGTCCCTCGCCGTACGATCCGGCGCCGAGGATGGTCTCCGAGACCTGGTAGGCGCCGACGCGCAGGGCGAAGCGGGCCTGGTGCTGGTCGCGGAGCACGGAGGGGCAGGCGGTGTCGTCGGGCTTCTGCGTCGCGGTCATCACCGAGACGCCGACCGCCGGGGCAACGCGGGCGAGGAAGACCAGCAGGTCAAGGATTGTCTTCCCGTGGACGGGGTGCATCAGGTACTCCTGCACCTCGTCCACCACGAAGAGCACGAGCGGCATGTCGTACTTCTTGTCCCGGGAGATGGCCGGGGTGAGCTTGCCCTCGGGGCAGACATGGAGCGGGAGTTCGGAGAGCCGGTGGTAGCGGTCCTCCACGTCGGACTTGAGTTCCTGGAGTGAGTGGACCAGGTGCATGACCGGGTCCACGCCGCCCTGGGGGACGGTGCCGAAGCCGACCCGGTGGGCGACCATGGAGAACTTCCGCCAGTCCGGGGACGCCTTGCCGTCGAACACGTACAGGCGCACGTACGGGTCCAGAGCCGCGGCCAGCGCGATGGTGCGGGCGGAGAACGTCTTGCCCTGCCGGGGGACGGCGCCGACCAGGAGCGAGAGCCACAGCATGCTGATCTCGACCTCGACGCCGCGCTCGTCGCGGCCCCACGGGAACGGCTTCCAGAAGTCCACCCGGTCCGCGCCGAGCAGCGGGGTGCGGCCGGTGGGGACGGCGAGCGGGTCGCGGTTGGCCACCCACATCGAGACCCGGCGTGAGCTGGTCGTATCGCGGTCCAGGAACACCTGTGTCTCGGCCACGTCGATACCGGAGGCGAGAGCGTCGCGCTTCTTGACCGCGTCGGAGAACGTCTTGCCGTAGGGCAGGTCGACCACGACGCGCCAGCCGTCACCGTCCTGCCGGATCGGCTGTGGGAAGGCGATGCCCTGATCGGGCTTGGTCAGCCCGGCGGCGAGGAACGCGCGGGTCACGACGTCGGACGTCAGCTTGCGGTTGCGGAACTTCACCTTGGCCGCGTCGATCAGCGGCCGGTCCGCCGGCGTGCCCGCCCAGCCGAGTGCGCCGGTGAGGGCTATCACGGCGAGGGTGAGGAGCCAGGCCGGGGCGAGCACCCACATGGCGAGGGTGGCGCCGAGGCCGATCACGCTGGCCAGGGTGGCGATGATGCCGCGCAGCTTCACACGGGAGTCGCGCTGCCGCGAAAGCTTGAGGTACTCGCCCGCGTCTTCGGTACGGACGGCGGCCAGGCGGACCGGGAGGCCCTCGGCGTCGGAGACCCACCGGCCGGACGCCCCGATCCAGCGGAACGCGCCGCGCGGGGCGTAGGCCAGGAGCTTTGCGGAGTAGACCGGGGTCCTCACGAGGTGAAAGGCCGTGGTCTGGCCGTAGTGGCCGGCCGCCCACCTGGCGACGGCGGCGCGCTGCTTGGCGCTGGTCAGCCAGTCCGGGAGGACCGGGCGTCGGGCCTTGTTCTTGGCCTCGATCACCTCAGCGATCGAAGGCGGGAACTCGTGCTTGGGCGGGTCAACCGGGTCGCCCTCGGCCACCTCGCCGTTGTCGTCCGGCTGGTCGTCGGGGAGTTCGGCCTCCCACTCGCCCGGCTTGGCCTCGCCCGGGGCGAGCGGGGCGGCCTTGCCCTTCGTCGTCGGGAACGGCAGCACCGACGCCGACCCCGTGGAGTTCTCGGCCCCGACCAGCTGGTGGCCGTCGGGGGCTTCCGTCTGCTGAATGACGTGGATCTCAGACACGATGGGTCTGCTCCCTCTGTGGAGTTGTCAGGAAAGGCGGGGCCCGGACGGCGCTTTGGACGGCCTACCGTCCGGGCCCCGCCTGACGTGGGTTTGCGCAGCTCAGAGGCTGGTCAGGGCTTCGGTGGGGATCTCGTAGATGTCGGTGACGGAGTCGACGTTGTCGTAGAGGCCGGGGCCGAACTGGACGTAGGCGATGTGGAGCGCGGTGCCATCGCGGTCAGTGGTCTCGTAGATGTGGACGGCCGCGTTGGCGCGGCGCCCGCGCCGGATCAGCTGGCGGGCCGTGGTGGTGGTCAGCTGCTCGGGGCGCCAGCACACCGGGCTGGTCTGGCCGGTGCGGCGCATCAGGGTGTGGAGACTGACGGGACGCATGGTCTGGCTCCTTCGAAAGGGGTTCAGGCAGCGCGCTGTTCTTCGGGGTAGGCGCAGGTCACGCACGTGCCGAGCGAGGCCGGGATGCGGTATCCGGCGTCGGTCTGGCAGGCGGGGCAGACCTGGCGGGCGGCGTTCGCCTTGGCGAGTGCCGCCCACTTGGCCGGGGTCATGGGCCGGACCGGTTTGGCCAGGTCGACGCGGTACAGGTAGGCGATCAGCGGGCTTCGCCGATAGCGGGGCCGTTCCACCTGGGCGACCACGTCCTGACCGCCGGGGCGGAGGCCGGCGGCGCGGAGCTGCCGGAAGGTGGCCAGGCCGTCCGGGGCCAGCCGCCAGGGGTAGACCGGAAGCCCGCCCATCAGCCGAGGCGGTGGTAGGCGGCCCGGCATGCTCCGGCGTGGTCGTTGGCGCTGCGGCGGGCGTCGGTGACGCGGTGGCACATGTCGGTGCGGTAACCGCAGCCGTGGCAGCGCCATCGGCAGGAGTCCTTGGTGCCGGCCACATCGATGGCCGCGCCGACCTGGTTGTGCATCCGGATCAGCAGGGCCGTGGGCTCGACCGGCGCGGTGTTCGGGGAGAGCTTCACGCCGCGGCTCCTTCCAGAACCTGGGGCTGGCGCAGTTCGCTGTAGCGGGAGGAGACCCAGCCGATGGACCAGCCGGTCAGGTCGGACGCGGTACGCACGGGCAGATCGGCCGAGTAGGCGGCGATCACGATTTGCCGGGCCCGGTCCTCGGGCAGCTTCTCGGCTGCGGGGCCGGCGGCCAGCAGGGCGGCGCGTTCACGCTCGGCCTGCTCGGCCCGCGCGGTCTGTTCACGGCGTTCACGCTCGGCCCGGTCGCGCTCCTGCTGCTCGCGGTGCTGGGCGATCTCGCGTTCACGGCGTTCACGCTGCTGCTGCTCGTGTTCACGCTCGCGTTCAACGCGTTCACGCTCGTCCCGCTGCTGGGCTTCGCGGGCCTCTTCTCGCTCCCGCTCCTCGCGCCGGACGCGCTCCTCGTGTTCAGCGCGTTCACGGGCCAGGCGCTGCTCGTGGTCACGCTGTTCACGAAGGAGTCCGGCCTCGTGCTCGCGCCGCTCACGCTCACGGCGCTCGGCCCGCTCCTCACGATCGATGGCCGCTTGCTGACGCGCTTCCCGCTCGGCCCGCTGCTCCGCCTTCAGGGCGTTCACGGCGGCCGTGATGGCCCGCCGGTAGGCGAGTCCGGTCTCTGCGGTGACGATCAGGAGGAGCGGGGCGACGGAGTGGACAGCCACCCCGACCAGGTCCCCGGCCAGGGCGGAGTCCGCGACGTTCAGGGCCAGGGTCATGCCGCCGGTCATCCAGCGCAGGGCGATCGGCCACCGCCCGCCGTGCCCGCCGAGGCGGGCCAGTACGGAGTCGAGACGGACCACGATGACGACCGCCGCGTCCACCACCAGGGGCAGGATCGGGGCGGTCCAGCGCCACTCGGCCGGTGTGTGGGCGGTCATCAGCGGGGTGACCGTGAGGACGGAGTACAGCATCGCTCCGGCCACGATCAGCCATGTCCCGACGGACAGGGCGCGCTCTGCTGAACGGATCTGAACATCGTTCACGCCGCCGTCTCCGTCCCGCTCGCGGTGCCACGCCGGCCGTCGCGACGGCCGTTGACCGTCGCCCGCTCCGGCGTGAGGTTCAGGGCGTTCAGCCACGGGGCACCCCCGCGCTTGGCCCGGTACATCTGCTCATCCGCCAGCCGCAGCAGCGCCGACACATCGGCGGCGCCCGCCCCCGGGTGGTGGTCGACCGCGCCGATGGAGGCCCCGACCGTGAACACGTGGCCGTCCACATCGATCGGCTCTTCGAGCCAGTCGGTCAGCTGGCTCAGCGTCCAGGCCAGATCCTCACGGCTGAACACGCGGCCCACGGCGGCGAACTCGTCCCCGCCGAGCCGCACCACCGTGCCCTCGTACTCCTCGGCCCAGCGGGCCAGCCGCTCCCCGATGGCGCGGAGCACCGCGTCACCGGCGGCATGCCCGTGGGTGTCGTTGATCTCCTTAAACCGGTCAAGGTCGATGACGTAGACCGCACCCGGCCGCCGGGCCAGCATCCGCGATGCCCGCTCGGCGAACCCGTCGCGGGTCAGCAGACCAGTCAGCGGATCCCGGCGGGCGGCCTCAATCCGGCGCCGCAGGCGCAGACTGTGCAGCGACCATCCGGCCGCGAGCGGAAGAGCGGCCGACAAGGCCGTCAGGGTGTGGCTCATGCCGCACCGCCGATCCAGCGCCGGTGCAGCGACCAGCCGACGTGCTGGACACCGAAGCCGAGCGCAGCGACCCCGAGGAGCCAGCCCTCGTGCACCGCCACGGCACTCACCGTGCAGATCACGACGGCGAGCGAGCCGAGCCAGATCAGCACCCGATGCAGGTCCTGCATCGATCGGGCGCTCATGCCGCCGCTCCCTTGCGGGAACGGCCCCGGGCACCGGCCGCCGGCCGCCGCATCAGCGGAACGACGTTGAACAGTTCCGGGGCGTTCGCCTCGATCACCTGGGCGGCGATCCGGCTGACGTTGTCCGGCAGGTCCGGGGACTCAGCGAGGATGTCCCGGGCCGCGTCCAGGCGGGCCGCACGCTCCTCCTCGCTCTCGCCCTCCACCCCGAGCCACAGCTCCAGCGGGGTTCCCAGGGCCAGCTCGATGAACTCGTCGGTGCTGACGGCCTCGTGGCCGCCGATGTACGTACGCATGGATCTCTCCTGACGAGCGAAGGGATCCGGGGCAGTCTCGGTCCGTGGTGAGAGGCGACCGCCCCGGGGTGGAGTTACACACAGGGCCCCAGCACACGGGGCCCGCGCTCCGGCCAGGAGTCGAACCTGACCTACGACCATCGGAGCAACACGGAGGGCGGAGCCCTCCGATTACGCAGTGCCGGATCCGTTGAGAAGGCTGATCCGGGCAGGCCACCCGGCCCGACATGGGCGGTCGGGGTAGTGGCCTGCACCCATCGACCACACCTGTGCATGTGGCTGGGTCGGCACGCTCTTCAGTTCTCAAGCAACGGACGCTGCCTCCGTACTCACCCCTGCGGGCTTTCCTTCGGGCTTCCATGAGGAACATGTATTACGTGTTCCTTATCTTGCAGAGAAGGATTCGCTCCGTCAAGCCCTTCGGCTTTTTGGGTTTCTGCGAGTCCCTCGCTCGATCTGCTTCCAGATTGGCTTCAGCGGCGAAGACGATCGACCCCGCACATGTACGACTTGTGGACGACTTCGCTACGGTGAAGTCGCACCAAGTCGTCCCAGGGGGGAGAGCACGGCATGGCCAACGAACGACTGCGCGGCGCGATCATCGAGAGCGGCCTGACGCTCGATCAAGTAGGGGCACGTCTGGGGGTGTCAGCGAAGACGGTGGAGCGCTGGATCGGTGACCCAAAGCGCAAGCCGTACCGGCGCTTCCAGTACGCCGCCGCCTCACTGCTTCAGTGCGAGATGTCCTACCTCTGGCCCGAGGAACGGACATCTGCCGAGGTGACAGAGGCGGGCAACGCAGAGCTGATCAAGCTGTATCCGCACCGCTCCGTCGTACCGAACCGCTTGTGGCCACAGCTCTACGCGAAGGCGAAGGAGCACTTCGACGTGCTCGTCTACTCCGGCTTCTGGCTCACCGAGGACTCCGCGTTTCACCAGGTCGTGAAGGAGAAGTCAGCGGCCGGCGTCTCCATCCGCTTCATGCTCGGCGAACCGGAGAGCCCGGCCGTCGCGGTGCGCGGTGCAGATGAGGGCATCGGATCCGCCATGGCCAGCAAGGTTCGGAACGCGCTCGTCAACTACGGCCCCCTCTTCGGTCTCCCGGGGGTCGAGTTCAGGCTCCACGCCACCACCCTCTACAACTCGATCTACCGGGCCGATGACGAGATGCTGGCCAACGGCCACCTGTACGGGGTCGGCGCGTACATGGCCCCGGTCCTGCACATCCAGCGGGTGCCAGGGGGCGAACTGTTCGATGCGTACGCTGAGAGCATCGAACGGGTCTGGGAAACGGCCAGGCCCATTGCCTCGCCCGTCGACTTCGGAGGTCCACACGCATGAGCCGAATCGACTACTTCCGCGACCCCAACGCGCCGGCCGCCAACTCCGTGGTCCCCTCGGTGACCGCAGTCGTCCGTGACGACGCCGGACGGCTGCTCATCATCCACAAGACCGACAACGACCTGTGGGCGCTCCCCGGGGGCGGCCACGACATCGGCGAGAGCATCGGCGACACGGTCGTACGGGAGGTGGAGGAGGAAACGGGGATCACGGTCGAGATCGACGGGATCTCGGGGCTCTACACCGACCCTCAGCACGTGCTCGCGTACGACGACGGGGAGGTGCGGCAGCAGTTCTCGATCTGCTTCCGCGCCCACCCGACCGGCGGTTCACTTCGGACAAGCAGCGAGTCGAAAGAGGTCCGCTGGATGGATCCGGCAGACCTCGACGACCTGGACATCCACCCGTCCATGAGGCTGCGCATCCAGCACGGCCTGGACGACTCGCGGACCGAGCCCTACATCGGCTGATCTCCGGCGGCCACCTTGGCCATGCGGGACTCCACCCGCTCCGCAGCCGCATGGATTTCCGGTGCCGCCCGCTGGATGAAGCGGCCGACGATCGTGTCCGGCCCGTACCGCTCCACGATCTCGGCCAGCCGCCGCGCCGGCGTGGTGTGGAGCCCGTCCGGCGTAGTCGTCATGTCGCAGAACAGCAGCGCGTCCACGAGCTCGGGGCGCTCCAGCTCGAATTCGCTCTCCAGCTCATGCCGGAGTCCTCGCTCCTCGGCCTCCAGGAGAGCGCAGGAGTGATGGGCCACTAGGCGGACAACCCGTTCGTCCGCGCCCTCCTGGTCGCGGAGAAACCGGGCCCCGTCCAGCGGGTGGAAGCCAGTGGTGGCGAGGCTCGGCGAGTAGCCGATGTCATGCAGCACCGCGGCTGCTTCCAGCAGCTCCGCATCGGCGCTGAGGATCGGGCCCAGGGATCGGGCGCGCTCGGCGACCCCGAGCGAGTGCACCCACCGGCGCGGCAGCGGATCAGACAGCAGCGATTCGGAGAGCGAGTACGCCCACGTAGTCAGTCCCATGACGGCCAAGGCTACGGCCGGCCGGTCTGAGTGGGGAGGGCGCGTACGGTACGCCCCTTGCCGTGGACAGTGTCGAGCAAGCCTGTTCCCTCCATCTGGGCAATGGCGCGGCGCACGGCCGTGCGCGATACGTCGAAGCGCTCACACAGCTTGGCCTCGGACGGGTAGACGTCACCGACTGCAAGCGAATCCTCCGTGATCACGTCGGTCATCCGCTCCACGAGCGTTCGTCGGTCGCCGCCCCGTGACACGCTCCAGCCCTTGCCGGGCGCGGACTGAACCACACCCTCAGCTTCGAGAACCTTCAGCGCGCGGCGGATCGTGTTGCGGGCGACCCCGTGCGCGCTGACGAGATCGGCCTCCGACGGCAGCGCGTCAACGATCTCGCCCTCTGCGATCCCCTTGCGCAATGCCTCCGAAATAGCCAGGTAGGTTCCGCGCGGACTGGCCTCCGACACGTGGGCTCCTCTCGCTCTCTCCGTTGCTCGCTGCCAAGGGTGCCACGGGGCTCGGCACCCGACCGGGGGTGCTCCTACCCCCGGCAATTCTTGTCCTGGTCTTTGTCCAGTACGCCCACGGTCGCCGCCGTTCAACGCCGTACGCGTACCCGGAGCGGCCTGCCCTGCGAACCTCCCTGAACGCCTCCGGACGGCCATGCGGACAGTTGGAAAGCGTGTTGGGGGCAACCCCTCACGAGTTCGAATCTCGTATCCTCCGCCAGTGCCTCACCGGGCACTTGAAGGCCCCGACCGGGAAACCGGCCGGGGCCTTCTGCGTTCCCCCTCCCGTACGCCGGTCAGTGCGCGACGGGCTCCGCCGGTTCGCGGGTTCCGCTTCGTGTCGCGGGGGCTCCCGCGGGTGTCCGGTCCCGCATCAGGACCAGGGCCAGGGCCGCGGCGGCCAGGACTCCGGCCGCCGCCGCCGTGAAGGTCGCCGACATCGCCGAGGTGAAGGCTTCGCGGGCGGCGGGCGCCAGGGCCGGGTCGCTCAGCGCCGCGGCGACGGAGTGGCGGGCGGCGTCCGGGGCCGAGCCGGGCAGCCCGGCGGCGTAGGTGGTGGAGAGCACCGCTCCCAGTACGGCCACGCCCAGGGCGGCTCCGGCCTGCTGCACGGTGTCGTTGAGGGCGGAGCCGACGCCGGCGTGCTCCTCGGGGACGGCGCCCATCAGGGCGGCGGTGGCGGCCGGCATGGCCAGGCCGCTGCCGATGCCCATCAGCACCATGGCGGTGGCCAGCGGCGCGAAGCCGTCGCCCGCTTCCAGGGTGGTCAGGACACCGAAGCCGGAGGCGATGACCGCCAGTCCGAGGGCGGTCATGACGCGGTTGCCGATCCTCCGGCCGAGGGTCGCGCCGAGGCCGTTGAAGAGGAGCGTGGCGACGGCCAGCGGGGTGAAGGCGAGGCCGGTCTCGGTCGGGGTGTAGCCGCCGACGAACTGCAGGTACTGGGTCAGGACCAGCATCAGGCCGCCGTTGGCGAAGGTCAGCAGGACCAGGGAGAAGCTGGCGCCGCTGAACATCCGGTCGCCAAAGAGCGCGAGCGGCACCATCGGGGAGTCGGTGCGGGCCTCGTGGACGACGAAGGAGGTCAGGGCGGCCACGGCGACGCCGAGCGGGACGAGGGTGGACGCGGCGGTCAGGCCGTCCTTCGGGAGGGCGATGATCGTCCAGATCAGGGCCGTCATACCGGTGACGGACAGGGCCATGCCCGCGAAGTCGGGCCGCCGCCAGCGGCCCTTGGACTCCGGCATGAGGATCAGCGCGGCGGCGATGGCGAGCAGCGCGATCGGCACGTTCATCAGGAAGACCGCGCCCCACCAGTAGTGGGCGATGAGCACGCCGCCCAGCCCCGGGCCGCCGACGAGGCCGAGCACCGCCACCGCGCCCCAGGCGGAGATGGCCCTGCGGCGCTCCTCCTCGTCGAAGACGGTGATCAGGATGGAGAGGGTGCTCGGCATCACGAGGGCGCCGCCGATGCCCATCACCACGCGCCCGGCGATGAGCTGGGCGGGGGAGTCGGCGTAGGCCGCGAGGAGCGAGGCGACTCCGAAGAGGGCCAGTCCGATGACCATCACGCGGCGGCGGCCGAACCGGTCGGACAGGCTGCCCGCCGTGAGCAGCAGTCCGGCGAAGACCAGGATGTACGACTCGATGATCCACTGGATGGCCTCGGCGCCGGCGCCGAGGTCCTCCGCGATCGGCGGGATCGACACGGTCAGCACCATGTTGTCGACGACCAGCACCAGGGTGCTGAGGCAGAGCACGATCAGGATGAGCCAGCGTCGCGGATGGCGAGTCCCGGCCTCAGCCACGTCTATGTCCACGTCCACGGTGATCACTTCCCCCTCTTCCGCGTCGCTGCGTACAGCGTTCGCTTGCGTGAGAACAACGTACGCTCATGCGTACAGCGTTCGCAAGCGCCCGTACGGACCCCCGGGGGACGGGGCCCGCCCCGCCCCCCCACGCGTGCGCGGCTCAGCCGAAGGAGGGCATCTCCCCGACCGTCGTCGACATGTCGATCACCGCGAAGGCGGCGCCCTGCGGGTCGGTGACCGCCGCGAACCGGCCGAACGGGCTGTCCATCGGCCCGAAGTGCAGCTTCCCGCCGTGCTTCTTCGTCTTCGCGACCGCCTCGTCGCAGTCCGGGACCCCGAAGTAGATCTGGATGTACGACGGAAGGTCCTTCGGGAAGTCGTCGCCCATCTTCATCCGGCCGAGCACCGGGTTCCCGCCGCCGCCGACGCTGAAGACCTTGAAGTCCATGCCGGCCATCTCGGGGTCGTCGCCCGGGTCCATCTGCTGCGCGCCGTACGGGAACACCTTCGGGAAGAACGCGTCGGCCTTGTCCGGTTCCCGGGTGAAGACCTCCGCCCACGCGTACGAGCCGGCCTCGCCCATCTTCTCGAAGCCCTTGTGCTCGCCCGGCTGCCAGACGCCGAAGACGGCGCTGCTCGGCTCCTTGGCGATCACCATGGTGCCGAAGGATCCCACCTGCATCGGGCCCATCAACACCTCCCCGCCGGCCGAGGTGATCTTCTCGGCCGTGGCCGCCGCGTCGGGCGAGGCGAAGTACAGGCACCACTGCGAGGGGGCGTCGACCCCCGGCATCGGCGGCACGACGGCCGCCACGGCCTTGCCGTCGGAATAGGCCTGCGTGTAGTTGCCGTACTCGCTGCTGGCTTCGCCGAAGGTCCAGCCCAGCACGTCGGCGTAGAAGGTCTTGGCCCCTTCCACATCGGTGAACATCGCGTCCACCCAGCACGGCGCGCCCTCGGAGAACTCAGGCATGATCGATCGACTCCTCGACTCGTTGCTGTCGTCCCGTACCTGTCGTCGGACTCACGCTAGGCGCGCGGTGTGCCGACCGCGCGGGGAACGCGCCCACGCGGGACGCTGGTGCCATGGACAAGGACATCACCATCCGGCTGGCCCAGCAGCCGGAGGCCGACGCACTGCTCGGCCGGAGCCCGCTCGCCGCGCTCGTCGGGATGCTGCTGGACCAGCAGGTGCCCATGGAGTGGGCGTTCTCGGGGCCCTGGACGATCGCCCGGCGGATGGGCGCCGACGATCTGGACGCGCACGCCATCGCCGCGTACGACCCGGAGGCCTTCGCCGCCCTGCTCTTCGAGAAGCCCGCCGTGCACCGGTATCCGGGGTCGATGGCGACGCGGATCCAGCAGCTGTGCGCGTACCTGGTGGAGCACTACGGCGGGAACGCGGAGGCGGTCTGGGCCGACGCCGCGACGGGCCGGGAGCTGCTGAAGCGGCTCAAGGAACTGCCGGGCTTCGGGGAGCAGAAGGCGCAGATCTTCCTCGCCCTGCTGGGCAAGCGGCTCGGCGTGCGCCCGACGGGGTGGCGGGAGGCGGCGGGCGGGTACGGCCAGGCCGGCGTCTACCGTTCGGCGGCCGACATCACGGGCCCGGAGTCGCTGGCCAAGGTGCGGGCGCACAAACAGGAGATGAAGGCCGCCGCCAAGGCCGCGAAAGCCGCCGGCGGGTCCTGACGCGGCCGGAGAAATGGAAGATCAATTCCCGTTGCGGGACCGTAGATTGGGGCCCATGACAGAGAATCTGACCCGTGTCGCGACTGCCGAAGCCATCTACGACGCTCCCGGCAGCCTCATCACCCTGCTCACCGACACCGACGAGCTCACCTGCAACACCGCCACCTTCGAGGAGGGTGCGGCGGGAGCCCCGGTGCACTTCCACACCAAGGCCACCGAGTTCTTCCACGTCACCGCCGGGCAGCTCGACGTCCTCGTCGACGACGAGATCCACACCCTGGGCGCCGGCGACTTCATAGCGGTCCCGCCGGGCGTCAAGCACGCCTTCGCGCCCGCCGCCGGCCACACCGCCAGCGTCTTCGTCGGCTTCACCCCCGGCATGGCCCGCTTCGACTACTACCGGCTCCTCGGCCGGGTCAACGCGGGCGAGGCCACCGTGCAGGACATCAAGGACAGCTCGGCGACCTACGACAACCACTACGCGGAGAGCCCCGTCTGGAGCGGCCGCCGCCGCAGCGCGGAGCCGTAGACCACGTCCGCGTCGAGGCGGCGCAGTTCCTCCGCGATCAGTTCGGCGTTGCTGCGGATCTTCAGGGCCACCTTGCGGTCGACGCTCCCCGGCAGGACCAGGGTGGCCAGCGCGCCCGCGGGCCGGTCCACCCGGATCTCGCCGCCCGTGGTCCGCAGGCTGACCCGGGTGATGACCGGGCCCGGGCTGTCCGCCCGGTCGACCGGCACGCCGAGCCGGTCCTCCAGCCAGCGCGCCAGCAGTTCGGCGCTGACGTTGCCGGCCTCGCTCTCGACCGTCGCCCCCGTCACCGGCAGCGGCTTCTGGTCGAGGGCGGCGGCGAGCAGCGCCCGCCACTGCGTCAGCCGGGTCCAGGCCAGGTCGGTGTCGCCGGGCTGGTAGCCCGCGGCCCGCTCGTCGAGCACGGCGACCGGGTCCGCGGCGGCGGCCGCGTCGGTGATGCGGCGTTGCGCGAGCGCGCCCAGCGGGTCGCCCGCCAGGTCGGCGGGGGCGTCGGCCGGCCACCACGCCACCACGGGCGCGTCCGGCACGAGCAGGGGCAGTACGACCGAGGCGGTGTGCTCGGTGAGCGCCCCGTGCAGGCGCAGCAACACGATCTCCCCGGTCCCGGCGTCGCTCCCGACCCGCAGTTCGGCGTCCATCCGGGTGGCGCGGAGCGTGAGCGGGCCGCGTGAGACCCGCCGGATCACCGCGATGATGCGGCACGGGTGCTCGCGCGAGGCCTCGGAGGCCGCGCGCACGGCGTCGTAGGCGTTCTCCTCGTCGGTGACGACGACGAGGGTCAGCACCAGCCCCATGGCGGGACTGCCTATGGCCCGGCGGGCTTCGAGCAGGGCCCGGTTGACCTTGCTGGACGTGGTGTCGATGAGTTCGGTCCGCATGCGACGAGTCTGTCAGCGCGCACCCGGGTCGCGGCAATCGGTTCGCTCGACTCCGCCTCGAAACGGCGCCGCACGGGGGCGTCAGCGCCGCTTGCGGGCCGTCCCGAAGACGGAGCGGGAGATCTCCCGGCCCAGCTGGGTCCCGATCGAGCGCGCCAGCGAGCGGAACAGCCCGCTGCCCACCACCTGTTCGGCCAGGGAGGGATCCGGTTTCGGAGCGCTGCGCGCCGCCCGCGCCGACTCCTTCTCCGCCTCCTTGGCCTGCTTCTCCGCCTCGGCCGCGGCCGCGGCGGCCTCCGCCTGCGCCTCGGCCGCGGCCTGCTCGGCGCTGATCTTCTCGTACGCCGACTCGCGGTCGACCGGCTCCGCGTAGCGCGACCAGAGCGGCGAGGACCGCACCGCCCGGTCCAGGGCGGCCGGTTCGATCGGACCCATCAGCGACTGCGGGGCGCGCAGCCGGGTCGCCGCGACCGGGGTGGGGGCGCCCTTCTCGCTGAGCACGGTGACGACCGCCTCGCCGGTCCCGAGTCCGGTGAGCAGCTCCTCCAGGTCGTACGCGGAGTTCGGGAAGGTCCTCACGGTCGCCTTCAGCGCCTTGGCGTCGTCGGGGGTGAAGGCCCGCAGTGCGTGCTGCACCCGGTTGCCGAGCTGGGCGAGCACGTCCGCCGGTACGTCCTTGGGGGTTTGGGTCACGAAGAAGACGCCGACACCCTTGGAGCGGATGAGGCGCACGGTCTGGGTGATGGCGGTGAGGAAGGCCTTGGAGGCCCCGCTGAACAGCAGGTGCGCCTCGTCGAAGAAGAAGACGAGCTTGGGCTGCTCCAGATCGCCGACCTCCGGCAGGTCGTGGTAGAGGTCGGCCAGCAGCCACATCAGGAAGGTGGAGAAGAGCTGGGGCTTGTCCTGGACCGCCGGGAGTTCCAGGACGGAGACCAGTCCGCGGCCGTCCGGGGCCGTGCGCAGGAACTCACTCGTGTCGAACTCCGGCTCTCCGAAGAACTCCGCGGCGCCCTGCTGCTCGAAGGCGGTCAGCGCCCGCAGGATCACCCCGGCCGTCACGGGGGACAGCCCGCCGATGCCCTTGAGTTCGGCTTTCCCCTGGTCGGAGACGAGGAAGGCGACGACCGCGCGCAGGTCCTTGAGGTCGATCAGCTCCAGGCCCTTGGTGTCGGCGTAATGGAAGATCAGGCCGAGGGACTGCTCCTGCGTCTGGTTGAGCTGGAGCACCTTGGACATGAGGACCGGGCCGAAGCTGGTGACGGTGGAGCGGACCGGGATCCCGGGGCCGATCCCGCCGAGGGAGTAGAACTCGCTCGGGTACGCGGTCGGCTCCCACTTCTGCGCCACCTCCCGGGCCCGTTCCTCGATTTTCGGGCCGGCCGTGCCGGGCGCCGAGATCCCGGAGACGTCCCCTTTGACGTCCGCGAGGAAGACGGGCACGCCGTGCGCCGACAGCTGCTCGGCGATGAGCTGGAGCGTCTTGGTCTTGCCGGTGCCGGTGGCGCCGGCGACCAGCCCGTGGCGGTTCAGCATCGACAGCGGGATGCGGATCTGACGGTCGGGCAGGCAACCGCCGTCCCAGAGCAGGGCTCCGAGATCGAGCGCGGGTCCGGTGAAGGCGTACCCGGCGGCGATCTTGTCGGCTGGGCCCGTCTGGTCCGCCGGGACGGCGGGGTCGGTGCTCTCGCTCATGGATCACTCCCCAAATAGCACTGTTCGCCACTTTTGCACCACCGCTTCGAGGCTGCGCCCGCAGGCGCGGGCCCGGTAGGCTTTCCGTGTGATCTTCAAGCGCATCGGAAGCGGGCGGCCGTACCCCGACCACGGCAGGGAAACCACCCGGCAGTGGGCGGACGTCGCGCCGCGCCCGGTCCGGCTCGACCAGCTCGTGACGACCAAGGGACAGCTGGACCTCGAAACGCTGCTCGCCGAGGACTCCACCTTCTACGGCGACCTGTTCGCCCATGTCGTGAAGTGGCGGGGCGACCTCTACCTGGAGGACGGGCTGCACCGCGCCGTGCGCGCCGCCCTGCAACAGCGCCAGGTCCTGCACGCCCGCGTCCTCGAGATGGACTGACGTGTTCGCGTAGATTGCGCCTTTCGGGTCACCATTGACCTATCAGCAGATCATTTAGTAGGCATCGCCACCGGGCCGCACTACGCTGCGCCCATGAGCATGCTCACTCCCCCCGGCATGGGCGGAAAGTACCGCGTCACGGGAGCCGCCTACCCCCGTATGAGCCGCAAGCGGAGCCGTCCTCGGATCGTCCTCGCCCTCCTCGGTTCGGTCCTCGCGCTTGCCCTGGTCGGCTACGGGGCACTGCAGCTCATCGACGTGTTCCGCGGCGACAGCCCCAAGCGGAACACGGCTGCGGGTGCCAAGGACTGCCCGACGACGCCGCCCAAGGGCGCTGCCAAGAACGGCCCCGCCGCCGCCACCACCGCCTCGGCCGCCGCGAAACCCGCGGTCGTGCTCCCGCCGCCCGGCGAGATCACGGTCAACGTCTACAACGCCACCCCGCGCGCCGGTCTGGCCAAGGCCGTCGGCGACGAACTGGCCAAACGCGGCTTCGTCATCGGCCACGTCGGCAACGCCCCGGCCGACTTCGACAAGAAGGTCCCCGGCACCGGGATACTGCTCGGCTCCCCCACGACGGACAAGGCCGCCTACTCCGTGCTGGGCACTCAGCTCGCCGGCACCACCCAGCAGACCGACACCCGCGAGGGCGCGGACATCGACCTGATCCTGGGCGACGCCTTCAAGGAGCTCAGTACGAAGGAGGACGCGGACAAGGCGCTGGCCGTCCTGGCCAACCCCGCGCCCGCGCCCGCCCGATGCTGAACGTCTGAGCCTCTGAACGCCTGCACGCCTGCACGCCTGAACCGCGTACCGGCGTACCGGCCGGCCGCTCCACCGCCCGTGCGCGGTGGCGGCCGGCCGCCGGACGGCTATTCGGCGGAGCCGTACATCCGGTCGCCCGCGTCGCCCAGCCCCGGCACGATGTAGCCGTGCTCGTTGAGCCGCTCGTCCACCGCGGCCGTCACCACGGTCACCGGCGTGCCCGCCAGCTCGCGCTCCATGATCTCGACGCCCTCGGGCGCCGCCAGCAGCACCACGGCGGTCACGTCGTCGGCGCCGCGCTTGATCAGCTCCTGGATCGCCGCGACGAGCGTGCCGCCGGTGGCCAGCATCGGGTCGACGACGTAGACCTGGCGTCCGGAGAGGTCCTCCGGCATGCGCGTCGCGTACGTGGAGGCCTCCAGGGTCTCCTCGTTGCGGACCATGCCCAGGAAGCCCACCTCGGCGGTCGGCAGCAGCCGCACCATGCCGTCGAGCATGCCGAGGCCGGCCCGCAGGATCGGTACGACGAGCGGGCGCGGGTGGGAGAGCTTCACACCCGTGGTCGGGGCGACCGGCGTCTCGATGTCGGCCTGCTCGGTGCGCACGTCGCGGGTGGCCTCGTACGCGAGCAGGGTGACCAGCTCGTCGGCGAGCCGCCGGAAGGTGGCGGAGTCGGTGCGCTTGTCGCGCAGGGTGGTGAGTTTGTGCGCCACCAAGGGGTGATCGACGACCTGCAAACGCACAACATCCTCCAAAACTGAGCCTGCGACCAGCAAAAACGGCCGCACGACGCGACCTGCACCCAAAAGGCTACGCGGTGACGCGGCCCCTTCGCGTCCGAAGCGGTGGCCACGCCCGCAACGGCCTGCGGATGCGACCCGCGCGGACGCCCAGCACGCTGGACGGATGAGCAACGCACCGGTGATCGCAGCCGTCGACGGGTCCGAACACAGCCTCAAGGCCCTGGAGTGGGCGAGGGCCGCAGCCGTCCGGCACGGTACGGAGCTGATGATCGCCCATGTTCTGCCCGACCACGCCCAGTTGTATGCGGGCCGCCGGGCCGCCCTGCACGACGCCTCGCAGCCGGAGGAGTTCGCCGACCCCGTGAAGGACTGGGTCCACGCCCTGCTGGGCGGCGGCCCCGAGCTGCCCGAGGGGGTCCGGTACGAGGCCCTGGAGGGCTCCGTCCCCGAGGCGCTGCGGGTGACCGGCGCGGGGGCCCTGATGCTGGTGATGGGCTCCCGGGGCCGCGGCGGCTTCGCCAGCCTGCTGCTCGGTTCGAGCAGCCGCGCGGTGGCGTCGACGGCCCCGTGCCCGGTGGTGGTGGTCCCGCACGCCGAGCGCGACGCCGGGGCGGCCGCCGCCGAGGAGTCCGCCGGGCGCGTGGTGCTCGGGCTGCACGCCGCCGAGACGCCCGACGACGTCCTGTCCTTCGCCTTCGCGGAGGCGGCCGTGCGGGGGACCACCGTCCAGGTGGTCTCCGCGTACGCCGTGCCGCCCGCACCGGCCCTGGTGATCGACCGGCCCTTCGAGGTGATCCCGCCGGAGGGCCTCGCCGACGAGGGGGACGGCGTACCGGCCGAGCGGGAGATGCTCCGCTCCCAGACGGCGCGGCTGGCCCCCCTGCGCGCGCGCTACCCGGACGTCCCCGTCGAGCAGGTCGCGGTCCCCGGCGATCCGGCGGGCCGGCTGGTCGACGCCTCCCGCTCGGCGGCCCTGGTGGTGGTCGGCCGCCACCACCCGCGGCGCACCGCCCTGTCCCTGCAGATCGGCTCGGTGGCCCATGCGGTCCTGCACCACGCGCACGGCCCGGTCGCGATCGTCCCGACCCTCAAGGACGACGTCTGACCTGCGCAGGGGTGGCATCAAACGCCCCGTCCGGGGGAAGGTGGGTGCAGGGGGAAACGACCGACCAGCCCAGGGTGGTGGCCGATGCCCGACACGCAGCCGAGCGACGATGCGCCGGAGACCGCGGCCCAGCGCCGAGCGCGCCGCGCGCAGTTCCTGCGCGACCTCATGGAGGCCCGCGCCCTGCGCGACCGCGTCCAGCCCCGCCGCGCCCGCGCGGCCCGCATGCGCCAGCAGATGCGGATGCGCACCTTCCGCTGGTGACCGCGGAACCGGGCCCCGGCCCCGCCGGCGTTCGAGGCGCGGGGTCCGGGGCGGAGCTCCGAGAGCCGGCCGCGGGTCCGGCACGCCGCGACACGGCCGAGCCGTACCGCCCGCCGCGCACCCCCCGGCACGGCCCCGCCACCCCGCCCCCGCAACCCCGCCAGCCCCCCGCAGGGACACGGCACGGCACGACGCAAGCGTCGAAGACCTCTCGCAAAGCCGCTGTTTCTGCCACGATGCCGATTGGGCGGGGCACGAACGGCGAGCACGCGGCCGTCGCGGCCCCAACCTCCGGCCGGGGGGACCTCCAACCGGCACGCCTAAGACCAGTGGGAGAGTCACGGTGTATTTCGCCGCACTGCTCGCGCGCACCGAAGACGGGTGGGAAGCGAGCGACATGGAACTCGACGACGTCGAGTCCCTCAGTGATCTGATCGATCTCGCCCGTTCCGCCGCTGTCGACGACGACACGGTGGTCGCCCTCATCGAGCAGGAGGACGCCTGGTTCGGCGTCGTCCGCGTGGACGGCGAGGAGGACCCTCGGTACTTCGTATCGAACGCCTCCGTGGCCGCCCGCAGCTCCTACGGCTCGATGCTGACCAAAGAGCTGCTGGGCAGCGACGAGGAGGACGACGAACTCGACGAGCTGGACCTGGACGGCACCGAGGACGGCGAGGAGGACGCCGTCGCCGCCTACGCGGACGAGGAAGCCGACGAGGGCGGGGCGGGCGGGAGCGGCGCGGAGCCGGTACCGACCGGTCCGCTCGGCGACCCCCTGCTGCTGGACGACCTCGGGGTGACCAACAAACAACTGATGACCCTCGACGGGGACGCCCTCTCGGAGATCGCCGAGTCCCTCGGCGCCACCGAGGTGCTGGAGGCCGTCCGCTAGTGATCCGCACGCACGACACGCGCACCACCACCGATCCCGTACGGGACCCGTGGCGCGACTCCATGCGCCTGGCGCTCCAGGAGGCCGCCCGGGCGGTGCCGGCCGGCGATGTGCCGGTCGGCGCCGTCGTGCTGGGCCCGGACGGGGAACTCCTCGCCACCGGGTACAACGAACGCGAGGCGACCGGCGACCCCACGGCGCACGCCGAGGTCGTGGCGCTGCGCCGGGCGGCCGCCGCACGCGGCGAATGGCGCCTTCCGGGGTGCACCCTCGTGGTGACCCTGGAGCCGTGCGTGATGTGCGCGGGCGCGCTCGTGCAGTCGCGGGTCGCGCGCGTCGTCTACGGCGCGGACGACGAGAAGGCGGGCGCGGCCGGGTCCCTGTGGGACCTCGTACGGGACCGCCGGCTCAACCACCGCCCCGAGGTGGTCCGCGGCGTCCTCGCCGAGGAGTGCGCCCGGCAGCTGACGGACTTCTTCCGTGAGCTGTGACGGCGGGCCCCCGGAATTGGATTTCAGCGCACGGGCCACCTTGGGCTAAGCTCTCTCTCGGTAGCGTGTCCGAGCGGCCGAAGGAGCACGCCTCGAAAGCGTGTGATGGTGCAAGCTATCCGTGGGTTCAAATCCCACCGCTACCGCTCTGAACGAGAGCCCCGCCCCGCAAGGGTCGGGGCTCTCGGCGTTGGTGGCGCTCCCGTCCGGCGGACAGCCGCGTGACCGCCCGCCCCTTCGGCCGTTGTCACGGCATGACCAAGACCCAGCGCATCCTCGCCGCCATCGCCCTCGCGGGGGCCGCCGCGGGCCTCGCCGCACCCGCCGCCTCGGCCGCCCCGATCGCCCCGCTCGCCCTCCCGGACCTGCCGACGGCCGCGCCCGGGATGCCGGCGGGGGCCCAGCCCACTTCCGTCTCGGACATCGGGTCGAAGCTCAGCGAGGGTGCGAACCAGCTCAACGCCCTCATGGAGGTGCCGAACCAGCTGTACCCGGTGATCGCGCCCGTGGAGCCCGTGCTGGGCCTGGCCGGCGGCATCGAGTAGTCCCGTACGCGCACTCCCGTACGCCGGATTCCCGTGCGACCTGGTCCCGTACGACGCGGAGAAGGCCCCGACCGGGGTCGGGGCCTTCGACATGTGGGACGGGGGAAGTGGCATCGGGGGGACGAGGCCACTTCCCCCGACGAGGACGGACCTGCCGGTCCGGGCCGCGCTCAGGGGGAAGCCCGCGGCTCGGACCCCGCAGTGAGGCCCAGTCCCTCGCCCACCGATTTCCTGCCAGAACCGGTGGACTCACCCCCATCCTGCGCCCGCCTCGACCCCGCACCCAGCGGCAAAGGACCCGGAGCACCGGGTCATTGGTCCTTAAAGGACACGTCAGTGTCCAATCTTGACCGGTTAGACTCACCCGACTTGCAAGGACCGGTTGGGGAGGCCGCCCGCTCGTGGACACCAGGAAACTCATCACGGGTGCCCTCACCGTGTTCGTCCTCTTCGTGATCATCACCCAGCCGAAGAGGGCGGCCGAGATGGTGGAAATAGGCTTCCAGGGGATATCGGATGCCGCATCCGGCATCGGCGAGTTCATGACCGAACTGGTGCGCTGACCCCGTACGCTGAAGCGGTTCCCGGAATTCCGGCCCCCCACTCCGACGGGTGGGGGGCTTTTTGCATCCCCATCACTGGGGCATATTGCCCTGATATGCCCAACTTGCCCTCAACACGGCGTTATACGGTGCTTGCACACAGTGCACATCTCTTGTGATGCTATGACCGCTTTTGACGGATGAGTTGACTGAAGGGGTGGCGTGACCGTGCCGGCCAGTACTGCGCCTCAGGTGCCACCCCAGCAGGACCCCCAGGTACCGACCCAGCAGGAGCCCCGCCAGGAATCCGGGCAGGAGCCGGCACATGGGTCGGGGCACGGGTCGGGGCACGAACCGGCGCAGGAGCCGGCGCAAGGCTCCGGGCCGCAATCCCGTCCGGAGCCCCTTCTGGAGCCCCGCCAGGAGTCGCCTCCCGAGGAACCGCCGGCCGCCCCGAGACCTCCGAGCCGGGGCGCCGACACCCGCGCCCTCACCCAGGTCCTCTTCGGCCAGCTGAAGGGCCTGGAGGCGGGCACCAGCGAGCACACCCGGGTGCGCGGCGCCCTCATCGAGGCCAACCTCCCGCTCGTCCGGTACGCGGCCGCCCGCTTCCGCAGCCGCAACGAGCCGATGGAGGACGTGGTCCAGGTCGGCACCATCGGCCTGATCAACGCCATCGACCGCTTCGACCCGGACCGCGGCGTGCAGTTCCCGACCTTCGCGATGCCGACCGTCGTGGGCGAGATCAAGCGGTACTTCCGCGACAACGTCCGCACCGTCCACGTACCGCGCCGCCTCCACGAGCTGTGGGTCCAGGTCAACGCCGCCACCGAGGACCTCACCACGCTCCACGGACGCACCCCGACCACCTCGGAGATCGCCGAACGCCTGCGCATCACCGAGGACGAGGTGCTGTCCTGCATCGAGGCCGGGCGCAGCTACCACGCGACCTCGCTGGAGGCCGCCCAGGAGGGCGACGGCATGCCCGGGCTGCTGGACCGCCTCGGCTACGAGGACCCGGAGCTGGCCGGGGTCGAGCACCGCGACCTCGTCCGCCACCTCCTCGTACAACTGCCCGAGCGCGAACAGCGGATCCTGCTCCTGCGGTACTACAACAACCTGACGCAGTCACAGATCAGCGCCGAGCTCGGGGTCTCCCAAATGCACGTCTCACGGCTGCTCGCGCGGAGCTTCGCCCGACTGAGATCCGCAAACAGGATCGAGGCGTAATCCCAACGAGTGGAGATCATCCGCACGTTTCCCGACAGATCGGGCTGATCAGCCGAAGAGCAATCCTGTCGCTGGAGATATATGTCGACATGGCGCTACAGCGTGTTGCCGACATGTGACATTCTGCTTGAACCGCGTTTGCCGCAGCCCCGCCTCCGGTATTCAGGTGGAGGCTGCGTTCCTCCGACGGACGCGCCGTACGCGACCGTCCGCGACCTCAAGGGGGTGGCATGTCCGTAGACCAGGGCAGCTCCAAGGTGCTCACACTCGTCAAGAGCGTGACGCCGCCGGCAGCGTCCGACCGCTCGGAAGCCATCGACACCCGCACCCTCTCCCGCTCCCTCTTCCAGCGACTCGCCGCCCTGGACGCGGACAGCCCCGACCGGGCGTACGTACGCGACACCCTGATCGAGCTGAACCTGCCCCTCGTGCGGTACGCCGCGGCCCGCTTCCGCAGCCGCAACGAGCCGATGGAGGACATCGTCCAGGTCGGCACCATCGGCCTGATCAAGGCGATCGACCGGTTCGACTGCGAACGCGGGGTGGAGTTCCCGACGTTCGCGATGCCGACCGTCGTGGGCGAGATCAAACGATTCTTTAGGGACACCTCCTGGTCCGTCCGCGTCCCGCGGCGGCTCCAGGAGCTGCGCCTGGCGCTGACCAAGGCCAGTGACGAGCTCGCCCAGAAGCTGGACCGCTCGCCGACCGTGCCGGAGCTCGCCGCCGTGCTCGGGGTCTCGGAGGAGGACGTGGTCGACGGTCTCGCCGTCGGCAACGCCTACACCGCCTCCTCGCTCGACTCGCCCTCCCCGGAGGACGAGGGCGGCGAGGGCTCGCTCGCGGACCGCCTCGGCTACGAGGACACCGCGCTCGAAGGCGTCGAGTACCGCGAGTCCCTGAAGCCGCTGCTCGCCAAACTCCCGCCTCGGGAACGGCAGATCATCATGCTGCGCTTCTTCGCGAACATGACGCAGTCGCAGATCGGCGAGGAGGTCGGCATCTCCCAGATGCACGTCTCCCGGCTGCTGACCCGCACCCTCGCGCAGCTGCGCGCAGGCCTCATCGGAGAGTGACCGGGCGCCGCCCGCTTTCCAATTGACGATGCGTCAGCAAAACTGGCGCGATGCGAAAGGGATCGCGAGCGGCCACCGCCCTCCTCGCCCTGTGCTGCACGGCCGCCGCCGGCCTCACCGGCTGCGGCGGCCCGGCACGGGACGGCTACGTCGCCGTGGGCGCCGCTGCCCCGGGCCCCGAACGGGGTGCGGGGGAGAACGTGGCACCGCGGGGAGAGGTGGAGTTCCAGCAGCTCGGCGGCCCGTCCGCGGCGGGCGGATCCGCCGCGTCGTCCGGTACGCCGTCCGGTACGTCGTCCGGCGCGTCGGCCCCGGCTGCGGGATCCGGGCTCGCGGGCGGCTCCACCCCGGGCGGAGCCGCGACCACCGCCCCCGGCGGCGCGGGCGCTGCCGGCGCCCCGGCCGGCCCCGGGCGGACTCCGCCGACGGCGGGCACGCCGAACGCACCGGACACGCCGGGGACCCCGTCGACCCCCTCCACGGGCCCGGGCGGCCCGTCCACCAAGCCCGGCACCACGCCCCCGGCCCCGCCCACGACCCCGGCGAAGCTGACGCTGTCGGCCCCGAGCAGGGCGGCCGCGGCCGACCGCTGGTGCGAGCGGGTCACGGTGACCTTCACGAACACGGGCACGACCGCGGCCCGCGCGGGCACGGTCAGCTTCGCGACGCACATCATCGGCGCGCTCGGCATCGACTGGGCCACGATCACCACGACCCAGCCGCTGCCCGCGCCCCTCGCGGGCGGAGCCTCGAAGACGCAGACCTACACGGTGTGCGTGGAGGCCTGGCGGGTGCCGCTGGGCATGCACGTGGACACCCGGAGCGTCACCGCCACCTGGAGCTGAGGCCGGCGGACCCGGCCCGCGCCCCGGCGGTCAGTGCAGGACTGCCCGCGCCCCGGCCGGCCCGGCGGTCAGTGCAGGACCACCCAGGCGGCCGCGCCGATCATGAGGACGAGCCCGATGATCAGGGCCACCTTCGCGGTCGAGCCGGAGGATCCGGACCGCTCCTGCTCGGCGGCGCGGCGCTGCTGGCGGGAGCCCGGTGCCGTCTGGCGGGCCGGTGCGGCCTCCTCGACGAACGCCCGGAACATCTGCGTGCTGCCCGCGGGGTCGTAGTTGCCCTCGGGGACCTGTGAGTTGTGGTTCTCAGCCATGGAGCAGGACCCTAGCCGGTTTTCCGATTCTTTTACCGCCCCACCCCCCGGATTCGTTTGCCTGTAGCAACCATTCGCTTCTATGGTTGCCTGAAGCAACAAGATGGGGGGACCCGGTGACGATGACCGCGCGGACGACTGCGACCGCCCCGACCACTGCGCCCACTCCCCACGAGGAGCTGGCCCGCCAGCTCACCGGGATCGGCGCGGTCAAGCGCGAGCTCGCCCGCAGCCTGCCCGCCGACTGTCCGCCCGGCGCGGCCGCCGTCCTCACCGTGCTCGACCGGCACGGGGAGATGCGGCTGAGCCGGCTGGCCGAGTTCATGGCGGTGGACATCTCGGTGACCAGCCGGCACGTCACGCACGTCGCCGACCGCGGCTGGATCGAGCGCGAGACCGACCCCGGCGATGGACGCTGCCGGATCCTGCGGCTCACGCCGACCGGCCGGACCGTGCTCGCCGAGCTGGGCGCCCGCCACACGGCCGCGCTGGAAAGAGCCCTGCACGGCTGGTCCGTCCAGGACATCGACGTACTCAACACCCTGCTGGCCCGACTCCGATCGAGCTTCTAGACAAAGGAAAGACATGGCCCAGTCGGAGACGACAACCGACAACACACCCAAGGCCACGGCCGCGGGAGCATCCGCTTCCGCGGCCGTGACCATGACCCACCCGCAGATCATGAAGGCGCTGTCCGGGCTGATGCTCGGCATGTTCGTCGCGATCCTGTCCTCCACGATCGTCTCGAACGCCCTGCCCCAGATCATCAGCGACCTCGGCGGCACCCAGTCCTCGTACACCTGGGTGGTCACGGCGGCCCTGCTGTCGATGACGGCGGCCACCCCCCTGTGGGGCAAGCTGTCCGACCTCTTCAGCAAGAAGCTGCTGGTCCAGATCTCCCTCGTGATCTACGTCCTCGGCTCCGTGGTCGCGGGCCTGTCCCAGAACACCGGCACGCTCATCGCCTGCCGCGTGGTCCAGGGCATAGGCGTCGGCGGTCTGTCGGCCCTCGCCCAGATCGTCATGGCCGCGATGATCTCCCCGCGCGAGCGCGGCCGGTACAGCGGCTACCTCGGCGCGGTCTTCGCCGTCGCCACCGTCGGCGGCCCGCTGCTGGGCGGTGTCATCACCGACACCGACTGGCTGGGCTGGCGCTGGTGCTTCTACGTCGGCGTGCCCTTCGCGATCATCGCCCTGATCGTGCTCCAGCGGACCCTGCACCTCCCGGTCGTCCGCCGTGACGTCAAGGTCGACTGGCTGGGCGCCTTCCTGATCAGCGGGGCCGTCTCGCTGCTGCTGATCTGGGTCACCCAGGCCGGCGACTCCTACGAGTGGATCTCCTGGCAGACCTGGGCCATGACGGGCGGCGCGGTGGTGCTCGGCCTGCTCTTCGTCCTCGTCGAGTCCCGCGCGAGCGACCCGATCATCCCGCTGCGGCTCTTCCGCAACAAGACCATCAGCCTGGCCTCGGCGGCTTCGCTGTTCGTGGGCATCGCGATGTTCTCGGGCACCGTGTTTTTCAGCCAGTTCTTCCAGTTGGCCCGCGGCGAGTCCCCCACGATGTCCGGAATCCTCACGATTCCGATGATCGCCGGCCTCTTCGTCTCCTCCACCCTTTCCGGTCAGGTGATCACCAAGACCGGCAAGTGGAAGGCCTGGCTCGTCTCCGGCGGCGTGCTGCTGACCGTCGGCCTGGGCCTGCTGGGCACCCTGCGCTACGACACCCCGTACTGGCACATCGCGATCTACATGGCACTGACCGGCCTCGGTCTCGGCATGATGATGCAGAACCTGGTCCTCGCCACCCAGAACCAGGTGGCCCCCGAGGACCTGGGCGCGGCCAGCTCGGTCGTCACCTTCTTCCGCTCGCTCGGCGGCGCCATGGGCGTCTCCGCGCTCGGCGCGGTCATGGCCAACCGGGTCACGCACTACGTCCAGGACGGGCTGGCCGCACTCGGGCCCAAGGCCGCGGCCGCGGGCCGGGGCGGCGCCGCCGGGGGCGGCATCCCCGACCTGGACAAGCTGCCCGCGCCCATCCGTGAGGTCATCGAGTCCGCGTACGGGCACGGCGTCGGCGACGTCTTCCTCTACGCGGCACCGTTCGCGCTCCTCGGCCTGGTGCTGGTGGTGTTCATCAAGGAGGTCGCGCTGAAGTCGAAGGCGTCGGCCCACTCCCCGGCGGCTTCCTCGCCCGAGGCGGCGGCAGCCGCGGCCGAGACGCCGGTCAAGGCCTGAGCGGTCTCGGGGCCCTGGCTCGGTCAGGGCCCTGAGCCGCCGGGGGTGACGGCCTTGGGCCACGGCCTCAAGCAACGGGCTGGGCGTCGGCCTCGGGCCGCGCCTCGGCCTCGGGCCGCGCCTGGTCCTCGGACCGCGCCTTGGCCTCGGGCCCGGCTTTGGTCTCGATGCCCGCGATCAGGACGTCGAGCGCGAGGCAGAAGTCGGCCTCGGACGCCCGCCGGACCGCGCCCCCGCAGCCCTGCAGGAACTGCGACACGGCCAAGTGGGCGCCGGTCCGGGCGGCGTCGGCCAGGCCGGTGGCGTCCAGCAGCCGCTGGAGGGCGGCGTCGAAGGCCCGCGCGTGCGGGCCGATGTTCGGATAGGCGGCGGTGAGCGGAGCCACCCACGGGTGGTCCGCCAGCACCCTCCGGTAGCCCCGGGCCAGCGTCTGCAGCCGGCCCGGCCAGCCCGCCTCACCGGCCCCCGGCGGCACGGCCGGCAGCGCGAACTCGCCCAGGGCGCGGTCCAGGGCGAGTTCGAGCAGATCGTGCTTGGTGTCCACGTACCAGTACAGGGACATCGCGGTGACCCCGAGACCGGCGGCGAGCCGCCGCATCGAGAAGCGGGCCAGCCCCTCGGCGTCGAGCAACCGTACGGTGGCGGCGGTGATCCGCTCCCGGTCGAGCCCGGAGGGTGCCTCGGTGCGGCGTCTGGCGGGAGCGGCGGGCCTGGAGGTCAGCCACACACTGGTCCGGGTCTCACCCGGATCCGCCGCGGTCACCATCGAGGCACCCTCCTCACGACAGGTGGATCAGCCCGGAATGCCCGGTCCGCCCTCTTGATGCTAGGGGGTGTCCCCAGGATCGGGCCGGATGAGACCCGATCGGACCGGATCCGACCGGATCAGGACGTCGGGGCGGTGAGGTCGTAGAACGTGGCCCCGCCGACCGTGGACTTCTTGAAGCCCGCCGTGACCCAGTTCTCGATCTCGCTGCTGGTGCCGCCGCCGGGGCCGCCGCCCATCCGCGCGCCGCCCTCACCGGTGCCCGGTCCGCCGGTGGTGCCGCCCTGGCCGATGAACCAGTGGATCTTCCCTGCCCGCACGTACGCCTTGAACTGCTCCAGGGTCGGCGAGGGGTCGCTGCCGTTGAACCCCCCGAGCGCCATGACGGGCGCGCCCGAGGCCAGCTGGTAACCGGCCGCGTTCTGCGAGCCGATGGTGGCCGCCGCCCACGTGTACTCGTCGGCGTCGGTGGTGAGGGCCGCCTTCGCCTCGGCGCCGACCCGCGCCCCGTTCAGCAGACCGCCCGCGCCGCCCGGGCCGCCGCCCGTGCGCGCGCCGCCACGGCCGCCGTCGCGTGCGCCCGCGGTGCCCGGACCCGGGGCCGTACCGCCCTGCGACGGACCGCCGCCCGGCAGGCCGCCGCCCGGCAGCGCGGCACCCGGCTGCCCGGCACCCGGCTGACCGCCCTGGCTGCCCGGCCCGCCCTGCGGCAGCCCGCCGGGGATGCCCCTGAAGCCGCCCATCATCCCGCCGGGCCCGCCCCGGCCGCCGGCCACCGCCGGGCCGGCGGTCACGATGGAACCGGTGTGGCCGGTGTTCACCGTGGTCAGGCAGTACGCCAGCGGCCCGGCCAGGGCCGCCGCCACTCCCAGCGCGGCCACGGCCGGCAGCATCCGGCGGCCCGCCCGCGCGGCGAACGGCAGGGCGGCCGCGGCGAGCAGCCCGCCCACCAGCACCGCCCAGCGCAGCCACGGCAGATAGCCGGTGGCGCGGCCCAGCAGGACGTACGACCAGACGGCCGTGAGGGCCAGCGTCCCGGAGAGGGTGATCGCCGCGGCCGCGCTGCCCCGCTCCTCCCACAGGACGGCGACGCCCATGCCGATCAGAGCGGCCACGAACGGCGCCAGGGCCACGGTGTAGTACTCGTGGAAGATGCCCTGCATGTAACTGAAGACGATCGCGGTGATCAGCAGCGAGCCGCCCCAGGCCAGGAAGGCCGCCCGGGCCATGCCGTCCAGCGAGTCGGTGGCCCGGCGGGCCCGCCAGGTCACCACCAGCCCGGCCACCAGCAGCACCAGGGCTGCGGGGAGCAGCCAGGAGATCTGCCCGCCGATGTTGCCCGCGAACAGCCGGTCGATGCCGGTCTCCCCCCAGCCGCCTCCCCCGGCCCTGCCGCCCGGGCCGCCCATGGCGCCCTCGGGCAGGCCGTAGGCTGCGGCCCCGCCGGTCCGGGAGCCGCCGCCGACGCTGCCGGTCTCGTTGCCGTTGATCCGGCCCAGGCCGTTGTAGCCCAGGGTCAGTTCCAGGAAGGAGTTGTTCTGCGAACCGCCGATGTACGGGCGGGAGGACGCGGGCCACAGCTCCACGATCGCCACCCACCAGCCGCCGGCCGCCACCATCGCGAGCCCGGCCAGCAGCAGCTGGCCCAGGCGCCTGCGCAGCCGGGTCGGCGCGCACACCGCGTACAGCAGAGCGAGCGGCGGCAGGATGACGAAGGCCTGCAGGGTCTTGGTGAGGAAGGCGAAGCCGACGGCGACACCGGCCCAGACCAACCACCGGGTGCGGGCCCCGTCGAGGGCCCGCAGCACGCAGTACACGGTGACGGTCAGCAGCAGCGTCAGCAGCGCGTCGGGATTGTTGAAGCGGAACATCAGCGCGGCGACGGGCGTGAGCGCGAAGGCCGCCCCGCTCAGCAGCGCCGCACCGGGCCCGAACTGCCGGCATACGGCGGCGTACAGCACGGCCGTCGTGCCGACGCCCATCAGGGCCTGCGGGACGAGGATCTGCCAGGAGCCGAGCCCGAACAGCCGGACCGACAGCATCATCGGCCACAGCGCCGCCGGGGGCTTGTCGACGGTGATGGAGTTCCCGGCGTCGGAGGAGCCGAAGAAGAAGGCCTTCCAGCTCTCGCTGCCCGCCTGCGCGGCGGCGGAGTAGAAGGAGTTGGCGTAACCGGAGGAGCCCAGGTCCCACAGCAGCAGGGCGGCGGTGGCGATCAGCAGTCCGGCGAGGGCGGGCCGTTCCCAGCGGGGCCGTTCGACGGCGCGCCGACCGGTACGGGCCCGGGTCTCGGGGACCGGGAAGAGCGGAGTGGCTGCGGTCGTCATCGAATGTCGTCCTTCGCAGGAGTGTCGCGCCGGTCGGGGAAGACCCAGGCGCGGAAGAGCAGGAACCGCAGCACGGTGGCGGCGAGGTTGGCGGTGATCAGGACGGCCAGTTCGGTGCCGTGCGCGGGATCGGCGGTGGCCGCTCCGAGCGCCGCGAGGGAACCGCTCGTCAGGGCCAGCCCGATGCCGAACACCACCAGACCCTGGGCCTGGTGACGCACCGCCCGGTCCCGGCCTCGGACACCGAAGGTGAGCCGGCGATTGGCCGCGGTGTTGGCGACGGCGGAGAGCAGCAGGGCGGCGCCGTTGGCCGTCTGCGGGCCGGTCCCGCCGCGGAAGGCGGAGTAGAGCAACAGGTAGAGCAGGGTGGACAGGGCTCCGACGGCGCAGAAGCCGAGGAGCTGACGGGCCAGTCCGCCGTCCACCCCGGGCAGTGCGGTGCGGTCGCGCGGATCGTCGCCGAAGGGGCGGGCGAGCCGGTCGAGCGGGAGCGCTCCGACGGCCAGCGCGCGGCCCACGCGCCAGACCCCCTTCAGGTCCTCGGTGGCGGTCCTGACGATGTGGACGGTGGAGTCGGGGTCGTCGACCCAGTCCACGGGCACCTCGTGGATTCGCAGCCCGGCCCGCTCCGCGAGCACGAGCAGTTCGGTGTCGAAGAACCAGCCCGTGTCCTCCACCAGGGGCAGCAGCCGCTCGGCGACCTCGCGCCGGATGGCCTTGAACCCGCACTGGGCATCGCTGAACCGGGCGGCGAGCGAGGACCGCAGCAGGAGGTTGTAGGCCCGGGAGACGAACTCCCGCTTGGCTCCCCGCACCACCCGTGAGGACCGGGCGAGCCGGGTGCCGATGGCCAGGTCGGAGTGACCGGAGATCAGCGGTGCGACCAGCGGCAGCAGGGCGTTCAGGTCGGTGGAGAGGTCCACGTCCATATAGGCGAGGACGGGCGCTTCGGAGTCGGACCACACGGTGCGCAGCGCCCTGCCCCGGCCCTTCTCCTCCAGCCGGGTGCTGCGTACGCCGTCCAGTGCGGCGGCGAGCCCGGCCGCGACCTCGGGGGTGCGGTCGGTGCTCGCGTTGTCGGCGACCGTGATCCGGAAGGGGTAGGGGAAGGTCCTGGTGAGGTGCTCGTGCAGCCGGCGTACGCACGGGCCGAGGTCCTTCTCCTCGTTGAAGACCGGGATCACCACGTCGAGGACGGGCTCCCCCGGCACGGGCGCGAGGGGCGTTCGTGCCGGAAGGGCCCCGGGAGAGGTGTCGGTTGGCATGCTCCGACCCTCGTGGAGCGGCCTGTCACCGCTGTGTGGTGAGCCTGTGCCCCGTCTGTGAGTCCGGCTCCGCCGTGGCGGCGGGCCGGGCGAGCGGCAGCACGACCTCGAACCGGGTCCGCCCGGGCTCGCTCTGTACGCCGACCCGCCCGCCGTGCGCCGCGACCACGGCCTGGACGATGGCGAGCCCGAGACCGGTGGAGCCGGCCGTGCGGGAGCGGGAGGCGTCACCGCGGGCGAAGCGCTCGAAGACGTGGGGGAGCAGCTCCGGTGGAATACCGGGCCCGTCGTCCTCGACGCGCAGCCGGACGGCCGATGTTTCACGTGAAACGTCGGCGGTGACGGTGGTGCCGGGCGGGGTGTGCGTGCGGGCGTTGGCGAGGAGGTTCACGAGGACCTGCTGGATCCGGGCCGGGTCGGCCCGTACCGGCGCGGGCTCCTCGGGCAGGTTCAGGCGCCAGTGGTGCCCGGGGCCGGCGGCCCGGGCGTCGCTGAGGGCGTCGACGACGAGCGGGGCCAGATCGGTTTCGGCGTCGGCGGCGGAGAGCGGACGGCCCGCGTCGAGCCGGGCCAGCAGCAGCAGGTCCTCGACGAGGCCGGTCATCCGGGTGGCTTCCGACTCGATCCGGCCGAGGGCGTGCCGGGTGTCGGGGCCGGGCTCCTCACATCCCCGACGGGTCAGTTCGGCGTAGCCGCGGATGGAGGCGAGCGGGGTGCGCAGCTCGTGGCTGGCGTCCGCGACGAACTGCCGGACCCGCATCTCGCTCTGCTGGCGGGCCGTGAGGGCGGAGGAGACGTGGCCGAGCATCCGGTTGATGGCTGCGCCGACCTGGCCCACCTCGGTGCGGGGGTCGGCCTCCGCGTCGGGCACCCGCTCGTGGAGGGCGGGTTCGCCCTTGTGCAGGGGAAGTTCGGAGACCCGGGTGGCGGTGGCGGCCACCCGGCGCAGCGGGCGCAGTGCGACCCCGACCAGGGCCTGCCCGGCGAGGGAGGCCGCGATCAGCCCGGCCAGGGTGACGCAGACCTCCACCCCGACCAGGGTGCCCACGATGGAGTCGACCTCGCGCAACGGAAAGGCGAGGGCGAGGCTCCCGTCGGGCGCGGCCAGCACCCGGTAGGAACCCAGGCCCGGGAGGTCGGCGTCCACGGGCCCGGTCCCGGCCCGCGCGCCCTGACCGCCCTGCGCGGCCTTCCGGGCGGTCGCGGCGAGCACCTTGCTCTGGGCCTCGGTCAGGACGGGCACCTCGTCGGGCACGCCCTCGACACGGACGTTGCGGGCGGTCCCGAGCACGCTGCCGTCGGGGTCCAGACGTACCCCGGTGGCGTTCAGCGGGCTGCCGGGGGCCGTGACGAAGCCGACGCTGCTCTGCCAGGACGGCTTCCCGATGGGCCCCCGGGCGGCCAACCTGACGGAGGTTTTCAGCTGGTCGTCGAGCTCGTTGACCAGGTACGAGCGCAGGGCGAGGGTGGTGACGGTCCCGATGGCCGCCCCCACCACGGCGATCAGCGCCACGGCCGAGACGACGAGCCGGGTCCGCAGCGACCAGGGCCGGCGGAGACGCGGTCGCCGCGGCCTGCGGGAAGGGCGGCCGAGGCGGAAGCCCACTACTCGGCCGGCTTGATCAGGTATCCGGCGCCGCGCCGGGTGTGGATCATCGGAGCCAGGCCGGGACCGCTCTCCAGCTTCCGGCGCAGGTAGGAGATGTAGAGCTCGACCACATTGGCCTGGCCGCCGAAGTCGTACGACCACACCCGGTCCAGGATCTGCGCCTTGCTCAGCACCCGACGCGGGTTGCGCATCAGGTAGCGCAGCAGCTCGAACTCGGTGGCGGTCAGGTGGATCTCCCGGCCGCCCCGCACCACCTCGTGGCTGTCCTCGTCGAGCCGCAGGTCGCCGACGGCCAGCACCGAGCCGCCGCGTGCGGCCTGCGCCGCGCCCGAGCGCCGGACCAGGCCGCGCAGCCGGGCCACGACCTCCTCCAGGCTGAAGGGCTTGGTGACGTAGTCGTCGCCGCCCGCCGTGAGGCCGGCGATCCGGTCCTCCACGGAGTCGCGGGCGGTCAGGAACAGCACGGGGACCTGGGGGATCTCCCGGCGCAGCCGCCCGAGCACGGCGAGACCGTCCATGTCGGGGAGCATGATGTCGAGGACCACCACGTCGGGCCGGAACTCCCGCGCCGCCCGGACCGCACCGGCACCGTCGCCGGCGCTGCGGACCTCGCAGCCCTCGTACCGCAGGGCCATGGACAGCAGCTCGGAGAGCGAGGCCTCGTCGTCGACGACGAGCACCCGGCAGGGTCCGCCGTCGGGCCGCACGAGGGCCGTGGGGTTGCTGGTGGACGTGGACGCGTGGGAGGTGGTCGTCGCAGTCATACCGACCACGCTGGCCGGGACCTCTGAGAGCGATCTTGTCCCTGCCTGTGAATTTCCTGAGAAACGGAAGAGGGCCGGGCCGCCACCGCGGAACGGGCCCTCAGCCCTCAGCCGTCCAGTCGGAAGAGCCGAACGCCGTTGTCGTGGCAGACCGCCCGGAGCCAGTCGTCACCGAGGCCGAGCCGTTCGAGGGCCACGAGCTGGTGCTCGTAGGGGTAGGGGATGTTCGGGAAGTCGGTGCCGAGCAGGATCCGGTCGCCGAGATCGACGAGCCGGCCCAGGTCGCCGGGCGGGAAGGCGCTGATCCGCTCCGAGAAGTCGGTGAAGGCCATCGTGGTGTCCAGGCGCACCTCCGGGTACCTGTCGGCGAGGTCGAGGAAGTCGGCGTACTCGGGCATCCCCATGTGGGCGATGACCAGCGGCAGCCGTGGGTGGCGGGCCAGCAGCCGGCCGACCGGCTCGGGTCCGGTGTACTTGCCCGGCACGGGACCCGAGCCGCAGTGGATCACGATCGGGATGCCGGCCTCGGCGAGCAGACCCCACACCGGATCCAGCCGGTCGTCGTTGGGGTCGTAGCCGCCGACCTGGAGGTGTGCCTTGAAGATCCGGGCCCCTGAGTCGACGGCCTGGCGGACGTACGCCGCGACGCCCTCCTCCGGGAAGAAGGTCGCGGTGTGCAGGCAGTCGGGGGTGCGGGCGGCGAAACCGGCGGACCAGGCGTTGAGCCAGGCGGCCATCTCCGGCTTGTGCGGGTAGAGCATGGCCGTGAAGGCCCGGACCCCGAACTCCCGCAGCAGCGCGACCCGCTGCTCTTCCTCGTGCCGGTAGGTGATGGGCCATTCCACGCCGGTCAGCGGGCCGACCGCGTCGAAGTACTGCCAGACCTTGTCCAGGACCCGCTCGGGCATGAAGTGCGTGTGGACGTCGACCAGTCCGGGCAGCCCGAGGCGCTCCCGAAAGGCGCGGACCGCCTCAGCCGTTGCGGACAAAGCCGTGGCTCCGCTCGACCGTCGCGACGTGCAGGGTGTAGCTCTCGTACCAGTCGGCGCGGCCCTGCTTGATGGCCGCCCGGTGCTCCACGTCCTCCCGCCACGCGGTGAGGGACGCGTGGTCCCGGAAGTAGGCCACGGTGATACCGAGACCGCCGGGGGTGCGGGCGGACTCGTACCCGAGGTATCCGGGATTGGTCGCGACCATCTCCTCCATCCGGGCGAGCGTCTCGGGATATCCGCTGGCGTCGTCCGTGCGGACATTGCTGAAAACGGCCATGACGTAAGGCGGTTCGAAGGCCGGTACCGGCTGAATGCTCATGCCCTCCACCCTCCGTGGACCCTCCTGGCGTGTCCACCGCAAACGGCTCCCGGAGGCCAACGGGATCCAAGTTTTGACCTTGGCCGCCCGCCCCTGACCGGGGGCTGACCGGGGGGCGAACCCGGGCCGGCGGGAGGCCTCAGAACAGCCCGCCCTGCTCGGCGGGCGGCCCGGCGGCCGACGCGATCTCCGTCACCGGGACCGATGTCACCGCCCCGTCCCCCGGCGCGGTGAGCTCCCAGCCGGCCAACAGCCGGGTGTCCACGACGAGCCCGTCCTCGAGGTGCAGATCGGGACCGGCCGCGCCCACCAGCCGCCCCACGACGGCCCCGCCGGGAACCATCTCGGTGAGCACCCGCGCGGGCGCCGGCAACCCGTCCAGCCCGAACGCCCCCGCGTGGTCGACGACTTCGCACCCCACCCGCTCCAGTGACTCCGGCCATCCGGGCAGCGCCGCCGCCCGCGCGTGCAGTTCGGCCACCTCCCGGGCCCGGTCCGGCCCGTGCGGCAGCCGGGCCCGTACGGCGCGCTTGCGGGCGTACGCGATCCGGTCCGGCACCCCGAGGGCCGCCCGCAGCAGCTCCTCGGTGCGCCGGGTCGCCATCAAAGGTCCCCGGCCCAGCCAGGCCCACGCCACCGCGCCCTGCTCCAGCAGCCGGGCGGAGCCGCGCTCCTCGGCGGTGATCCCGACCTTGACCAAGCCGGGCCCGAACCAGGCCAGGTAGACCCGGTAGGTGCGCGGATCGGCGGCGTTGGTGTCGGCCGCCACGGAGAACGACCTGTCGAGGCGGGCGCATTCGGGGCACTGCGCGTTCCCCGCACGGCCGGGCACGAGGGCCGCAGTCGGACAGGGCGTCCGCCTCCCGGCCCGCCGCACACCGAGACAGTGCCGCTCCCCGCTCGCCGCGAAGGCCAGCCGCTGCCCGTACACCGGCACGCTCGTCCGCTCGCCACGCCCCTCGCCGTACCACCCGATGGCCGGTCGGCCGTCCTTCCACCGGACCCCGGTGCACCACCACGTCACAGCGGGAGCGGCCGTTCGAAGAAGGTGTTCAGCACGACCGTGGCGTGCGTGCCGCTGACTCCCTCGATGGCGTAGAGGCGGCGCAGGACGTCCTGCAGCTGCTCGGTCGAGGCCGTGCGCACCTTGACCAGCACGGAGGAACTGCCCGCGATGACGTGCGCCTCCTGGATCTCGGGGATCGCGGCGAAGTCGGCGCCGGACTCGCCCATCCAGGCGTTGGAGTCGACCATCACGTAGGCGAGGACCCCACTGCCGACGGCCGCCGGGTCGACGTCGATGGTGGTCCGCCGGATCACCCCGCGCTCCCGCAGTTTGCGTACGCGCTCGTGGGTGGCCCCCGCCGAGAGGCCGACGGCCGTGCCGAGAGCGGCGTACGACTGGCCGGCGTCCTGTTGGAGGCGCAGGACGAGCGCACGGTCGATGTCGTCCACGCATCTTCCCCTCTTGGGCCTGTCGACCCTTGCGGAGACGGTACCTGATCCTGCAATCGCGCCCTCAGACCGAACAGAATTCGGTAAAGCCTCACTCCCTGGTGATGTCGGTGACCGGCCTCCCCCGGGCCCTCCAGCTCCCGCCGCCTCCCGCTACCGAGCGACGAACTGCGTCAGGATCGCCTGCACCTCATAGATGTCGACACCCTTGGTGAAGGTCTTCTCGATCGGCGTCGAGCTCCCGGATATCCAGATCTTGAGCTCGGCGTCGAGATCGAAGTGGCCGGCGGTCTCCACGGAGAAGTGGGTGATGCTCCGGTAGGGGACGGAGTGGTACTCCACCTTCTTCCCCGTGAGCCCCTGCTTGTCGACGAGCACCAGCCGCCTGTCGGTGAACAGGATCGTATCCCGGATCAACAGGAAGGCGGCGTGCACCTGCTCCCCCTGCCCCAGCAGTCGCGCGTAGTCCCGCTGCGCCGACACGGGGTCGACGGTGTGCGCATTCCCGAACAGTCCCATGAGTGCCCCCGTTTTCAGCTTCGGACGATCTTCGAAAACCGTACCGAGGCCGACGGGTGGTCGGCGTCCCCCGCCAGAGCCATCCCACCCCTGAATACCTCCGGGGGACCCCCTCCCCATCAAGGAGGAGACACCCCGACAGGACATGCACAGGACATACGACGAAGGCCCCCGGGATTTCTCCCGGGGGCCTTCGTCTTGCTGTGCACTCGGCAGGATTCGAACCTGCAACCTTCTGATCCGTAGGCGGGTGCACCCCCAACTAGGTCCCGTTCGGGCCTAGCAACACGTGACGTGACACCACGTCTGCGCGATACGTGACATCCCTGGGTGTCCGCCGGCGTGCGCCGACGTTGATGTCAGCTACTGATGTCACCCCGCGTGGTGCTACTGCTTGCCGCCAACCGCTGCGAAGGCATCACAAACGAGATCCGGCGCTGGCATCCTGACGGTCACCAGCGGATCAGGGGGGGCCATGTCCTGGATCACCGAAGTTGCTCCAGTCATCACTTCGGTTGGAAGTCTTGCCGGCGTCGGCGCAGCCCTTTACGTGTCTGTCAAGACGCGGAAAGAAGTTCGCGCGGACCGATTGATTCGCGTACTTCCGGTCCTCGCATTCGAGCGCGGCGGATATCGAATCGACGTAAACCGAAGCGAATTCAATCACAGAATCGGATGCTTTTCGCCAGAATCAGTAAAGGAAGTATTCGCCGCTACCCCAGGGGACGCTTTGGTTAATCGCCTAATCGAAGCAAACTTCCCGGTGAGCGTGGGTAGCCTCATCAATCACGGCCAAGGCACGGCATTCGACATTCGAATTACCTGGGTTGCCCGAACTGTACACCTTAAATCTGAAAGCTTCGCAATCGACGCACGCAAGGGAGAGGAGCCCAGGTACCACACGGCGACCAACACGCTGCCGGCCGTACCTTCGAACCTGCCACCAGGCAGTTCAGCTCACATCCCCCAGATCCCAGCCTTCGCCTACATGGACACTGAGGCCCAACTGAAGTCCGCCGACGGCCACGTCGAGATCAACTACCGTGACGCGTTCGGAAATAACTGGAAAACCGTGCAAACTGTCTACATCGCCATGGGATACGAGGAAAAACCGTACTTCCATTGCACGTTTCTCGACTTGGAAGAACTGCCTTCGATCAAGCAATTGCCCTAGCGGCCGATCCGGTCGCAATCAAATTGCTGTCGGCGGCATAGTGATGTCCTCAAGATCGAGCTGTCCCGCCGGTCCTGCGGGGCGCTGAGCTAGCCATCCGGAGACCCGGGGGCCGCCATTTACTGCTCCACCTTCAGTGACCGTGCGAACGTGCGTGAAGCCATGTCGAAGGTAGTAGTCCTGGAGTCGAGGATTCGTCGTCCAGGCGTCTAGGCGAAGCCAAATTGCACCCGCGCGATGGGCACGGGCGCCCGCCCAATCGAGCAGCCGTCCACCGAGGTCGCAGCCCGCGTGGCTCCTAGCAACCGTCAATTTGTTCACGAACATTGACGGCTCGGCCAGCTCCTCGCGTGACCACAACCCCTCCTCGACATCAGGCGTCAGGGTGATCGTCGCGGCGGTGACACCTCCGTCGCGAACCATGAAGACCCTCCCGGCCTCGATCGTGGCCATGAGCCGGTCCGCCGGGTACGGGCGGCGCCACTGATCGGAGCCAAGCTCGCTCAGCCAGGCTGCTGCCTCCTCGCGAAAGGCCAGGAGCTTGGCCACGTCTGCGGCCGTCGCGCTTTCGATGATCACTTCGGCTCGCTCCCGGGCCGGGCGGACAGGTCACCGATCTCATAGTTCATCCGGTTGAGGTCACCCCGGAAGGTAGTGATCGTGCACCGAATGGGTCGCTCGTCCGAGTAGCCCGTGCGGGTCCAGAGCAGCACGGGAATGCCGGCTCCCATGTCCAGGAGCCGGGCCTCATCGGGCGTCGGCATCCGGGTGGCGATCTCGTCGAAGTACCCGATCTGCTCGATGCCGGCAGCAGCGAGATAGCGCGTCGTACCCTCTGCGATATCGCCCGGCTCGGCGAGCCGCGGCGCCTCCTTTGCGAGCCAATCCGGGTAGTACGTCGCCTGCGTCGACCACGGCACGTCATCCACGAACCGATGGCAGAAGCGGAGAACCGTCGTCGAGCTGGCATCCACGGTCAGTCGCTCGGCGACGTACTGAGTGGCTGGCGTCATCTCCACCCGGAACGTCTGGCTCGGTCGGCGTCCGGCGTTGGTGACGTCCGTGTTGTAGGCGTCGCCGTTCTGCTCGAAGGTCAGATTCTCGAAGCGCGACGCGTTCAACTTGAACACCTCGTGCTTGCGAACCTCGTACCCAAGACCTTGGCTGGACGAGATCAACCCTTCGCTGACCAGCTGGTTCAGCCCCGACCGCACGGTGTTCCGTGACGCGTCAAAGCGGGCTGAGAGTTCACTCTCAGACGGCAAACGAGATCCCGGCGGGTAGATGCCGTTGTCGATCTCCCGACGGAGCGCGTCGGCAACCTGCCGGTACTTCGGCTGCTTGTTCATCTGCCCATCATGACGCACTCGCTCAACTTGTTGGTACATGTGGGCCCCAATCCCTTGACGACTCACTGTCCGTGGGTGCAACATCACTGCATCAGCTTGTACCAACAAGTTGAGCAAGCAGTGCAGCAGGGGCAAGTGTGCCCTGAAGTGCGCTGTTCTCGTGTGGCTGCACCAGCCGGAAGTACCGGGAAGGCGACTTCGTCGCTCGCCGACGGGCTGGGAGCGATCGCTGTTTGAGAACTGAAAAGAGTGCCGACCCAGCCACCTGTTCACGGGTGGTCGATGGGTCCGAGTGAACGAACACCCCCGCGGCCAGGGTTGGCCGCGGGGAGCACCAGTACCCACGGTCCCTGGCATCCCCGGATGCCAGGGAGCCGTGGCCGCTCGTGCAATTCGAGAGGTCTCCTCAATCGACGGGCAGCCTCCGGCGCTGGAACGCCGGGGGCTGCTGAGTCCCGTTCCTCCTCAGAAGGAGCAAGACCCATGAAGTCCATCGCTGCACTTCACGACGTTGTTACCCCGTGGTCGGACGGTTTGGAGCCGTCGGCTGCGGAGCTGGACGCGATCGAGTGGGAGATGCCGCTGATCCTGGCGGACGTCGACCTGCTCGACGCGGAGATCGCGGTTCTGGACCGGACGCCGTCCGAGCTGGACGAGCGGCGGATCCGCCGGGCCCGCCGCAAGAAGCTGGCCATCCGCCGGGTACTGCTGAACCAGGCCGCCGCCGCGGCCACCACGAGCGTGCCGGGCGGTGCCGCATGACCACTCCGATCCCCCTCTCTGCCCTGGGCTCGCCATTGATGGCGCTGCGCATCTTCGCCGACGAATTCCGGCACCTGCCGGCGCCGTGCGTGTCGGTGTCCACGGTCTACCCGAACCTTCTGGAGCTGTCGTTCCACGACGACCTCGACGGGTTCGAGACGTGGTGCGAGGCGCTGAGGATTCCCTCCCGGAACGTCTCTCACGGTGTTCAGGGCGGTGGTCGCACTCGCGTGCTGAAGGCCGAGACCAGCTACTCCGGCGGGCGCGTGCGGCTGATCGGCTACGCCAGGATCCCGGTGTCCGACGGGGAGCGTTCATGGGCGGAGGTCACGCCGTGAAGGATGTTCAGATCCGTTCATCCGAGCGGGCCCTGTCGGTCGGAACGTGGCTGATCGTCGGTGGGGCCATGCTCTACTCCGTCCTCACCGTCACCCCGCTCATGGCCGACCACACGCCGGAGGCATGGCGGTGGACGGCCCCGATCCTGCCCCTCGTCGTGGACGCGGCGGTCGTCATCGTGGTCCGCCTCGACTCCGTCCTGGCCCGTCTCGGCGGGCACGGCGGGCCGTGGCCGGTGGCGCTGCGGTGGATGACGGGCGCCATGACCCTGGCCCTGAACATCGGCGCGTCCGCGCTGGCTGGGGACCTGGTCGGGGTCGCGATCCACTCCGTCGCACCGCTCCTCCTGATCGTCACCGCTGAAGCCGGACTCGCCTACCGGCGGGCCATCACCGCCGCCGTGCGCGGGCTCGAAGAGCGCGACCGCGCAGAGCGGCGGGCGCGGGAGGAGGCGGCCGAGGCTCGGGAGGAGGCTCGGCAGCAGCGGGTGCGTGAACGCCATGAGCATGAGGCGGCTTTGGCCCATGAACAGCGTGAACACGAGGCCCGGCTGATCCGCGAGGAAGCCGACAGGCAGGACCGCATTCGCCGCGAGGAGCGAGAGCGCGCCGAGGCTGCCGCAGCTGCTGAGCGCGAAGCCCGTGAACGCCGTGAACGCGAGCGCGAACAACAGCAGGCCGAGCGTGAACGCCTTGAGCGCCAGGCAGTGCAGCAGCGCGAGTTGAAGGCCCAGGAGCAGGCCGAGCGTGAACGCCGTGAAGGGGTCCGTGAACAGGAGCGGATGGAGCGTGAACGCGCCGCCCTCCTGGCCGCCGGCCCTCCGCCGGAGAAGCTGCCGGAGGAGCGGGCCCGCGCCATCGTGGCCGCCGCGTTCGCGGCCGGGGTGCCGGTGAGGGTCGCGGCCGAGCTGTCGGGCTGGTCCGTCGGCTGGGCCTCCGCCCGCTACCAGGAATACCGCGACGCCACCACCGCCAACGCTCCGGCCCTCGGCCGATGAGCACCCTCCCCGTCTACCGGTGGCGGCTGGCCCCTGACGGGCTTGCCACCCGCCGCCAACTCCGCGCGGTCGGACTCCGCCCTGGTGGTCAGGACGTCGTCGCACAGCTGGAGCGCCCCCGCCGCCGGCGCGGACCGCTCGTCGCCTACCTCTACCTGGTCGACCTGGCGAAGCCGGTCCGGCCGATGACGCCCAAGCGGGCCGCCGCACTCGCCAAGGCGAATGCTGCCCGCCGCCGGTGCCCGGCCTGCCACATGGACGCCGGGTACGTGATCCCGTCCTCGCTCGGCATGTGCGTCCCGTGTGCACACCCCGATGAACAGCGCGTCGCCTGAAACGTCCGCAAGGGCCCGGCCGCATGCCTCCTACAGCGCCGGCCGGGCCCTCTTCTCCCCTGAAGGAGCACGTTCAGCATGACCGACACCGTCACCGAACCGCAGGCTCCGCCCCAAGAACCCACCCCCACCCTTGCCGCGCCCGACGCCGGTACAACGGCGGAGGCGAAGCAGGTGGAGCACACCGCGGGGGGCTTCCCCGTGGTGCCGCTCTCCCTGTCCGGCACGAACACCGCCGCCGGCCTGCTGGCCACGGCCGCCCTGGCCGGTGGGCCCGTCGCCGCGGTCGTGGCGATGACCGGGGCCGCCGTCCTCGGCGTCGCCGCCGCTCGCCAACGCACCATCAAAGCGAAGAAGAAGGCCCCGAACGGCAAGTCCGCCCCGGCCGCCGGCCGCGATACGAGCGGGATCGGGGGGCGTGGTCTCGTGGGTCGTGTCCCGTCCCAGCCGCAGAGCGGATCCCGCTCGGTCGGCCGGGGCGGGGCCGGATCCCGCAAGGCGTCCGGTGGGCACGCCCGGTACCACACGGCCGGGGGTCCTGGAGGACGCCGATCCGGCTCGGCTGGGAAAGACGGCAAGCCGTCGGCCCGGCAGCGCGCGGCGCACGCCGCGGGCGGTCTGGCCGGTGGGCGGGCGGGGCAGGTGCAGGCGCTGCGTCAGCAGGCCAAGGCCCAGACGCCAACGCGGGCCGCGGCCCGTACGGCTGCGGTGCAGGCCCGCCGGCAGGTCGCCGACACCCGGCGGGCCGCCAAGGCCGCCACCCGCAACTCCGCCCCACCCAAGCACCGCACCGCCAGCGGCGCGGGTGGCGACACCCGAGGCGGGAAGGCCCGCGGCCCGGCGGCCCGCACGCTGGCCAGGACGATGGGCAAGGCGGCCGCGGTCCGGGATAGGGCCGTCGCCGCCGGGCGCAAGGCCCGGGACCGCAGCGCCGGCCGAACGGTAGCCGCAGGCCGGCAGGGAGCTCGGGGGGCCGCGCACCGCAAGCGGACCGCGCAGCTCAAAGCCCCCGCCCAGAAGGCCGCGAGGAAGTCCCTGCGCCGCTCCGCCGCACGATTCCAGGCCCGCCGCGCGGTCGCCGCCGTCCTCGGCGGACTGCTGGGCGCGCTCGGGATGGTCACCACCCGGCTCGGGCGCAAGCTCGGCTGGGCCTGGCTCCAGAACCCCGGCCGGCGCCTCTACCGGTTCCTCCTCGGGCGAGCCCGCGCCGAGCGTGAGGACCGGGACACAGACATCCACAACCAGCTCGAAGACGACGAGCGGGCCGCCATAGAACAGGCGGACGCCGAACGCGACCAGGACACCGACAGCGACACGATCGGGGACCGGGCCGCCCGTCCCACCACGCACGTTCCCGCACCTCCCACCCGTCAAGGAGTAGCCGTGAGCAACGTTTCCGGGTTCCGGTTCGAGGAGCTGGCCGCCGAGATGGAGCAGGCCGCCCAGTCCTACGAGCCCGAGAGCGCCATGGAGATCCTCGCCATGGTCGAAGGCCTGCCCGAGGCCCTCGCCTCGATCGCGAACATCATGCAGATCCTCGCGGAGCGCTCCGACTCGGAGTTCCCGCTGGAGAAGTCCATCGCGGACGGCTTCTCCGACATCTACGGCGCCCTCAACAGCGCCACGGCCGTCGCCGAAGACCTGGGGCCCGCGTTCCGGCAGGCCCACGAGCAGGACATCGCCCGCCACGAGGACCCCCGCAACGGTCCCGACGCCGAGAAGGGCTGGAACGTCTGAGATGAGCGCATCCACCATCAAGCACGAAGGCCTGGCCCTGGACTGGGCCGCCGGACACGGCCCCATCACCGGCGCCCTGTCCGCCACCACCGGCGCCTACGCGGTCGCCACCGTCGGCACCCTCGCCCACATGCCGCCCACCTGGGCCCTCGCGGTCGGCGTCGCCGGCGCGATCGGGCACACCGCCACCGGCCTACGCCAGAAGCTCGCCGCACGCACCATCGGCGCCCGCGCCGCGTCGTGGCTCCTCGGCTCCGGCTGGACCACCTGGGCGCTGGCCACCAACCCCCTCACCTGGAGTGCGCTGGGCTCCCTCGCCGTGATCGGCGTCGGCATGGGCGCCGCCGCTCGCTCCGTCGGGCTGTACGAGGAGGCCCGTGAGCTGGAGGCCATTGCCGCCGCAGAGCGGCAGGTCGCCCGGGAACTGTCCGCCGGGCGGCGGGCGATCGCCGCGGAGTGGGTGGACCGGGTCCAGCGGGTCTGCGGAATCACGCTGCGGGTGGTCGCGGTGGAGATGTGGCCCACGAACACCGGGTTCACCATCGACGCCGAACTCCCGCCGGGAGGAACCACCTACGACCGCATCGCCCGCGAGAACGCCCGCCTCTCGGCGGATGCCCGGCTGCCGCACGGCTGCACCGCCGCCGCCTCCCCGGGCATCGACCAAGGCCGCGTGCTGATCGACGTGACCACGGTCAACGTGCTGGCCGCCGAAGTCCCCTACCCCTCCGAGTACAGCGCCCTGTCGATCCACACAGGGATCCCGTGGGGCTACCGCACCAACGCCGAAGAGATCTGCGCCTACCTGCGCGAGCAGTGCGCACTCGTAATCGGGCCGACGGGATCGGGCAAGACGAACATGGTCCACGTGATCCTGGCCGGGTTCGCCCGCGCCGAGGACATCCTGACCTGGGTCATCGACCTCAACGCCGGATCCGCCGGCCTGCCGTGGATCCGCCCCGCGATGGAACCGACCGACGGCAACGAGAAGGCGGTGAGGCCGGGGATCGACTGGCTCGCCGCCAGCCACGAGGAAGCCCACCTGATGCTGGACGCGGCCCTGCGGGTCGGCAACTACCGCAAGCGGGCCTACCAGGACCTCATGGCCAAGGCGAACACCGACCTTCTGCCGATCAGCCACGAGATCCCGCAGATCATGCTCCTGATCGACGAGGGCGCGGAGGTCCTGATCAGCCGGGACCCGGAGACCCGCAAGCTCGCCAGGAAGATCATGGAAGTGATCCGGATGCTCCGCGCAATGGGGATCCGGACCGTCCTGACCGCCCTCGGCGCCACCGGGGCGGTGCTCGGGGACATGATGATCCGCCGCGAGGCCAAGACCCGCGTCGCCCTCACCGGCGGTGCAACGGAGGGCATGGACCTGGCCAAGCTGTTCCCCGGCGGGACCGGGCTGCGGATCGAACAGGCCCCCCACAAGGGCACCGGGTTCATGGGCACGCCCGAATCCCCGGCTGCCCTGTTCGGGACGTGGCGGATCCTGCCCAACCAGATCCGCGACATCGTCCACGCGACCTCGGACCGGCACCCCTACCTCGACGCCGTCTCCGCCCAGGCTGCCGGCCCTGACTACGCCCGCCGCTGGGACACCAACCGCACCGCCTGGATCACCGAACACCAGCACACCCACCCCGACAAGACCACCCCGGCCCCGGGCGGGACCGCACCGGCGGGCGGGGGACTGAACCTCTCCGCCCACCGCACCACCCCGACGGCACCGGCTGCCGTGGATGAGGACGCGCTCGCCGAGCAGTTCCGACGGGAGATCGATGCCCAGTTCGCCACCGCACCCGAACCGACCGAGCCGACGGAACAGCCGCGGCCGGGACTGAACCTGTCCGCCCACCGCGAGGACAGCGCGCGGGAGACCGGACCGGGATGGCTCGCGGACGCGATCACCGCGATCTACGCCGCAGGGGCCGACGGCATGAAGCCGGCCGCCGTTGCAGACCTCGTCGGCAAGGACCGCAAGACCGTCCGCGCCGCCCTGCGCGCCGCCGCCGAGCGCGGCGAGCTCGTCTACCGAGACAACGGACCGCACTCCGTCTACGTCCACCCCGACCACGCCTGAACACGATCACAGAAAGCTACTGGGTAGTGGGTAGTGGGGCACACCCCACTACCCACTAGAACACCCCACTAGCGCCCCCACCGGCCTCAAACAGGCCTTTCTACTGGGGACCCCACTACCCACTACCCAGTAGCCACCCACTGGAGACCACGCAGAGCGACCACCCACGCGGGCGGCCCCACCACCAAAGGGGCCGCCCGCACCGCGTCCAGGAGCCTGCAATGCCCTATGAGCACACGACCGCGAGCCCCACCGAGCCCGCCCGCTACGGCGACCCGATCTACTACCCGACGGCCGTACAGCAGCCGGTGATGCTGTCCGCCGAACTCCCGCCCGGGGTCGAGATGGTGACCCTGCCGAACGGCTACCGGACCCTCGCCTACACCCACCCCCAGCCCCTCACGCCCGCCCCGGCCGTGCAGCCGATCCCGGCGTGGGCCAAGACCACCGCCCTGCTCGCCCCGACCGTCGGCGGTGGGATCGCAGCGGCCGGGTTCGGGATCTCCTACGCCGCCCCGGGACTGATCGCCATGACCGAAGCCCTCTGGGCCGCTATCGCCCTCATTGCCGCCGGCACCCTCGCGCCCCTCCTCCTCCGCACCGGACGCGGAATGGGCGGGCGGGACAAGGCGCCGGTGCAGCACGTCACCCAGAACATCACCGCCACCGGCATGTTCGGCCGCGCCACCGGCACCCTCAACAACCGCTGACCAAGGAGCACCGCATGCCCGAGGACGACTACGCCTCCGAGCTGGTCGCCGTCGAACTCGACTGGGACGACCTCGACGAGCCGTATCGACGGAACATCACCCGCCGACAGCTCGGCCAGCTCCTCTTGCAACTCGACGACATGGCCGACACCACCGCCGGCCAGTAGCCCCGCCCCGGACACAACGAAGGCGGCCCCCTCTCACGCCAATGAAGCGGGGCCGCCCTCATCCACAACCCATCAAAAGACCTGTGGAGGTCACCAGCATGACCCAACTCACCGACATTCGGCGAGACCACAACGGCCAGCGGCCGTTACTCCTGGACGCCGCCCTAGCCATTGCCGGCCGAGGCTGGCCGCTCTTCCCGCTCCGCCCCGGGACGAAGACCCCCGCCCTGCACCGCCAGGCGAGCTGCCCCGAAACCGGCGTATGCGCGGGCGGGCACGTGAAGTGGGAGCAGCGCGCCACCACCGACCAGACCGCCATCGTCCGCTGCTGGAGCCACAAGCCGTACAACATCGGCCTGGCCACCGGCCCCGCCGGGCTGATCGTGGTCGACCTCGACATGCCCAAGGCGAACAGCAGTCAGGACGCGCCTGGCGGCGCGGACAACCTGTTGGCGCTCTCCGAGCGCGCCGGGCAGCCCGTCCCGACCACCCTCACCGTCCGGACTCCCTCCGGCGGGATCCACCTGTACTTCACCGCCCCCGACGGCGTCCGCCTCGGGAACACGGCGGGCAAACTGGCCCCGCTCATCGACACCCGCGCCCACGGCGGATACGTCGTCGCCCCCGGCAGCACCACAGCGGCCGGTACCTACGAGATCACCGACGACTCCCCGCCGGCCGAACTCCCCGCCTGGGTCCTGACCCTCCTTCAGCCCCCGGCGCCGCGCCCGCTCTGCATCCGGATGCCGGGAGCGGTCCGCACTGGCACCGCGGCCCGCGCGGCGCTGGACGCCGAATGCGACATGGTCCGCCGGGCGCCCGCGAAGCAGGCGAACAACACGCTTAACCGCAGCGCCTTCAAGGTGGGGCGCTTCGTCGCGTGGGGCGACCTCCCCCGCGAGGAGGTCGAGGAGGCCTTCCAAGCGGCGGGGGAAAACCGCGGACTCACCGTGGCCGAGTGCCGCGCCACGATCCGCAGTGCCCTCGACAGCTCCGCCCGCACGGTCCGCGCCCGGGAGACGGCATGACCACCCACCCCCATCCCCCCTTGGAAGGCCCCACCCCCACCCCTGCCGGCACCAGCCCCGCCGAACCAGCCTCCGCCCCCGACGGCAGTGGCGCGCCGAAGGTCGTCGCCGAAGGCGTCCCTTCATCTGTTCGCCCTAGCCCCCACAGTGACGACGGACGCCGGCCCGTCGCCTGGCTCCATATCGTCGCCCCCGGACGTGGCGTCACCCCGTCCGTGCGCTCGTGGTGCCAGTGCGGCCGGGATCTGTTCGCCGCAGGACAGATCCGGGCGCTTGCCCTGATCGACGACCACGTCCAGCACCGGACCCTCTGCCCGCTGCTCGTATCCCAGGAAGGGAAGGCCGCCTGATGAGCGACCACAAGCCCCAGGCCGCATCCATCGACGGGGCCGCGCTGCTGGACGAGGTGGAGGCCTTCCACCGCCGGTTCAACATCTTCCCCCGCGAGGGGGCCTACGTCGCTGTCGCGCTGTGGGACGCGCACGCCCACCTGCTCGACGCGTTCGACTCCACCCCCCGCATCGCGTTCCTCTCCCCGGAACCCGGCTCCGGAAAGTCGCGGGCGCTGGAGATCATGGAGACGCTCGTGCCCAACAAGATGGCCGCCGTGGACGCCTCGCCCTCCGCGCTCTTCCGGTCCGTGGCCGGTGTCGAGGGGGAACGGCCCACGATCCTCTACGACGAGATCGACACCGTGTTCGGCCCCAAGGCCGGAGAGAACGAACAGCTCCGAGGCTTCCTGAACGCCGGACACCGGCGAGGGCGGCTGATGTACCGGTGCGTGGGCGACGGCGCCAACCAGTCCGTGCAGGGCTTCCCGTCCTACTGCGCCGTGGCCATGGCCGGCCTCGGCGGCCTGCCCGACACGATCCTGGACCGCTCCGTCATCATCCGCATGCGGCGCCGCGCCCCCAACGAAAAGGTCGAGCCCTACCGGCTCGGCACCCACGAACCGCAGGGCAACGCCATCCGCGACCGCCTCGCCGCCTGGGCCGACCAGGTCCGCGACCAGGTCAAGGGCGCGTGGCCCGCCATGCCCGAAGGCGTTGCCGACCGCCCCGCCGACGTCTGGGAACCCCTCCTCGCCGTCGCCGATGCGGCCGGAGGCAACTGGCCCGAGCGGGCCCGCGCCGCCTGCGTCGAACTGATCAAGTCCTCCCAGACCAACGACAAGGCATCACTCGGGATCCGGCTGCTCACCGACCTGCGCGACCACGTCCTGATCGGGCTCGACAAGCTGCCCACCATCGCCGTCCTCGACAGGCTCAACGCCCTCGAAGACGCCCCCTGGGCCGACATGGACGGCAAGCCCCTCGACTCCCGCCGCCTGTCGAAGATGCTCAAGGAGTACCGGACCGGCACGGACGAGCCGATCGTCTCCCGCAACATCCGCACCGCCGGCGGCATCCTCAAGGGCTACTACGCCGTGGACCTCGAAGACGCGTGGACCCGCTACTGCCCGCCGCCGCAGAACAGCGCTACATCCGCTACGCCGCTACAGCCCAGCTCACAGCCGGTGCTCGCGTAGCGGCAACCCCACATGTAGCGGCTACACCCCCAACTGTCACAGGGCTCTCCCAGAGCAGCCCGACACGCCTTTCCGGCCCCGCCCGAGGACGTCGTGAAACGGGATGTAGCCGCTACATCGCACCCTTCCGCTACACCAGCACGCCCGCTGACCTGCGATGTAGCGGCGTAGCGGATGTAGCGGACCTGCCAGAGGGGGTGCGCCCCCACCTCACACCACTGGAGCCCGCATTGAGCTTCACGCTGCCCGCGACCCATGAAGCCATCACCGTGCCCGAGGCCATGCAGGCCCTTCGGCTCAGCCGCAGCAAGCTCTACGACCTGCTGCGCTCCGGAGCCTTGCCCAGCTACACCGAGGGCCGCGCACGGCGCATCCCTCTCGTCTCGCTCCAGACCTACATCCACAACAAGCTTGAGGAGGCTGCCTGATGGCCAAGAGGCGCGCCAACGGGGAAGGCACCATCACGAAGCGCAAGGACGGCCGCTACCAGGCGGCCGCCTACGTCTACCGGCCGGACGGCACGCGGGTCCGGAAGTTCGTCTACGGCAAGACCCGCGAGGAGGTGAGCGACAAACTCATCGAGCTGCAAGACAAGACGCGCCAGGGCATCCCGGCCGCCACGTCGTCGATGGCCTTCGGGGAGTACCTGACGTACTGGCTCGCGGCCATCGCTCCCAACCGGCTCAAGCCCGCAACGCTCAGCAGCTACGAGGGGCTGTCCCGCCTCTACATCCGTCCCGCGCTCGGCACGAAGCGGCTCAACCGCCTGTCGCCCACCGACGTCCGCAAGTTCCTCGCTGATTTCAAGGCCGGGTGTCTCTGCTGCATGCGCGGGGCCGATGCCGCTCGCGCCAAGGAGGACCGAACCTGCTGCGCGGTCAGCCGCTGCTGCGCGCGCCGGCCGTCGGCTCGAACCGTCCAGTACGTGCACGCCGTGCTCCGCTCGGCGCTCCAGCAGGCAGTCCGTGAAGAACTCGTGGCGCGCAATGTCGCCCGGATCGTGGAGACGCCCACCGTGAAGCGAGACGAAGTGCACCCCCTGGACGCGGCAGAGGTGCGGATGCTCCTGAAGACCGCCCGGCCTCACCGCCTGTACGCGCTGTGGCTCCTGCTGATCTCTACCGGGCTGCGGCGTGGAGAAGTCCTGGGACTCACCTGGTCGGACGTCGACCTGGTGGGCGGACAGCTCAGGGTCCGGCGCAACCTCCAGCGAATCCGGCGAGAGCTGATCTTCGGGACACCGAAAACGGCGCGCTCCATCCGTACCGTGTCGCTCCCCAAGCGGTGCGTGGACGCGCTGCTCGCTCACCAGGAGCAGCAGGAGACGGCCCGGAAGGTGGCCGGCGATAAGTGGCAGCCGCTCGCCCACCAGCCGAGCGGTCTGATCTTCACGACGGCGACAGGCCGCGCCACCGATCCGCGCAGCCTGAACCGAATGCTCACGATCTTGTGCGGTAACGCCAAGGTCCGCCGGGTCCGTGTGCACGACCTGCGTCACACCTGCGCCTCACTGCTGCTCGCACAGGGCGTGGACGCTCGCACGATCATGGAGACACTCGGGCACAGCACGATCACCATGACCCTGGACACCTACGCACACGTCATGCAGACGACACTGCGGGCTGCCGCTGACCGGATGGACGACGCACTCGGCGTTGACGAATCCGGCGAGGAGGAGGGTGACGCCCGGGAAGAGTCCCCGGCTGCCTGATCGGTCCGGCTTCACACGTTGATGTCACCCGCTGATGTCAAAGGCCCCCTGGAGAATCTCCAGGGGGCCTTTGATCTGCGTGCACTCGGCAGGATTCGAACCTGCAACCTTCTGATCCGTAGTCAGATGCTCTATCCGTTAAGCTACGAGTGCTTGGGCTTCTCGGGGTTTTGCGCCCCGTTGGCCTTGCGAGAACAACAATACATGGACCTCGCCGGGACGCGAAATCCATTAGCTCCACCCATGCTGACCTGCACAAACACCTCGGATGAAGATCGTCCGGATGGGTTCGCACAGAGGTCGGAGCGGAGCGGTTTGCCCCGGAACGCATCGAAGCCCCGGTCCGTCAGGACCGGGGCTTCGATGAGGTGCGGAGGCGGAGGGATTTGAACCCTCGATGGGGGGTAAGCCCCAAACCGCATTAGCAGTGCGGCGCCATAGACCGGACTAGGCGACGCCTCCAGCACACCCCCGCGTACGAAGGTGCGTGCAGATGATGACACAGGCGCAGGGCCCCTCACCAATCCGCTCCCACGGTACTAGCAGGGACGGGCGGAGGGCAAAGCCTTAAAGCAGCCGCAGCACGCAACGTCGGCGGGCCCGCGTCGTTGGTCAGGCGTACGACGTACGGACGACCTGGAGTGCCCCATGCTGCGTCTCGCCGCCTTCGCCGTCACCTCCGCCCTGGCCGCCGCGGCCGCGGGGCCGCTCCCGCCGCTGCCCGAACCCCTGAGCGGGCTGCTGGCGCCACCCGACCGCCTCACCATCGCCATGGCCGACACCGGGAACCGTCAGTTGGACCGGGAGTACCGGCTCGAATGCGACCCCGTCGGCGGCGACCACCCCCAGGCCGCGGGCGCCTGCGCACGGCTGGACCAGCTCGCCAAGGAGGGGAAGGACCCCTTCGCCCCGGTCTCCCAGCGGCAGCTCTGCACCATGCAGCACGGCGGCCCCGCCACCGCCCGCATCACCGGAACCTGGAACGGCCGCAAGGTGGACGCCACGTTTCGGCGGACGAACGGATGCGAAATCAGCCGCTGGGACGAGTTGGAACCTCTGCTTCCGAGTGGGCGTTCCTGACCTGGGAGGATGCGCGGAATGTGCGGTATCCACCGTACATCGGCCGCCCCGCCGCGGGGCTGTGGCCTTAGACTCCTCCCGTGACTTGCCGGTAGTTGTGGTCAGGGAGGAAGCTCGTCGTGAGCAGCAGGCCATCCCGAGGCGCTGCTCGCCTCGCAGCAATACTCGACGCCCTTCCGGACGCGCTGTTGCTCGTCAACGCCAACGGCACGGTCGTCAACGCCAATTCGATCGCCCTCGAGGTCATGGAGAGTCCCGGCACGGGACTCGTCGGCCGCGGCGTGCTCGACCTCCTGCCCGAGTTCGACTCCAAGCTGATCCCGGGCTCCATGCGCCGGCCCGGCGAGGACGACGGCGGCCGCGCCAAACCCAAGCGGATGATCGCGCGCCGCACCGACGGCTCCGAGTTCCCCGTAGAGATCACCAGCGCCCATCTCGACGGCCGCGACGCCTACCGCGAGCCGCAACCCTCGTACACCGGCGACGAGCTGCTGATGCTCGTGGTCCGGGACCTCTCGCAGACCGTGGACACCGAGGCCGAGCTGGCCCGCTCCCAGCGGCAGACCGAGATGATCCTGCGCGCCGCCGCCGAGGGCGTCGTGGGCACCGACACCGACGGCCGCGTCGTGCTGGTCAATCCGGCCGCCGCCCAGATCCTCGGCTACCGCGCCACCGACCTCGGCAACCGCGAACTGCACGGCCTGGTCCAGCACTCCCGCGCAGACGGCTCGCCGTTCCCCTTCGAGGAGTCCCCGCTCGCCGACACCCTGCGCAGCGGGCGCAAGCACCGCGTGCGCGGGCAGGTGCTGTGGAACAAGGCCGGCCAGCCGGTCTCCGTCGACCTGACGACCTCTCCCGTACGGGACGGGGAGCAGCTCGTCGGCGCCGTCATGACCTTCACCGACCGGCGGCCCTACGACGCCCTGGCCGCGCGGCACGCCCAGCTGCTGGCCGTCCTCGGCGACTCGCTGCGCGGCCCGCTGGACGAGCTGCGCGGTGAGCTGGCGACCCTGGCCGCCGACGACGCGGGACAGCTGTGGCCGGAGGCCAACCAGCTACTGCACCACCTGGCCGCCGGGTACTCGCGGATGACCACGCTGGTGGACAACGTCCTCGGCTTCCAGCGCCTGGACTCCGGCGGCGCGCGGCTCGCGAAGAAGAAGGTCCTGATCAACACCGTCGTGACGGCGGGCGTCGACGGCGCGGTCGAACTGATCGGTCCGGGCCGCGTGCAGTTCGCCGTCCACGCGCCGACCATCGAGGCCGAGGTGGACGGCGCCCGGATCGCGACCGCGCTCGCGCACCTCGTCGCGGACGTCGCCGGAGTGGACGCCACCGGCAAGACCGCCCAGGGCAGCGGGTACGGCGACTCGACGATCGTCGTGGCCGCCGCCCAGCGCGGAGACGTCGTACGGATCGAGGTGCGCGGGCCGTACGAGGGCGGGAGCCCGGTCCACGAGCCGATCGTGCGGGGGATCGTGACCGCGCACGGAGGCGTGCTGCAGACGGTGGAGGTGCCGGGCGCGCCCGGCGGGGCGTACGTGCTGGAGCTCCCGCTCGGCTCGGGTGCCGGGACGGTCACGCTGCCGGACCCCCCGGAGGAGCCGCCGGCCGGTCCGACCACGGACGGCGCCGGGACGTCCGGGGGCGCCGCCCCCGGCAAGGTCTCCGGCGGCCGACGGGGCCGCCGCGGAGTGGACGCCTTCCTGGACGACGAGGCCCCGGGTGCGGCAGCCGCGCCGGCCGGCCAGGGCGGTGGCGCACTGGCGCTGCCCTCCGGACGGCGGCGGGCCGGCGAGGCGGGCCTTCCCGACGCGGGCCCGGAGCTCGCCCAGTCACCGGTGAATCCGGCCGGACTCGGTACCGGGCGCAGGCGCGGCCGGGCCGGTGACGGCAGCGGGGAGGCCGACGGCGCCGGTGGTCCGGGCGGAGTCCGCGGTCCCGGCGGCCTCGGAGGCCCTGGCGGCCCTACTGGTCCCGAAGGCCTGGGCGGCCAGGGCGGATCCGGGCGTCCCGTGCCCCCGCAGGGCACCGCCATGCCGGCGCTCCCGCCCGTACCCGCCGTGCCGCCGGTTCCGCTGACCGAGCACCCCGCCGGGCGACGCCGGGCGCTGGGTCCGGCCGGTCCGGCGCAGCCCGGCGGTCCCGTTCCGGCGACGGGGCTCGGGCCGACGCCCGCTCCCGCGCGGCCCATCGCCCCCGAGGGCGGCTTCGCGCTGCCCGCCGGCCCGACTCCGGCTCCCTCCGCTCCGCAGACCCCCGCCATGGCCGGTCCGGCAGCCGCCCCCGCCGAGGGCGACGCCGACACTCCGGCCGGGCGCCGCGGTCGCCGCGTGCTGGGGGCGCCCGGCGGCGAACCCGAAGCCCCCGCCGCGCAGCCCGCCGAGTCCGCCGAGTCCGCCGCGAATCCGACCGGGCGGCGACGGGCATTGCCCGGCACCCCGGCCTGGCCCGTTCCGGCGGCCCGTACCGGTTCCGAGGACGACGAGGCCCCCGGGCCGGTCGCCGTACCGGGAGCGCGTCGGCCGCAGGACGCCCCGGCGGAGGGTCAGGCCGCGCAGCCGATCAGCGTGCGCGCCCTCGGCACCCTCGGGCAGGGCATCTCCGTGGACCCCAACGCCACCGGGGCCGGCGCCGGCTCCGGATCCGGCCGCCGCCGCCGGCTCGCCGAGCCCGCCCCGCAAGGCCGGGCGTTCGCCATAGGAGCCCCCGAGGCGGGCTCCGCCGAGGGCCCCGAGCCGCTCGACGGCCCGGGCGGCGCGGTCGAGGTGGTCAACCGGCCCGCACCCCGGCCCGTGGACGACGAGCTCCCGCCGGAGCCCCTGGACAACCCGCGCCGGCTGCTGGTGTGGCCCGCGCCCGACGTGCAGACGCAGCAGGCGCTCAGCGACCGCGGCTACCGTCCGGTGATCGTGCACTCCCGCGAGGAAGTGGACGCGCAGATCGCCGCGTTCCCCGCCGCGCTGTTCGTCGACCCGCTGACGGGTCCGATCACCCGGACCGCCCTGCAGTCCCTGCGCCAGGCCGCGGTGGCCGCCGAGGTGCCCGTACTGGTCACGGCCGGGCTGGGGCACGCCACGCGCGAAGCGGCGTACGGCGCCGATCCGGCGGTCCTGCTCAAGGCATTGGCGCCGCGCGACAGCGAACAGCACCCCTCCCGGGTCCTGCTGATCGAGGAGCACGACGAGATCGCGACCGCGCTGACCGCGGCCCTGGAACGGCGCGGCATGCAGGTCGCCCGGGCGGGCGCCGACACCGACGCCGTGGAGCTGGCGACCCGGATGCGGCCCAACCTGGTGGTCATGGACCTGATGCAGGTGCGCCGCCGCCGGGCCGGAATCGTGGACTGGCTGCGCGCCAACGGGCAGCTGAACCGGACCCCGCTGGTCGTCTACACGACGACGGGCATCGACCCGGCGGACCTGCCGCGGCTGGCCTCGGGCGAGAGCGTGCTCTTCCTCGCCGAGCGGGCCACCACGGCGGACGTACAGGGCCGCATCGTGGACCTGCTGGCCAAGATCGGCACCAACTAGTAATCCTGGGCCGATGGCCATCACCCACACGACCGAGCACACCGTCCCCGCCGACAACGGGGAGGTGAACCTGCTCATCGCGCGCCAGGTGGAGCCTGGGCACGAGGAGACCTTCGAGGCCTGGGCCCACGGGATCCTGGAGACGGCGGCCGGCTTTCCGGACCACCTCGGGTACGGGCTCTTCCGCCCGGCGACGGAGGGCGGGCCGTGGTTCCTGGTCCACCGCTTCCGCAACCAGGCGGCGTTCCAGCGCTGGCAGGACTCCCCGGAGCGGGCCCAGTGGTTCTCCAACTGCCTCGGCCACCACCACACGGAGATAGCCCGCCGGGAACTGCACGGCATGGAGACGTGGTTCGCCAAGCCGGGTACGACCCGGCCCGCGCCGCCTCGGTGGAAGATGGCGATCAGCTCGGGGCTGGCCATCTTCCCGATCTCGCTCGCCGGCAACGCGGTGCTCGGGCCGTACCTGGTGGATCTGCACTTCGTGCTGCGGACGGCGGCCTTCGCCGTCGTCTTCAGCACCCTGATGACCTACGTGGCCATGCCCGCCGTCAGCAGGCTGCTGCGGCCGTGGCTCACCGGGGGCCGGCCACCGGCCTCGCGCGTCAGTCGAGCTTCGTGACTTCCAGCGCGCCGTCCGCGTACTGCTGGCGGATCACCTTCTTGTCGAACTTGCCGACACTGGTCTTCGGTACGGCCTCGATGACCGTCCAGCGCTCCGGCAGCTGCCACTTGGCGATGGACTGTGAGAGGAACTCGCGCAGTCCGGTGTAGCTCACGGTCGCGCCCTCCCTGAGGACGACGGTGGCCAGCGGACGCTCGCCCCACTTCTCGTCCGGGACGGCGACGACGGCGGCCTCGGCGACCTCGGGGTGCGCCATCAGCGCGTTCTCCAGCTCCACGCTGGAGATCCACTCACCGCCGGACTTGATGACGTCCTTGGCGCGGTCGGTGAGGGTGAGGAAGCCGTCGGGGCTGATCACGCCGACGTCCCCGGTCTTGAGCCAGCCGTCGGCGCTGAACTTGTCCTCGGGCCGGAAGGGTTCGCCGGACGCCCCACCGTAGTAGGAGCTCGCGATCCAGTTGCCGCGCACCTCCAGCTCGCCCGCCGACGCTCCGTCCCAGGGCAGGAGGTCGCCGGCGGGACCGACCAGGCGGGCCTCGACCCCTGCGGGGAAGCGGCCCTGGGTGATCCGGTACGGCCACTCCTCCTCGGCGGTCAGACCGGCCGGCGGGTGGGCCATCGTGCCCAGCGGGGAGGTCTCGGTCATGCCCCAGGCGTGACAGACGCGGACGCCGATCTTGTCGTACGCCTCCATCAGGGAGGGCGGACAGGCCGAGCCGCCGATGGTGACGTGCTTCATCGAGGTCAGGTCACGCGGGTTCGCGGTGATCTCGGCCAGCAGGCCCTGCCAGATGGTCGGGACGGCCGCGGCGTGCGAGGGCTTCTCCCGCTCGATCATCTCGGCGAGCGGCGCGGGCTGCAGGAAGCGGTCCGGCATCAGCATGTTGACGCCGGTCATGAAGGTGGCGTGCGGCAGCCCCCACGCGTTCACGTGGAACTGCGGGACCACGACGAGGGTGGTGTCGCGGTCGGTCAGTCCCATCGACTCGGTCATGTTGACCTGCATGGAGTGCAGGTAGAGCGAACGGTGGGAGAAGACGACGCCCTTGGGGTCCCCGGTGGTGCCGGAGGTGTAGCACATGGCCGCCGCCTGGCGCTCGTCCAGCTCGGGCCAGTCGTAGCTGTCCGGGCGGCCCTCCAGCAGCTCCTCGTACTCGTGCACGCGCACGTTCAGGCCGTCGAGCACGGAGCGGTCACCGATGCCGGAGACCACTACGTGCTCGACGGTCGGCAGGTGCGGCAGCAGGGGCGCGAGCAGCGGCAGCAGGGTGCCGTTGACCAGCACGACCCGGTCTGCGGCGTGGTTGACGATGAAGACCAGCTGCTCGGGAGGCAGCCGCAGGTTGAGCGTGTGCAGAACGGCGCCCATGGAAGGGATCGCGAAGTACGCCTCGACGTGCTCGGCGTTGTTCCACATGAGCGTGGCGACCCGGTCGTCCTGCTGCACGCCGAGTTCGTCGCGCAGGGCGCTCGCGAGGCGGGTGGCGCGGGTGCCGATCTCGGCGAAGCTGCGGCGGTGCGGCTCAGCCTCCCCGGTCCAGGTCGTGACCTGGGACTTCCCGTGGATCGTCATCCCGTGACGGAGTATGCGGGTGACGAGGAGCGGTACGTCCTGCATGGTGCTGAGCAAAGCGTCCTCCCGATGAGCGCTGCGGCGCTGCGGCGGCTACGGATGCTGCCGATTCTGCGCACATACCGCTCGGCATGTCACTACCCGGAGGTGGAAACCGCACCGTGTTTCACGTGAAACATCCTCTGGTTTCACGTGAAACATCCACCGCCTCATCGGACCGGAGTGAGCTCCGGGTCCTCGCGGAGCTTGCCCAACGCGCGGGAGACCGCGCTCTTGACCGTGCCGACCGAGACGCCCAGCAGCTCCGCGGTCTGCACCTCGCTCAGGTCCTCGTAGTAGCGCAGGACGACCATGGCCCGTTGCCGGTCCGGGAGCCGGGTCACGGCGCGCCACATCGCGTCGCGCAGGGCCTGGGCCTCCGCGGGATCGGACGCCGGCACCCCCTCGGTCTCGGGGAGCTCGTCGCAGACGAACTCGTCGACCTTGCGCTTGCGCCACTGGGAGGTGCGGGTGTTGACCAAGGTCCGCCGGACGTAGCCGTCCAGGGCGCGGTGGTCCTCGATGCGGTCCCAGGCCACGTACGTCTTGGCCAGGGCGGTCTGGAGCAGGTCCTCCGCATCGCACGGGTTGGCGGTGAGGGAGCGCGCGGTGCGCATCAGGACCGTGCCGCGGGTCCGGACGTACGCCGAGAACGACGGATACGGCGTCGGGTTCGAGGCGAGCGTGCACACAGGCGTGGTCATGTCTCCACGCTAGGAGCGCCCGCCCGTCCTGGGATCGGCCGCAGGTGCCGATGGGGGATCCACCTCAGGTTGTAGGAGTAGGGCGGGCCCCACCCCCTGAAGGTGGAGGGGGCGGGGGCCCAGAGGACCGGGTCTCAGCCGTCGGCTCCGAGGATCAGCCCCGAGGTCGGCACCCCGGTCCCGGCCGTGACGAGGGCGTGCGCCGCGCCCGCGACCTGGTTGACGGAGGTGCCGCGCAGCTGGCGGACGGCCTCGGCGATGCCGTTCATCCCGTGCAGGTACGCCTCTCCGAGCTGGCCGCCGTGGGTGTTGATCGGCAGGGCGTCCGCGGCCACGAAATCGGCGGCCTCGCCGGGCCCGCAGAAGCCGAACTCCTCCAACTGCATCAGCACGAAGGGGGTGAAGTGGTCGTAGAGGATGCCCACGTCGATGTCCGAGGGCCGCAGTCCGCTGGTCCGCCACAGCTGGCGCGCGACCACGTCCATCTCCGGCAGCCCGGTGAGGTCGTCGCGGTAGAAGGAGGTCATGGCCTCCTGGCGGCGTCCGGCTCCCTGCGCCGCCGCGGTGATCACAGCGGGCGCGTGCCGCAGATCCCGGGCCCGCTCGGCCGTGGTGATGACGAGGGCCTGGCCGCCGTCGGTCTCCTGGCAGCAGTCCAGCAGCCGCAGCGGCTCCACGATCCAGCGGGAGGCGGCGTGGTCGGCGAGGGTGATGGGCTTGCCGTGGAAGTAAGCGGCCGGGTTGTTCGCGGCATGCCGGCGGTCGGTGACCGCAACGTGCCCGAAGGCCTCGGGGGTGAGGTGGTAGGTGTGCAGGTATCGCTGGGCCGCCATGGCCACCCAGGAGGCGGGGGTCAGCAGCCCCCAGGGCAGGGACCAGCCGAGGGCCGCACCCTCCGCCGAGGGTTCGCGTTGCTGGACCCCGGAGCCGAAGCGGCGCCCGGAACGCTCGTTGAAGGCGCGGTAGCAGACCACGACCTCCGCGACCCCGGTGGCGACGGCGAGGGCGGCCTGCTGGACGGTGGCACAGGCCGCGCCGCCGCCGTAGTGGATGCGGGAGAAGAAGGACAGGTCCCCGATTCCGGCCGCCTGGGCGACGGTGATCTCGGGGCTGCTGTCCATCGTGAAGGTGACCATGCCGTCGACGTCGGCGGGGGTGAGCCCGGCGTCGTCGAGGGCGGCGTGCACGGCCTCGACGGCCAGTTTGAGCTCGCTGCGGCCGGAGTCCTTGGAGAACTCGGTCGCGCCGATGCCTGCGATGGCGGCCCGGCCGCCGAGCTCGTCCCGCGTGCGGACGCTCATGCCGGCACCTCCGCGGTGACCGTCCCCGACACGTGGTGGCCGATGCCGTTGGCACCGACGACCCGGATCTCGACGGTGTTCCCGGACACGGCGGTGACCGTCCCGGTGAGGGTCATCGTGTCGCCCGGATAGTTGGGGGCGCCGAGGCGGATGGCCACCTTGCGCAGGACGGCGTGCGGCCCCAGGTGGTCGGTGACGTACCGGCCGACCAGGCCGTTCGTGGTCAGGATGTTCATGAAGATGTCCGGGGAGCCCTTCTCCCGCGCGAGCGCCGCGTCGTGGTGCACGTCCTGGTAGTCGCGGGAGGCGATCGCGCCCGCGACGATCAGCGTGAGGGTGACCGGGATCTCCAGCGGTGGCAGCGTGTCGCCGATGTTCATGCGTGTTCTCCCTCGGCTGTCGAAGCGATCGAAGCTCCCAGTTCGGCCAGCAGCTCGCTGCCGCAGCCCAGGTAGGCGTCCAGCTGGCGCCCCCACAGGAAGTGCCGGTGCACGGGGTGGTCCAGGTCGGCGCCCATGCCGCCGTGCAGGTGCTGGCCCGCGTGCACGACCCGCTTGCCCGCCTCCGAGGCCCACCAGGCCGCCGTCAGCGCGTGCTCCCGGGCCGGCAGGCCCTGGTCGATGCGCCAGGCCGCCTCGTACGCGGTGACCCTGATCGCCTCGGTGTCCATGTACGCGTCGGCGGCACGGAGCATCACCCCCTGATTGGTGGAGAGCGGCCGGCCGAACTGCTCACGGGTGGAGGTGTGTTCCACCGCACGGGCGAGCGATCCCGCGCAGACGCCCGCCTGGAGCCCGGCGAAGGCGGTCCGGGCAGCGGCGAGGGTGTCCTCGTAGGCGCTGTCGCTCCCGATGCGCTCGGCTTCGGCTCCGGTCAGGGTCAGCCGGCCCGCCGACCAGGGGGCGGTGGTCTCCACCGGCGCCGTCTCCACTCCGGGCGCGCCGGTCCGTACGAGCCACAGCGCCCGGTCCGCGTCCGGGACCAGTACGTGCGTGGCATCGCGCAGCCAGGGCACGGCGGGGGCGGTGCCGGTGAGGCGGCCATCGGAGGAGGCGGTGATGCGGCCGCGTGCGGGGAAGGCTCCGGTGGCGACGGCCTCGCCCGCACCGAGGGCGGGCAGCAGCCGGGCGCGCTGCTCGGGGCTGCCGTGCGCGGCCACGGGGAGGATCCCGTACGCGCAGGTGGCGGCGTACGGGACCTGCGCGGTGGTGCGGCCCTGTTCCTCCAGCAGCAGGACCAGCCCCAGCAGGCCGATCTCTTCGACGGCGGCGGTCAGTCCGGCCGTGGTGAGGGCCTTCCACAATGCGGCGTCGCTGCCGGTGCCGGCGGCGGCGAGGCGTTCGTGGGTGGCGAGATCGGCGAAGATCCGGGCGGCGAGACCGACCGCGGCGTCCTGTTCCTCGGTGGGGTGGAAGTCCATCAGCCCTCACTCCCCCGGAAGACGGGGAGTTCGAGGTCGTCGTCGACGCGCAGGAACTCCAGCTGGACGGGCAGGCCGATGCGCACCTTGTCGTACGGCACGCCGGTGATGTTGCTGATCATCCGGACGCCCTCGGCGAGCTCGACGAGGGCGACCGCGTAGGGCGGGTCGAACGCCGGGAAGGGCGGGTGGTGCATCACGACGTAGCTGAACACCGTGCCGGCGCCGGAGGCCTCGACGGTGTCCCAGTCGGGGCTCGCGCAGGCGTTGCAGCCGGGCAGCCACGGGAAACGGAGGGTGGCGCAGGAGGTGCAGCGCTGGATCAGCAGCCTGTGGTCCCGGACCCCGTCCCAGAAACCCTGGTTGTCGCGGTTGACCACCGGGCGGGGACGCCGGACCTCGGGCTTCTTCTCCCGCTTGGCCGCGGGGGCGTACTTGAGGATCCGGAAGCGGTGCGTCCCGGCCGGTTCGCCGTCCGCCTGGACGTCCATGCGTGTGGTCACGAAGTGGCCGGTGCCCAGCTTGGTCGTCTTGCGGGGCGACACGGACTCGATGACGGCGTCGAAGGTGATCGCGTCGCCCGGGCGCAGGGGGCGGAGGTACTCCTGCTCGCAGTCGGTGGCGACCACGGAGGTGAAGCCGGCGCCGTCGAGGAGCGCGAACAGCTCGTCGTAGGCGGAGGCGCGGTCGGAGTGACCGGAGAGACCGCCCATCGTCCAGGCCTGGAGCATGGTCGGCGGGGCGATGGCGTCAGGCCCGGTGTAGGCGGGGTTCGCATCGCCCATCGCCTCGCACCAGTGGCGGATCATGGGCGCGTTGACGGCGTCCTTGCCCCGACCCGCGGTGGCGGCCGGTTGGCCCTCGAAGGCGGCCAGCAGTGCGTGGAACCGGGCTGCCTCGTCGGCCGCACCAGTTCCCGCGTCAGCGCCGGCTGCCGCGCCCGTGGCGTCCGTGGTCATCGCTTCCTCCCCTTCATGCCGAGCCGCATCATGGCGACGATCTCCCGCTGGACCTCGCTCACCCCGCCGCCGAAGGTGTTGATCTGGGCGGCACGGTTCATCCGCTCCAGCTCCCCGCCCGCGAAGACGCCCGGCCCCGGTCCGCGGATCAGGGCCTCCTCGCCCACCACCTCCTGGCACATCCGGTACACCTCGACGGTGGACTCGGTGCCGAGGAACTTCACGCCGCTGGCATCGCCGGGGGCCAGGCTGCCACCGCCCACGTCCTGGACGAGGCGCCAGTTGAGGAGGCGTACGGCGGCCAGTCGCGCATGGGCCTCGGCCAGGCGGGCCTGCACCCAGGGCAGGTCGGCGGGCCGCTCTCCGGTGACCGGGTCGGGGGTGCGGGCACGGCTGAGGGCGTACCCGTAGAAGTCCTCCGCCTGCATGCCGATGGCGGCGAGGGCCACGCGCTCGTGGTTGAGCTGGTTGGTGATCAGGCCCCAGCCGCCGTGCTCGGGGCCGACGAGGTTGCCCGCGGGCACGCGGACGGAGTCGTAGTACGTCGCGGTGGTCGTGAGGCCTCCGACGGTCTCGATCGGGGTCCACGAGAAGCCGGGGGCGTCGGTGGGCACCAGGATGATCGAGATGCCCTTGTGTTTGGGGGCCTCGGGGTCGGTGCGGCAGGCGAGCCAGATCCAGTCCGCGTTCTGGGCGTTGGACGTGAAGATCTTCTGCCCGTCGATCAGCCAGTCCGCCCCGTCGCGGACCGCACGGGTGCGCAGGGAGGCGAGGTCGGTGCCGGCCTCGGGCTCGGAGTAGCCGATGGCGAAGACGAGCTCGCCCGCGAGGATCCGGGGCAGGAAGTAGTCCTTCTGCTCCTGCGTCCCGTACTTCATGAGGGTCGGCCCGACGGTGTTGAGCGTGACCATGGAGACGGGGGCGCCGGCCCGGTAGGCCTCGTCGAAGAACACGAACTGCTCGTCGGCGCCGCGACCCTGACCGCCGTACTCGACGGGCCAGCCGAGGCCGAGCAGCCCGTCGGCGCCTATGCGGCGCAGCAGTTCGCGCTGGCGTGCCGGGTCGTCGGGGACTCCGTCCGGCAGCAGGTCCTGGAAGTACTCGCGCAGCTCGGAGCGGAGCCGCAACTGGCCTTCGGTCGGGGCGAGGTGCACGGCGCGGGCCTCCCGGCATCACATCATCGAGGAAACCTGACTGTCCGTCAGATTTACCCGTGGTGTCAAGGTCGGGAGAGGAGGCGGGGCGGCGGGATTCCCCTCGCTCCGCGCCCGGGGAGGGCGGGCATGCGCGAGGGCGCCTGCGCTACCGGACCCCAGCCGGTCCGGTCGCACAGACGCCCTCAAGAATCGGAGCGGCTCAGGCCGCATTTACCACCAGGGGTGGAAGTTGACCGCCACGTTCGAGTTGGCCTGGTGGAGCGCCGTGAAGGCCGAGCCGTTGACCTGCGCGGTGTTGTTCTGGTTGGAGGCGCCGGAACCGGTGGCCACCTGCTGCGAGGTGGACGAGTTGCCGGTGTTGTTCCCACCCACGCCGCTGCCGATGATGCTGGCGACGCTCGCATTCGATCCGTCGTTCGCGAAGGAGCCGTTGTCGGCCGATGCCACGCCGCCGAAGAGCGCGACGGCGAGGGGCAGAGCGGCGACGGCGGCGATGACGCGGGCGGTACGGATGCTTGCCATGTCTTTGTCCTCCAGAAAACCGAAGTGGGACTTGCTCCAAGGCAGTTGGCCGACCGCCTCGGTCGTTCGTGGTGACGACGTCGCGAGACCAGAGTTGCCCACCGAATCCCCGGCGAACCACCCCGGAGTCCCCGATTCCCCCGCAAGTATGACCAACATCGGATAAACCTCATTCGCGCCCTCGAAGGCCCAGGTCAGCCCCTTGGGACCGGCTGCGGCCCGCGGCTCATCAGAGAGAAAACGTTCCGCCAGATCGACTGGTCGCGGACATGCCGAAAAGGGCCGCGCCGTCCGGGAACCCCACCGTCTCCCGGGCCTGCGGCCCTGCGATGCCAAGCTTCACGCCCCCTGCGCCCCCCGGCGCACGCCGGGGCGATCCATCCGTGCCCCGCTCCGGGGGCACCACGCGGCGCGATCCACGGTCGCGACCGACCGGGCTCCAGCGCCGTACGACTACGACTACGACTGCGGGTACGACTACAAGTACGTCTGCGACTGCGACTGCGGGATCACGCGGCCAGCGCGAGCGCTCCTCGGGCGGTGGCCACGGGGACTCCCACTGTGGATCCGACGCGTGCTCCGACCGGGGCCGGGAGGGGTGTGACGGTTTCCTGCCCGGCACCCATGGCCGCGGCGGTGGTGGAGCGGCGGACGGAGGGGGTCTTGCCGTGAGCCTCGGCGCGGATCCGCTGCTTGATGGTGGGCGGCAGCGAACCACCCCGCATCATCGCCCGCCAGGTCCGCCGGGCCGCGACGGCCGGCCGTACGACGGAGAGGGCGGCCCCGGCGGCCGGAACCGGGAGGTCTCCAGCGGGGGCGGCGGCCAGAGCAGCCTTCCCACCGAGGCCGAGAGCGGACAGGAAGGCCACGAGGGCGGTGAGGAGGGAGGTCCAGATCGACGTGAGGGCGCTGCGGTGAGCCATGACGGGGTGCCTCGATTCGCGATGTTCCGACGGGCGGATCTGAATACATTCGTCATGATGTGTTCGCAACCGCACCGCCCCCACCTTCCGCGCCGATGTTCCGACAAACACCACCCGGAAAGGCGTATGAACGCGAAACCAGACCTGGACGGACGGACATCCGCCGCCGGCGGGACCGCACACGGAGGGGACGACGAAGGGGCGCCCCTCGGTGAGGGACGCCCCTTGTGTCCTGCTACTTCTCTGACCTGGCGGTGGGTGTGGGATTTGAACCCACGGTGACATCGCTGCCACGACGGTTTTCAAGACCGTTCCCTTAGGCCGCTCGGGCAACCCACCCTCGCCCCTGCCGACCAGCGGCGGAGCGGGTACAGCGTACCGGCTGGCGGGGATGCTCGCGGCTCCGTTGATTCACCGTCGCCTCTTGCCGGGTGGGGAGCCCCGCTCACCCCGGAGGGGTGTGGCTCTGCCGGGCCCCCCACGCCGCGTCAGGACGCCTGGGCCTTGTCGTAGGCCGCCTTCGCCTCGTTGCCGAAGTAGGGGCCGTACATCCGGTTCGGCAGGAAGGTGTAGCCGAAGCTGTTGACCGAGACCTGGGTGCCCAGGCCCGTGGCCTCGTTGAAGTCCTGGAACCAGGGGCCGCCGCTGGAGCCGCCGGTCATGTTGCAGGCCAGGCCGTGGTCCCGGGTCAGCAGGAAGTCCTTGCTGCTGTTGCCGCTGCAGTAGACGAGCTTCGTGCCGTCGTAGGGGGCGGCCGCGGGGAAGCCGAAGGAGTACATCTTCTTGTTGTAGCCGCCGTTGAAGAGGATGCCCTGCGCGCCGACGGCCTGGCTGAGGGTCTGCCCGTTCAGCGGGGCGACGACGGCCAGGCCGACGTCCATGTTCATGTCCTCGCTCGCCGCCCACTGGTCGGTGGCGAAGGTCTTGGTGGCCGACCACTGGCCGTAGGGCGCGGACCCGTTGTTGTAGGCGGGGACGAAGACCCAGTTCGTGTGCCAGGCGCCCTGGTACTTCACGCAGTGGCCGGCCGTGATGACCGTGCTGCCGTTGGCGCTGGTCACCGAGTCCCCGGAACAGGAGGCGGTCCGGTCGCCCATCGTGAAGAAGACGCGGCCCGAGGTCTTCACGACCGCGCCGCCGCCCGTCCACGCGCCGCCCGCCTGGGGGAAGGCCGTGGGGGACGCCGCGGCCGTCGGCGCGACCCTGGTGGGCGCCGCCGAGGTGGCGACCGCGCTGCGGGCGGCACCCGGGACGGCCGTCACGTCGAGCGGGGTGGCGCTCCGCATCCGCTCGGCGGTCCAGAAGCCGGAGGTGTGCTGTTGCCGGAAGGACGCGGGGGCGTCCGCCGCGACCGAGGGGGTGGCCGCCGTCAGGGCGCCCGTGACCAGGGCGCCCGCTGCGAGCAGGACGGATAAGGCCGTGCGATGACGATTCACGCATGACTCCTTCTGCCGTGCCCGGTCCCGTTGAAGCCGGGCAGGGTGGGGGTGAAGAGCGGTCGGTGCGGATCGGCTGTGCCTGGTGCGGGGTGCCTGCGGTGCATGGTGCGGCCTTGCCGGGGCAGAGTGGCACGGCCGCGCGTCAATGTCAGCGGCCAGTCGGAACGTTCGGTCGGTTCCGGCCAGGAAATGGCCAACTCCCCGCCGTTGTGCCGTCATGCGGTGAGCAGCACGCCCGCGTAGGAGACGCCCGCGACCACCACCCACGCCCCGAGTCCCAGCGCCGCCGCCCGTCCCCCGGTCCGGGCCAGCGTCGGCAGGTGCACTGCGCTGCCCAGGCCGAACAGGGCCGCCGCGAGCAGTGCCTCCTGCGCCGTGTGCGCCCACTCCAGCGCCACGTCGGGCAGCACGCCGGTGGCGCGGAGCGCGGCCGCGGCCAGGAAGCCGGCCACGAACAACGGAACCGGGGCCGGGCGGCGGCCCGAGGCCGTGCGCACCCCGCGCCGCCGGGCCCGTACGGAGAAGGCCACGGCCGCCACCAGCGGGGCGAGCAGGGCCACCCGCATGAGCTTGACCAGGACCGCCTCGCCCAGGGCGTCGGGACCAGCGGTCTGCGCGGTCGCCACCACCTGGCCGACGTCGTGGACACCGGCGCCGACCCACCGGCCGAAGGCCGGGTCGGAGAGGCCCAACGGGCCCTGGAGGAGGGGGAGTACCGCGATAGCGAGGGTTCCGCACAGGGTGACCAGGGCCACCGACGCGGCCACGTCCTCCTCGTCGCTGCCCGAGACCTCGCTCACCGCACCGATGGCCGAGGCCCCGCAGATCGAATAGCCGGTGGCGATCAACAAGGGCTGATCGCCGGGGAGTCCTAGGCGCCGCCCCAGCCAGACCGTTCCGAGGAAGGTGGCCGCGACCACCAGCACCACCATCGCCACCGTGGCCCAGCCCAGCCGGAGCACCTGGTCCAGCCCCAGGCCGAGGCCCAGCAGGACGATGCCGATGCGCATCAGCCGCCGGCCGGCCAGGGAGAGGCCCAGGCGTGCGTTTCCTCGTACGAAAGCCCGCAGACCGGGGAGATGCGCCACGGCTATGCCCAGCACCACCGAGGCGGTCAGCATGGGTACAGCGGGCAGGACGCGGTGGATGCCCCACGCGGTCAGCGCCCCGCCTACGGCCATCGCCAACCCGGGCCAGGGCGTGGATGTTTCACGTGAAACATGCCGGACCGCCGCACCGTGCGGGCGGTGGAGGAGGGCCATCAGTCGACGGGGAGGGCGTAGACACGGCGGATGCTGGTGCCCAGCCTGGACACGTCGGCGCCGTAGACGTGCACGGATATCGCCTTGGTGTCACAGGCGTTGCGCACCTTGTGGATGTCTCCGGGCGGGGCGAAGCCACAGACCTCGCCCTGGGCGTTGACCACCTCCTCGGTGGCCACCAGGCGGGCCGGGCCGACGCCCGGCGCCAGACGGAAGCGGCGTTCGCTCTCCTCGCCCTGGTGCACCCCGGCCACGCACCACGACACGTGGTCGTGGATACAGGTCTCCTGCCCGGGCAGCCACACCAGGGCCACCACCGAGAAGCTGCCGTCCGACTCCGCGTGCAGGACGTGCTGCCGGTACCGCTCCGGGTCACCTTCCTGCTGCGCCGGCGCCAGCAGGTCGGGTGAGCCCAGGTGCGGGGCGAGCTTTTCACCCACCAGGTACGCGGTGAGGTCGGGAGCCAGGCCCCGTTCCACGACCGTGCGGATCTCACTGACGAGGGCGGCCATCCTCGTGGTGGTGCGGGCCGGTGTGGTGGTGGTCATATCGGCAGCGTGCTGCCGTCGTTCCATCACGTCCAACGACAGTTGTGACCTGAAATCCCAAGCAGCGCTTATGGGTTGGTCAGCAGCCGACCCGGTTCGCCGCCACCTGCTTCAGCGCGTCGAGCACCACCGCCGTCGCCGGTATCCGCAGGTGGTCCCGGTAGACGTAGGCGGCGATGTGCCGGCGGGCGGCGGGCTGGAGCGCCCGCCCGCAGACCCGGTTCAGCGAGAGGGAGGGCAGTACCAGCGCGGGCATCATCGCGACCCCCAGGCCCTGTGCGACCAGGCTCTGCACCACCAGGTTGTCGTCGGTGGCGAAGCGGATGTCGGGCACGAAGCCCAGCTCCGCGCACTCGTGCAGCAGGTTCGCCCGGCAGCGCGGACAGCCGGCGATCCAGCGTTCCTCGGCGAGGTCGGCCAGGTGCACGGCGCGACGGCGGGCCAGTGGATGCCCGGTCGGGAGCAGCACCGTCAGCTGGTCCTCCAGCAGCCTGACCTCGGCGACCTCCTCGGGGATCTCCTCGTGCAGGCCGGGATAGGTGAAGGCGAGGGTGATGTCGCACTCCCCGCGCTCCAGTCGGCGCAGGGACTCCGGCGGCTCGCCCTCCAGCAGCTCCACCTGTACGCCCGGATGGTCCTTGGCCAGGCCGCTCAGGGCCTCCGGGACGAGGGTGACGTTGGCGCTGGGGAAGCCGCACAGCCTGACGCGGCCGGTGCGCAGGCGGGCGTACGCCCTCAGCTGCGCCTCGGCGGCGGAGAGGTTGCCGAGGATGGTCTCGGCGTGCCGGGAGAGGGACACCCCGGCCTCGGTGAGCTGCATCCTGCGGCCCACGCGGGTGAACAGCGGAGTGCCGACGGCGCGTTCGAGCGCCTTCATCTGCTGGGTGATGGCGGGCTGGGTGTACCCCAGTACGCGGGCGGCGGCGGAGTACGACCCGGAGGCGACCACCGCGTGAAAGGTCCGTATGTGCCGAGAATCGAACACCAGCGAAGCATAAGCGGACGTTGGAGGGGGCCGTAGGCAGATTCCGCCTACGGCCCCCTCCTCGTCGGGCCACCGCCGTGGCCTGTGGTGCTACTTGTCGCCGACCCGCGAGCCGAGCGTGATGTCGACCGTGGTCGGCTTGCCGCTGCGCAGGTAGGTCAGCTTCACGGTGTCGCCGGGCTTGTACGTCCAGATCATGCTGATCAGGCTCGGGCCGCTGTCGACCGGCTTGCCGCCGAACTCGGTGATGATGTCGCCGGGCTTCAGACCGGCCTTGCCGGCCGGGCCGTTGGGGTCGACGAGCTCGTTGGCCGCCGCACCCTGCTCGGAGATCTTGGCGCCCTCCGCCTTGGCCTGGAGGTCCACGGAGACCGAGATCACCGGGTAGACCGGCTTGCCCGTCTTGATCAGCGATTCGGCCACGTTCTTGGCCTGGTTGATCGGGATGGCGAAACCGAGCCCGATCGAACCGGCCTGGCCGCCGCCGAAGCCGCCGTTGCCGGCCGACTGGATCGCGGAGTTGATGCCGATGACCGCGCCACGGCCGTCAAGCAGCGGGCCTCCGGAGTTGCCCGGGTTGATCGAGGCGTCCGTCTGGAGGGCGCTCATGTACGAGTTCTTGCTGCCGCTGCCGTCTCCGGAGGCGACCGGGCGGTTCTTGGCGCTGACGATGCCGGTGGTGACCGTGTTGGACAGGCCGAAGGGGGCGCCGATCGCGATGGTCGAGTCGCCGACCGCGACCTTGTCGGAGTCGCCGAGCGGCAGCGGCTTGAGGCCGGCCGGCGGGTTCTTCAGCTTGAGGACCGCGACGTCGTAGCCCTGGGCACGGCCCACGACCTCGGCGTCGTACTTCTTGCCGTCGGAGAAGGTCGCGAAGAGCTTGCCGCCGTTCGCGGCGGAGGCCACGACGTGGTTGTTGGTGAGGATGTGGCCCTGCTGGTCGTAGACGAACCCGGTGCCGGTGCCGCCCTCGCCGTCGCCGGCCGAGGCCTCGATGGTGACCACGCTGGGCAGTGCGCCCGCGGCCAGGCCGGCGATGGAGCCGGCCTCGCGCTTCAGGTCCTTGGGGGTGTTGGTCGCACTGATCGTGGTCGAGCCGGTGCCGTTGTTGCTGCGCTCGGCGGCCCAGTAGCCGACACTGCCGCCGATGCCGCCCGCGAGGAGGGCCGCCACCAGCACGGCCGCGATCAATCCGCCCTTGCCCTTCGACTTGGGCGCGGGGGAGCCGTCGGCGGTCAGGGGAGCGCCCCAGGCGCCGCCGTGGCCACCGCCGCCGTACGCCGGCACGGTGGGCGGCGGGGGCGGCCAGGCCTCGGCCCCGTGCGCGGCCGGGGCGGGAGCGTGGCCGTAGGCCGGGGCGGGCGGGATCTGCTGGGTGTGCTCCGTGCCCGGCGCGGGCGTCGGCGGCAGCTGCTGGGTGGCCGGCTCGGCGGCGGCGTGCCCGGGCTCCGGAGCGGCCGGGACCGGCGCCAGGGGCTGCGCCGCCGCCTGCGGCGCGGCGTCGGCCGGCTGTGAAGCGGGCGCGGGTCCGGGCGCCTGCGTCTCGGAGGCCGGAGCAGGGGGTACGGACGGGGCCGCGGGGGGTGTGGGGGCCGCGGTGCCCTCGTTCTCGGTGCTCACAGCGCTCTCTCCTCGTCACACACGGCTTCGAAAAATCTCTGGCGATCGGTCCGACTGAACGTTCGACGTGCCGCACAAGTTCCTGGGCAAAGCCTTTCCCATGACCCGTCAGAGCACTGTAAGCCGGACCTGTGCATCTCTCCCCATTCTTTATATCCGACATTTCGGACGCATCCACAGGATGGACCTCGACGCCGGGGGCCCTGGCGATGGCACCATGACCCGGTGACCCACGCAATGCCGCGCACCATCCAGGTCGTCGCCCACCGCGGCGCTTCGGAGGATGCCCCCGAGCACACCCTGGCCGCCTACCGCAAGGCGATCGAGGACGGCGCCGACGGCCTCGAATGCGATGTCCGGCTCACCGCCGACGGGCACCTGGTTCTGGTCCACGACCGCCGGGTGAACCGCACCTCGAACGGCCGCGGCGCCGTCTCGGCCCTGGAGCTGGCCGATCTCGCCGCCCTCGACTTCGGCTCCTGGAAGGACCGCGAGGAGTCCCCCGACTGGGACGCGGACCCCGAACGGACCTCCGTCCTCACCTTGGAGCGCCTGCTGGAGCTCGTCTCCGACGCCGGACGGCCGGTGCAGCTCGCGATCGAGACGAAGCACCCGACCCGCTGGGCCGGACAGGTGGAGGAGCGCCTCCTCTTCCTCCTCAAGCGCTTCGGACTGGACGCCCCGCCCGCCGAGGGGCCGCACCCGGTCCGCGTCATGAGCTTCTCCGCGCGCTCCCTGCACCGGGTGCGGGCGACCGCCCCGACGATCCCGACCGTGTACCTGATGCAGTTCATCTCGCCCCGGATGCGGGACGGGCGCCTGCCGGCGGGTGTGACGATCGCCGGCCCGGGCATGCGGATCGCACGCAACCATCCCGGCTACATCCGCAAGCTCCAGGACGCGGGCCACTCCGTCCACGTATGGACAGTGAACGAACCAGAAGACGTTCAGCTCTGCGCTGATCTGGGTGTGGAAGCGATCATCACGAACAGACCCCGCCAAGTTCTGTCCCAACTAGGGCGCTGACGTCCCGATTTGCGCACCCGTCACCCCCGACCCACCCGTAACAGGGTGTGCTCCGGCGCATCCGCTCCGCATTCGTTCGGCATGAATGCGTCAGAGCGGCCCGCTTCGGCGGTTTCCGGTCCAGGCCATTGGGGCATCCAGACCATGCGTGGGGCTAAGGAGGTTCCGGGGGTGGCGTTGGTGGTGGCACAGGAAGTGCCCACGTCGTCGTGCATGGACGTACGCCATGGTCCTGCGGGCGTGAGCGAGGCGCGACACCGGATGCGCGAACAACTGCGTATCAGCGGTGTGCCCGAATCGGTCGTGGACGATGCCGTACTGATCCTTTCCGAACTGCTCAGCAACGCCTGCCGACACGGCAGGCCCCTGGGCACACGGGAAGTCGGGGACGGGGAGATACGCGCCGCATGGCGCGTCGACAGAGCGGGGCGGCTGACGGTCGAGGTCACGGACGGGGGCGGTCCCACCCGCCCTGTTCCTGCCACGCCCTCGGTCACCGCGCGCGGCGGCCGGGGGCTGAACATCATCAGCGCCCTTGCCCAGGACTGGGGTGTCCGGGACGGAGCGGCGGGTGAGGTCACCGTGTGGGTGGTCGTTGCCTGTGGGCTCCGGCACGAGGATTTCGCTACGCGCGTTGCGCCCCCGGCGATCGACTTCAACACGGCGTTCGACGACCTGGATCCCTGACCACGGATCCCTGACAGCACAGCCCCGCAGCACGCGAAAGCACAACCACAGCACAACCACAGCACAGCGAAAGCACAGCGAAAGCACAGCGAAAGCACAACGAACGACGCAGAGAACAGAACAGCAGTACCGGTCATCCGTACAGGCGGCCGTCCGGGAGCGCACGCCGACCGTGCTCCCGGCCGCACCCCACCGGTTCCGGCGGTACGAACAGCTAGGCTCGCGCCCAGACACGACGCCGTACCGCCGCAACCGGGAGACACGCACGATGGCCAAGAAGCGCCCCGCAGCCAAGACTGCAAAGCCGCAGCTCAACAACGGTGAGATCCCCGTTGTAGGCGCGCGCGAGCCCTGCCCCTGCGGGTCCGGGCGCCGCTACAAGGCCTGTCACGGCGCGGCCGCCGCGCACGCCGTCACCGAGCACGTGCGCCGCCCGTTCGA
>NZ_JBIAJH010000021.1:0-147786 GCF_042871845.1 Streptomyces sp. NPDC005533 | reverse complement strand
GTCGTGCAATGGGTTCCTAGACAGCTCCCACCACACCGGAGGTCTTCGCCATGTTCAAGACCAGCCGAGTGTCAACAACGCTCGTGATCAATACACCTAGGGGGCCCGCAGGCTCCGCACGTCGAGGTGCCGCAGCACCCGGTCGACGACCTCCGGGTCGGAGCCGGGTTCGCTGCGGGCGGCCAGCACCTCGTGGCGGGCGGCCGACATCATCTCGCGCTGGATCCGCTGGATGTCGCGCAGCCGCTGCACCCGCTTCGCGTACGCCTCGCGCCGTTCCTCGTCCACCATGTCCGGGCTGATCCTGGCCCCCACGTCGTAGGCACGCCGGGTCAGCTGCTCGACCAGGTCCTCCGGCAGCTCCTCGGCCTCGTCGATCTCCTTCAGCCGCCGCTTCGCGGCCCTCGCGGCGCGGATCGCCAGCTGCCGCTCGGCGTCGCGCCGGGCGTCGGTGTCCTCCTCCACGCCCAGGCGCCGCACCAGCCACGGCAGGGTCAGCCCCTGGCACACCAGGGTCGCCATGATCACCGCGAACGCGATGAAGATGATCTCGTCCCGCGCCGGGAAGGGCTCGCCGGCGTCCGTCTTCAGCGGGATGGCCAGGGCCAGGGCCACCGAGGCCACCCCGCGCATCCCGGCCCACCACATCACCACGCTCTCCCGCCAGCTCAGCGGGATCTCCTCGTCGTAGTCGCGCAGCTGGTGCAGCTTCTTCGCGAGCCAGCCGGCCGGCAGCAGCCACAACAGCCGTACGCCGACCACCACCGCGACGACGACCGCGGCCCATCCGACCATCTGCCACTCGCGGTCCTGCGCCGTCCCGAAGACGTGGTGCAGCTCCAGCCCGATCAGCCCGAAGGCCACCCCGGTGACCAGCGTGTCCACGACCTCCCAGAAGGTGTGGCCGGCGAGGCGCCCCAGCACGTCGTCGGCGTCGGAGGCGTACTCGGCGAGGAACAGGGCCGTCGTCAGCACGGCCAGCACCCCCGATCCCCGGAGTTCCTCCGCGACCACGTACGACACGAAGGGCACCAGCAGCGTCAGCCCGATCTGGAGGGTGGCGTCGTCGAGCCGGCCCATCAGCCGGTGGGTGATCCAGCCGAGGGCCAGGCCGACGACCACGGCGACGACCGCGGACAGCACGAACTCCCCCAGCGCGTCGGGCCAGGAGAAGCTGCCGCTGACGGCCGCGGCGATCGCCACGTGGTAGAGCACGATCGCCGTCACGTCGTTGAAGAGCCCCTCGCCCTCCAGGATCGACACCATGCGGCGGGGCAGCCCGAGCGATCCGGCGACGGCGGTGGCGGCGACCGGGTCGGGCGGGGCCACGAGCGCTCCGAGCGCGACGGCGGCGGCCAGCGGCAGCGTGGGCACCACGGTGTACGCGACGGCGGCCACGGCGGCGGTCGTGACGAACACCAGGGCCACGGCCAGCAGGAGGATGGGCCGCACGTTGGCGGCGAACTGCCGCCACGAGGTCCGCTGCACGGAGGCGTACAGCAGCGGCGGCAGCACCAGCGGCAGGATGAAGTCGGGCGGGACCTCGACCTCCGGCACGGCCGGCACCAGCGCGAGGACCACCCCGCCGAGGGTCATGAGGACGGGCGCGGGCAGTCCCAGCCGGTCGCCGAGCGGCACCATGACCACCGCGCCGAGCAACAGTACGAAGAGCAGAGCAAGCTGATCCACTCCCCCACCCTGCCAGTCCGCTGCGCCTGGCCCGGAAGGTGGGTACGGCGCCCCGCGTGTCGCCCCCGCATCCGGCGCCGCCGGGGGGGGTTACGGCAGGGGGCGCCGCATCGCGCGGTGCGGGATGCCCGCGTCCTGGAACTGCGGCCCGTAGGCCACGTACCCGAGGCGCTCGTAGAAGCCCAGCGCGTGCGTCTGCGCGCCGAGGTCGACGGCCGTCAGCCCGAGCCGGGACGCCTCGGCCTCGATCGCCCGGACCAGGGCCACGCCCACGCCCAGCCCGCGCGCGACCTTGCGCACGGCCAGTCGGCCCAGCGCGCCGACCGCCGGGTCGCCGGTCTTGGTCCGCGCGGCGGCGCCGTGGAGCAGCCGGCCGGTGCCCAGCGGCTCCCCGTCCGCCCCGACGGCCAGCACGTGCACCGCGCCCGCGTCGTAGGCGTCGTACTCGATCGACTCCGGCACGGACTGCTCGACCACGAACACCTCGGTCCGCACGGCGAAGCACGCCGCCATGTCGGCCTCGGAGTCCGCGACCCGCACCTCGAAGCCGACGGCGGTCACTCGCTCTCCGCCCGGATCACGTCCAGGGCGTGCTGCAGGTCGGCCGGGTAGCCGCTCTCGAACTCCACCCACTGGCCGTCGGACGGGTGCTCGAAGCCGAGGCGCACCGCGTGCAGCCACTGCCGGGTCAGGCCCAGCCGCTTCGCGACCGTCGGGTCCGCGCCGTAGGTCAGGTCGCCGACGCAGGGGTGCCGGTGCGCGGACATGTGCACGCGGATCTGGTGCGTACGGCCGGTCTCCAGCTTGATGTCGAGCAGCGAGGCGGCGCGGAAGGCCTCGATCAGGTCGTAGTGGGTGACGGAGGGTTTGCCCTCCTGGGTCACGGCCCACTTGTAGTCCGCGCTGGGGTGGCGGCCGATCGGCGCGTCGATCGTGCCGCTCATCGGGTCCGGGTGGCCCTGCACCAGCGCGTGGTAGCGCTTGTCCACGACCCGCTCGCGGAACTGGTTCTTCAGCGAGGTGTAGGCGCGCTCCGACTTCGCGACGGCCATCAGGCCGGACGTGCCGACGTCGAGGCGGTGCACGATGCCCTGGCGCTCGGAGGCGCCGGAGGTGGAGATGCGGTAGCCGGCCGCGGCGAGGCCGCCGATGACGGTGGTGCCGGTCCAGCCGGGACTCGGGTGGGCGGCGACGCCCACCGGCTTCATGATGACCACGATGTCGTCGTCGTCGTGGACGATCTCCATGCCGGGGACCGGCTCGGCGACGACCTCGACCGCGCGCGGCGGCTCGGGCATCTCGACTTCGAGCCAGGCGCCACCGTGCACACGCTCGGACTTCCCGACGACACTGCCGTCGACCGACACCTTCCCCGCGGCCGCGAGGTCGGCCGCCTTCGTCCGGGAGAAACCGAACATACGGGCGATGGCGGCGTCGACGCGCTCGCCTTCGAGGCCTTCGGGAACGGGCAGGGTGCGGATCTCGGGAATCGTACTCACCCGTCGAGTATGCAGGACTCGACGGCGCGCCCGTCCCGCGATCAGTCCTTGTGGACGGTGCCGTCCGGGTCCAGGCCCTTGAAGGACAGCAGGACGATCAGGATGCCGCCGCACACGATCGCCGAGTCGGCGAGGTTGAAGACCGCGAAATGGGCCGGCGCGACGAAGTCGACGACCGCGCCCCGGAACACCCCCGGCGAACGGAAGATCCGGTCGGTCAGGTTGCCCAGCGCACCACCCAGCAGCAGGCCCAGCGCGATCGCCCACGGCAGGCTGTAGAGCTTGCGCGCGAGCCGCACGATCACCACGATCACGGAGGCCGCGATGCAGGTGAAGATGATGGTGAACGCCTCGCCGAAGCCGAAGGCCGCGCCCGGGTTGCGGACCGCCTCGAACTTCAGCAGGTCACCGATGATCTCGATCGGCGGCTGGTGCTCCAGCTTCGCCACGACCAGCATCTTGGAGCCGAGGTCCAGCAGGTAGGCGAGCACCGCCACGACGAGCAGCGCCGCGATCCGCCGGCGCCCCTTGGGCACGGCGGACTCCGGCTGGGCGTCGTCCCCGACCTCCGGCGTACCGATGATGCGCTCCGCCTCTGCCACGTGAGTCCCTCGAACTAGCTCGAACCAGGCTCCTCCTGGACCCTGACGAGACACGAGGGTACGTCAGGGCCCCCGCGCACCGCCTGCCCCACCTCCGCCCGTTCCGCGCCCCGGTGGCGCCGCCTAGTGCCGCCGCTCCTGCTTCTGCTTGCAGTCCACGCACAGGGTGGCCCGCGGGAAGGCCTGCATCCTGGCCTTGCCGATGGGCTGCCCGCAGTTCTCGCAGAGCCCGTACGTGCCCGCCTCCAGCCGTTCCAGGGCCCGCTCGGTCTGCTCCAGCATCGAGGTGGCGTTCGCCGCGAGGGCCAGCTCGGACTCCCGGGTGATGTTCTTGGTGCCGGTGTCCGCCTGGTCGTCGCCCGCGCCGTCGCCCGAGTCCCGCATGAGGCCGCTGATCGCCACCTCCGAGGCGTCGAGCTCGGCGCGCAGCCTCAGCACCTCGCTCACCAGCTCGCTGCGGGCCTCGTCGACCTCCGCCTGGGTCCAGGGGTCCTCGCCGGGCCGTACGGCGAGCTCGCCGGGGGTGAGGGCCGCCGTGGCCCGCGCCTTGGGCAGGCCGCTGGTGGCGGCCTCAGCCGTCTTCCTCGCCGTGCCGGTGCTCTTCTTGGCAACCACTTTCCGGACTCCCGTCTTCTTCGCGGCATGCGCCGCCCCCTCGGTCGCGTCCTGCTTGGCCGCGGCCGTCCGCTTGTCGACGGCGGTCGTCTTCGTGACGGTGGTCGCCTTGTCGGCCGGCGCTTTCCCGGCAGGCGCCTTCTTCACCGCAGTCGCCTTCACCGCAGTCGCCTTCACGGCAGTCGTCTTCGCCGGGGCCTTCTTCGCCGGAGCCTTGGTGGCAGCGGCGGTCTTCCCGGCAGCGGTCGCCTTCCTGGCGGGGGCCGTGTCCTCGGAGGCCTCCGCCTTCCCTGCGGCCTTCCCGACAGCCTTCCTGGCAGTACTCCCGGCGGTCTTCTTCGCCACCATGGCCGCGGCCCCTTCACATACTGTGATCATTGCTCGCGAATCGTGCCGGAACGATAAATCGACTCCAGCCCCGCGGCAACGGGGCACGCATCCATCGAGGTCAACCTGCATCCGTTGTGCCCATCCGGAGCCCCGGTAATCCGCCCCTCCCGCCCCACCCGCGTCCGTACCGGCGTCCCGGGTCCATTCGGGTCACGCACGGGCCGCCCCGTACCCCCGGCCGCGCTCCGCCCGCGCCCCCGCCACGCCGGGCCGCCGCCCCGCGCACGGGCCCCCGTAAAGCGGTCGGCCGCGCCCGCCCCCGGCCCGTACACTGGGCCCAGCGAAAGGCATGGACGGGGACGAGTAGCGCCGTACGCAGCCAGGAGCGACCCGGGGACGGTGAGAGCCCGGGGGCGAGCGCGACGCGAAGGATCACCCCTGAGCCGCCGGAAGAAACCCGCACGGATCCCCGTGCGGCGAGTAGAACCGGCTTCGCACCCCAATGAGGGGGCCACCGGATCCGTCCGGCGGCCAAGGAGGGTGGTACCGCGGGAGCAGGCGTCCTGGATTCTCAGAACGGCTCTCGTCCCTCCGGACGGAAGTGACACCCCGCCGGAGGAAGAGTTCAGCCTCATGACCACACCGCCGCAGTACCGCCCGGTACCCGCCCAGGTCGACCTGCCTGCCCTCGAGCACGCGGTCCTCGACGTCTGGCGCGAGAGCAAGACCTTCGCCAAGACCCTGGAGCAGTCCGAGGGCCGCCCCGAGTGGGTCTTCTACGAGGGCCCGCCGACCGCGAACGGCATGCCCGGCGCGCACCACATCGAGGCCCGCGTCTTCAAGGACGTCTTCCCCCGCTTCCGCACGATGCGCGGCTACCACGTGGCCCGCAAGGCCGGCTGGGACTGTCACGGCCTGCCCGTCGAGCTCGCCGTCGAGAAGGAGCTCGGCTTCAACGGCAAGCAGGACATCGAGGCGTACGGCATCGCCGAGTTCAACGCCAAGTGCCGCGAGTCCGTGACCCGCCACACCGACGCGTTCGCCGAGCTCACGACCCGGATGGGTTACTGGGTCGACCTGGACGACGCCTACCGGACCATGGACCCCGAGTACGTCGAGTCCGTGTGGTGGTCGCTGAAGGAGATCTTCAACAAGGGCCTGCTCACCCAGGACCACCGCGTCGCCCCTTGGTGCCCCCGCTGCGGCACCGGCCTCTCCGACCACGAGCTGGCCCAGGGCTACGAGACGGTCGTCGACCCCTCCGTCTACGTCCGCTTCCCGCTGACCTCCGGCCCGCTCGCCGGCGAGGCGGCGCTGCTGGTGTGGACGACGACCCCGTGGACCCTGGTGTCCAACACGGCGGTCGCGGCCCACCCCGAGGTCACGTACGTGGTCGCGCGCCGTACCGGCGTCGAGGACTCGGAGAAGCTCGTCGTCGCCCAGCCGCTGCTGGAGAAGTCCCTCGGCGAGGGCTGGGAGGCCACCGGCCAGACCTTCACGGGCAAGGAGATGGAGCGCTGGACGTACGAGCGTCCCTTCGACCTCGTCGAGTTCCCCGAGCCCGCCCACTACGTCGTGAACGCCGAGTACGTCACGACCGAGGACGGCACCGGTCTGGTCCACCAGTCCCCCGCCTTCGGCGCCGACGACCTCGCGGTCTGCCGCGCGTACGGCCTGCCCGTCGTGAACCCGGTCCGCCCCGACGGCACCTTCGAGGAGGACGTCCCGCTGGTCGGCGGCGTCTTCTTCAAGAAGGCCGACGAGAAGCTGACCGCCGACCTCGACGCGCGCGGCCTGCTCTTCAAGCACATCGCCTACGAGCACAGCTACCCGCACTGCTGGCGCTGCCACACGGCCCTGCTCTACTACGCGCAGCCGTCCTGGTACATCCGCACCACCGCCGTCAAGGACGCGATGCTGCGGGAGAACGAGAAGACCAACTGGTTCCCGGACTCGGTCAAGCAGGGCCGCTTCGGCGACTGGCTGAACAACAACATCGACTGGGCGCTCTCCCGCAACCGCTACTGGGGTACCCCGCTGCCGATCTGGCGCTGCGAGGAGAACCACCTCACCTGCGTCGGCTCCCGCGCCGAGCTGAGCGAGCTGACGGGCACGGACCTCTCCGCCCTGGACCCGCACCGCCCCTACATCGACGACGTCACCTTCACCTGCACCCACGAGGGCTGCTCGCTGGAGGCCGTCCGCGTGCCGGAGGTCATCGACGCCTGGTACGACTCGGGCTCGATGCCGTTCGCGCAGTGGGGCTACCCGTACAAGAACAAGGAGATCTTCGAGAAGCGCTACCCGGCGCAGTTCATCTCGGAGGCCATCGACCAGACCCGCGGCTGGTTCTACACGCTGATGGCGGTCGGCACCCTCGTCTTCGACAAGTCCTCGTACGAGAACGTGGTCTGCCTGGGCCACATCCTCGCCGAGGACGGCCGCAAGATGTCCAAGCACCTGGGCAACATCCTCCAGCCGATCCCGCTCATGGACCAGCACGGCGCGGACGCGGTGCGCTGGTTCATGGCGGCCGGCGGCTCCCCGTGGGCGGCGCGGCGCGTCGGCCACGGCACGATCCAGGAGGTGGTCCGCAAGACCCTCCTCACGTACTGGAACACGGTCGCCTTCCAGGCGCTGTACGCCCGTACGTCGAACTGGGCCCCGTCGGCGGCCGACCCGGCGCCGGCGGACCGCACGGTCCTGGACCGCTGGCTGCTCTCGGAGCTGAACTCCCTCGTCGTCGAGGTCACCGAGGCGATGGAGTCGTACGACACCCAGCGCGCCGGCAAGCTGCTGTCCGCGTTCGTGGACGACCTGTCGAACTGGTACGTCCGCCGCTCGCGCCGCCGCTTCTGGCAGGGCGACAAGGCCGCGCTGCGCACCCTGCACGACGTCGTCGAGACGGTCACGCGCCTGATGGCCCCGCTCACCCCCTTCATCACCGAGCGGGTCTGGCAGGACATGATCGTCCCGGTCACCCCGGAGGCGCCCGAGTCGGTGCACCTCTCCTCCTGGCCGCAGGCGGACACGGCGGCGATCGACCCGACGCTCTCGCAGCAGATGCTGCTGGTGCGCCGCCTGGTGGAGCTGGGCCGGGCCACGCGTGCCGAGTCGGGCGTGAAGACCCGCCAGCCGCTCTCCCGGGCCCTGGTCGGCGCGACGGGCTTCGACGCCCTGTCGGCGGAGCTCCAGGCCCAGATCACGGAGGAGCTGAACGTCTCCTCCCTGGCCTCCCTGTCGGAGGTCGGCGGTTCGCTGGTGGACACGACGGCGAAGGCGAACTTCCGGGTGCTGGGCAAGCGCTTCGGCAAGGGCGTCCAGGACGTGGCGAAGGCGGTGGCCGCGGCCGACGCGGCGGCGCTGTCGCTGGCGCTGCGGTCCGGCTCGGCGGTCATCTCGCTGAACGGCGAGGAGATCTCCCTCTCCCCGGACGAGGTCATCATCACGGAGACCCCGCGCGAGGGCTGGTCGGTGGCGTCCGACTCCGGCGCGACGGTGGCCCTCGACCTGGAGATCACCCCGGAGCTGCGGCTGGCGGGTTTGGCGCGTGACGCGATCCGGCTGATCCAGGAGGCCCGCAAGAACTCGGGCCTGGACGTGGCGGACCGCATCGCCCTGCGGTGGTCCGCCGCGGACCCGGAGGTCGTGACGGCCCTGACGGACCACGCCGGCCTGATCGCGGACGAGGTGCTGGCCACGGACTTCGCGTCCGGCGAGGCCGAGGCCGACGCCGCCTACGGCGAGCCCTTCACGGACGAACCCCTCGGCCTGACGTTCCGCCTGCGCAAGGCGTAACCGGGGGCCGAAGCGGCCCGTCCCCTCCCGGGTGGGGGGGACGGGCCGCTTTCGTCTGCCCCCAGCCTCCCCGGGCACCTCCAGCCCCACCGAATCCAGCCTCCCCGGGCACCTCCAGCCCCACCGGGCTCTTCCAGCCCCGGGCTCCCCCAGCCCCGCCGGGCACCTCCAGCCCCGCCGGCCTCCTCCAGCCTCCCCGGGCTCCTCCAGCCTCCCCGGGCTCCTCCAGCCTCCCCGGGCTCCTCCACCCTCGCCGCTCCTCCAGCCCCGGGCTCCTCCAGCCCCGCCGGGCTTTCCCCGCCTCGCCGGGCTCCTCCAGCCTCGCCGCTCTTCCAGCCCCGGGCTCCTCCAGCCCCGCCGGGCTTTCCCAGCCTCGCCGGCGTTTGAGGCGCGGGGTCCGGGGCGGAGCCCCGATCTTTCAGCCCCGCCGGCGTTTGAGGCGCGGGCCCCCGCAACCGCGCCGGGCGCCGGACGTGCAAAACGGGCCGGGCCCGAGGTTCCGTGGAACCTCGGGCCCGGCCCGTAGTGCGCGGCTGCCGACCGCAGAACGGCGGCGGCGCCTAGTTGTCGTCCTCGTCGATCAGGAAGCCCCGCATCGGCGACGGCGCCTGCATCGGCTGCGGCGCAGCCGGCCGCACCGGAGCCATCGGCTGGGTCATCGCCGGGGACATCTGCTGCTGGCCGCCGTACGACGGGCCCCCGCCCATCGGGGAGGGGCCGCCCATCGAAGGGCCACCCATCGAGGGGCCGCCCATGGAGTGTCCCATCGCGCCGGCCGGAGCCATCGAGGGCGACGGCGACGGCGGCAGTGCGGGACCGGCCGGGTTCCGCGGCGGGGCGAGCGAGTCGTCGGCCTGGGTCTCCAGCTGGCGCAGCTGCGACTCCAGGTAGGACTTCAGACGCGTGCGGTACTCACGCTCGAAGCCCCGCAGGTCCTCGACCTTGCGCTCCAGCGTGGCGCGGGCGGACTCCAGGGAGCCCATGGCGACGCGGTGCTTCTCCTGCGCGTCCCGCTCCAGCGCGTCGGCCTTGGCGCGGGCGTCCCGCTCCAGGCCCTCGGCGCGCGACCGGGCCTCGCCGACGATCTTGTTGGCCTCGGAGCGGGCCTCCGCGATCGCCTGGTCGGCGGTCTGCTGCGCCAGCGACAGGACGCGGGCGGCGCTGTCGCCACCGGGGCCCTGCTGCGGGAGCTGCGGCTGCTGCATCGGCTGCATCGGCTGACCCATGGGCTGCATCTGCTGGCCCATCTGCTGCATCTGCTGGCCCATGGGCTGCATCTGCTGGCCGAGCGGGTTCTGGCCGCCCATCGACTGCTGCTGCTGCATCTGCTGCTGCTGCTGACCCATGCCCTGCGGTCCACCCATGGGGTGCTGCTGCATGGGGCCGCCCATGGGGCCGCCCATCGGGCCGGGGCCCTGCTGGCCCTGGCCGCCGGGGCCCGGCGGAAGCTGCGGCTGGCCGCCGGGGAGCTGCGGCGGGCCCATCTGCTGCTGCGGCGGGCCGGATATGGCCGCGGGCACGGGGGCGCCGGGGCCGCGCTGGTCCTGGGGTTCCGGCTTGCGCATGCCCTGCTGCTGCTGGTTCTGCGCGGCGGCACGCGTGGCGGCTGCCAGCTTGGCGCGCAGGTCCTCGTTCTCGCGCAGCAGGCGCGTCAGTTCGGACTCGACCTCGTCGAGGAAGGCATCGACCTCGTCCTCGTCATAGCCTTCTCGGAGGCGGACGGTCGTGAACTGCTTGTTCCGCACGTCCTCGGGAGTCAGCGGCATGTCTTCTTCACCTCTACGTAGTCGTCGGCAGTCGGCAAGACCGTATCGGGATCGTCCCCGCGCGCGCGGAGAAGTTCATCGTTCATACGCTTCTCGCGGCACCGCCGACGAGACTGATGAGGATGTAAACGATGATCATCAGAACGAAGAAGGACAGGTCGAGTGCCACGCCCCCGAGACGCAACGGCGGGATGAGCCGCCGAAGAAGCTTGAGCGGTGGGTCGGTGACAGTGTAGGTGGCCTCCAGAACGACCACCATCGCCTTGCCGGGTGCCCATGAACGTGCGAACTGGAACACGTAGTCCATGACCAGTCGGAAGATCAGCACGATGAGGAAGCACATCAGCGCGATGTAGACCACCTGTAGTGCGACGCCCATCCCGCGCTTCCCTCTCCCCGTTTCCCGCTCTGTTCCCGGCCCCGTATCTGACGGATCGGTCTAGCTTTGGTTGAAGAACCCGCCCTCCGCGATGCGAGCCTTGTCCTCCGCCGTGACATCGACGTTAGCAGGCGACAGCAGGAACACCTTCTGTGTCACGCGTTCAATGCTGCCGTGCAGACCGAAGACGAGACCGGCGGCGAAGTCCACGAGACGCTTCGCGTCCGTGTCGTCCATCTCCGTGAGATTCATGATCACCGGAGTGCCCTCACGGAAGTGTTCCCCGATGGTACGGGCCTCGTTGTAGGTCCGGGGGTGCAGCGTCGTGATGCGGTACGGCTCCCGCTCGGAGACGACCTTGGGCATGATCACGGGGGCGTTCTTCTCCAGGTTCGAGCGATCAGGTGTGATGGATGCCACGGGGGCAATTCGCGCAGGACGTCCGTTTTCCACCGGAATTGGGATGGGCTCCCGCTGCGCCGGAGGCTGTACGGCTCGTACCGGTTCGTCCGAAATGGGCGATTGGTGCACGGGCTGCTGTCGGCGATCCCGCTCCCGAGCCCGTTCCATCTCCGGCTCGGGCTCGAACTCGTCGTCGGGGTCGTACCCCGGGTTGTCGTACCGGTCGTCCTCCACGAGGCCGAGGTAGACCGCCATCTTGCGCATCGCGCCGGCCATTCTCCGAGTCCTCCGCTCTGTGGTGGATCGCCCTGTCGCAGGTGCCGCTGTGTCACGAATGTCACCAACTGCCCGCGATCCACGTGGTCTGCCCGCTCATCGGCGGGAATGACCATATTTTCTGCTGTGGTCCGACTTTCTTCGCGACGTTACCCGAGCCGGGGTCTCGCGCCGAGTACCGCAGTGCCGACGCGTACATGTGTCGCACCGGCCGCAACGGCCTGTTCCAGGTCTGCGCTCATCCCGGCCGAGACCATCGTGGCAGCAGGATGGTCCGTGCGCATGCGGGATGACAATTCCATCAACCGCTCGAAGGCGGCCTGTTCGCGTCCCGCGTAGGGGCCGGACAGCGGAGCGACGGTCATCAGTCCGTCGATCCGCAGTCCCGGTGCCCCGGCGACGAGGTCCGCCAACTCCGCGAGCTGCTCCGGCGCCGCGCCGCCGCGGGCCCCGCGCTCCCCCGACTCGGCGTCGAGGGCGATCTGCACGAGGCAGCCGAGTTCCCGGCCGGCGTTCGAGGCGGCGGCCGAGAGGGCCGTCACGAGTCTGGGGCGGTCGACCGACTGCACCACATGCGCGTATCCCGCCACGGAACGGACTTTGTTCGTCTGCAACTGGCCGACGAAGTGCCAGCTGAGCGGCAGATCCGCGCAGGCCGCGGCCTTGGGGGCGGCATCCTGGTCGCGATTCTCCGCAACATGACGGACGCCCAGGTCCGCCAGCAGTCGTACGTCGCTCGCGGGATAGGTCTTGGTGACCACGATGAGCGTCACCTCGTCCCGCGACCGGCCCGCCGCCGCGCAGGCGGACGAGATGCGTTCCTCGACCCGCGCCAGGTTCTCGGCGAGCTCCGCCTTACGATCCGTCATTCTTCTTTCCCCCCGGGGCTCCGGGGGACGTCCCCCGGGAAGACTCCGTCAACCAGACATATCCCGCGAGCCGCCCGGTCACCCGGTCGCGGCGGTACGAGAAGTGGTCCCGCGACTCCAGTGTGCAGACCGGGGAGCGGCCGCTGTTCACCACCCCCGCCTCCGCGAGCTGCGCGTGCACTCCGGCGACCACGTCCACGGCCGGTGTCCCCCAGCTGGTCTCGGCCCGGGCGGCGGGCACCGCTTCGGCCACCGCCTCCCGCATCTGCGCGGGCACCTCGTAGCAGTGTCCGCAGACCGCGGGTCCGGTCCGGGCGATGATCCGCCCGGGTTCGGCGCCAAGGGAGACCATCGCCTCGACGGCGGCCGGCACCACTCCGGCGACCAGTCCCGGCCGCCCTGCGTGGGCGGCCCCGGCGACCCCGGCGACGGGGTCCGCCAGCAGGACGGGCGTGCAGTCGGCGGTGAGCACCGCGAGGGCGAGCCCCCGACGTGCGGTCACCACCGCGTCCACCGCGGGGATCTGCTCGTCCGCTCCCCAGGGCCCGTCCACCACCGCGACGTCACGGCCGTGCACCTGGTTCATCCAGACCACCCGGTCCGGGGCGAGCCCCAGGGAGACCGCGGCCCGTGCCCGGTTCGCGAGAACGGCGGCCGGGTCGTCTCCGACCGCGCCGCCGAGGTTGAGCTCTTCGTACGGAACGGCGCTCACCCCGCCCCACCTGTCGGTGAAGGCGAAGTGGGCGCCGCCCACGTGGTGCTGCTCCGGTGTCACTTCAAGAAGTCCGGGACGTCCAGTTCCTCGGCCGGGCTGTCCTGGTACGGGCGGGCCGTGGGGACCTGCGGCGCGGGGGCCTGGGTCTCGACCGGGGCCGGCTCGACCGGAGCCGGGGGGTCCTCGCGCGGGGTGACCGTGCCGAGTCCGCCGAAGGCCGGCCGGGCCGGCTCGGCGGCGCGGACCGGAGCCGGGGTCGGCTCCTCGCGCTTGGTGGACGCCGCGCCGATGACGTTGTCCCGGCGGGCCGGGGGCTGTCCGCCGTCGAATCCGGCCGCGATGACGGTGACCCGTACCTCGTCACCGAGCGCGTCGTCGATGACGGCGCCGAAGATGATGTTCGCCTCGGGGTGCGCGGCCTCGCTCACCAGCTGCGCGGCCTCGTTGATCTCGAAGAGACCGAGGTCCGAGCCACCGGAGATGGAGAGCAGCACGCCGCGGGCGCCGTCGATGGACGCCTCCAGCAGCGGCGAGGAGATCGCCATCTCGGCCGCGGCCACCGCGCGGTCGTCGCCGCGGGCCGAGCCGATGCCCATCAGCGCCGAGCCCGCCTCGGACATCACGGACTTGACGTCGGCGAAGTCGAGGTTGATCAGACCCGGGGTGGTGATGAGGTCGGTGATGCCCTGGACGCCCGAGAGCAGGACCTGGTCGGCCGACTTGAAGGCGTCGAGCACGCTGACCTGGCGGTCCGAGATGGACAGCAGTCGGTCGTTGGGGATGACGATGAGGGTGTCGACCTCTTCGCGGAGCTCGGCGATGCCGTCCTCCGCCTGGTTCGCGCGGCGCCGGCCCTCGAAGGTGAACGGCCGGGTGACCACACCGATCGTCAGGGCGCCCAGCGAGCGCGCGATGTTGGCGACGACGGGTGCGCCGCCGGTGCCGGTGCCGCCGCCTTCACCGGCGGTGACGAAGACCATGTCGGCCCCCTTGAGGACCTCCTCGATCTCCTCGCGGTGGTCCTCTGCCGCCTTGCGGCCGACGGCCGGGTTGGCGCCGGCGCCGAGGCCCCGGGTGAGTTCACGGCCGACGTCGAGCTTGACGTCGGCGTCGCTCATCAACAGCGCCTGGGCGTCCGTGTTGATGGCGATGAACTCGACGCCCTTGAGACCGACCTCGATCATTCGGTTGATGGCATTGACACCACCGCCGCCGACACCGATGACCTTGATGACTGCGAGGTAGTTCTGCGGTGCTGCCACGTCGAAGGCCTCTCGCCTCGAGTTACGTGTCGCCGCCTCGCGGGCCTGCGTTGCGACGACTGATGCCGAAATAGGGACGGTCCGAACGCGCCGACCCGAACCCTCACCCTGAAGTTTAGGGTTAGGGGTGTGTCTGTTCCTTGGACTCTTCCGAACAGGACACTAAGTCGACAAGTAGCGCGTGTTCAACGAACACGCCGAACCTCCCGTTTTTCTTTTCACCCTATGTGATCACCCGTATCGCTGGCCAACCAGGGTGCGTCGTTGTTCGACCGGGAGTCAACTCCCGGACACCGCAGGGGCGGTGGGGACGCTCACGTCGAAGTGACCGGCCTTGGGCGCGGCTTTCAACAAAGCGGTCAGCGCACGCCCCTTCGCCGCGCTCTGTTCACCGCTCCCCCACGTCACGGAGCGGCCCCTCGTCAGCTCCAGCACCACGGAATCATAGGAACCCACCTTGACCTGCACGGTTTCCCTGGCGACGGGTTCCGGGAGGGCGCCGGCGACGAGGACGGCCTCGTGCAGCAGCCGTTCCTCGTCGAAGCGACGGGCGCTCGGGGATCGTGCGGCGTTCAATTCGAGGACCGGAACGCCCCCGGGTGCTTTCGGAACCGTGTCGAATCGCACACCCGAAGCGTCCACTTCGACGAAGCCGGCGTCCTTTTTGATGAGCAGGACGGGTTTGCGTTCCGTCACTTTCAGCCCGATTCCATGCGGCCAGGCCCGCACCACGTCGACCGAATCGATACGGGGCAGCCGGCCGCGGACCCGGCTCTCGATCTCGTCGGTGTCCACGCTCACCAGGGGCGCGCCCACGGGCACGGCCGCGGCCGAGAGGACCTGCTCGGGGGTGAGCACCTCCGTGCCGGTGGCGGTGACCTTCTCGACGCGGAGCCAGGAGGAGCCGTAGAGCGCCCAGGTCCCGCCCGCGACGAGGAGCACCGCGGCGGCCAGGGAGGCCAGCACAGGGCCCCGGCGCAGGCGTGCGCCGGGGCCCTGCGGGCCGGTTCTCCGCGCGGACGTGCCGGACTTGGGGGGCTCGGGTGGCGGGGGAGAGCCGGCGTTCTTGCGGCCGGGCCGGCCGGATCCGCCGGGACCAGGGGTCCCGCGCTGTGCGGTCGTCGCTCCGGCCACTCCTGTGCCTCCTGCGTCTGGGCTCCGCGTCAGCGGTTCCGGTGGGCTTCGATCGCCTCGTACACCATGCCGACCAGCAGCTCGTCGGCGTCGCGCCGGCCGAACTCACCGGCGGCGCGGGACATCTCGTACAGGCGGTGCGGGTCGGACAGCACCGGGAGGACCTGGCCGAGCACCCACTCGGGCGTCAGTTCCGCGTCGTCGACGAGCAGGCCGCCGCCGGCCTTGACCACCGGCTGGGCGTTGAGCCGCTGTTCGCCGTTGCCGATCGGCAGCGGGACGTAGGCGGCGGGCAGCCCGACGGCGGAGAGTTCGGCGACGGTCATCGCACCCGCTCGGCACAGCATCATGTCGGCGGCGGCGTACGCGAGATCCATCCGGTCCACGTACGGTACCGGTACGTAGGGTGGCATCCCGGGCATGTTGTCGACACGCGGCAGTTCGTTCTTCGGGCCGACGGCGTGCAGGATCTGGACGCCGGAGCGCTGCAGGGTCGGAGCGACCTGCTGGATCGTCTCGTTGAGGCGACGGGCCCCCTGCGAGCCGCCGGAGACCAGCAGCGTCGGCAGGTTGGGGTCCAGGCCGAAGGCGGCGCGCGCCTCCGGCCGGACGGCGGCCCGGTCGAGGGTGGAGATGGTGCGGCGCAGCGGGATGCCCACGTAGCGGGCGCCGCGCAGCTTGCTGTCCGGGGTGGAGACGGCGACGGCGTGTGCGTACCGGGAGCCGATCTTGTTGGCCAGTCCGGGCCGGGCGTTGGCCTCGTGGACGATGATCGGCACCCCGAGCCGCTTGGCCGCGAGGTAGCCGGGCAGGGCCACGTAGCCGCCGAAACCGACGACGCAGTCGGCCTTGGTGCGGATGAGGATCTCCTCCGCGGCCTTGATGGTGCCGCGCAGCCGTCCGGGGACGGTGATCAGTTCCGGGGTCGGCTTGCGGGGCAGCGGCACGGCGGGGATCAGCCCGAGCTCGTAGCCGCGCTCCGGCACCAGCCGGGTCTCCAGCCCGCGCTCGGTGCCGAGGGCGGTGATGCCCACTGAAGGGTCCTGCCTGCGCAGGGCGTCCGCGAGGGCGAGCGCCGGCTCGATGTGGCCGGCGGTCCCCCCACCGGCGAGTACGACATGCACCGAAATTCACCGCTCTCCGGACGGACGCTTCTTGACGCGCCGTCTCATCGACTTCCATCTCACCCCGGTCCGCCACCAGCCGGTCTTCGGCTGTCGCATCGCGAGGGCCGCGCGCGCCGCCGGCTCCTCCCGCGCGAAGGCGATGAGCAGTCCGACCGCGAACATGGTCGGCAGCAGGGCTGACCCTCCGTAGGAGAACAGCGGGAGCGGGACTCCGGCGATCGGCAGCAGGCCGAGCACCGCACCGATGTTGATCACGGCCTGGGCCGTGATCCAGGTGGTCACGCCTCCCGCGGCAAACCGTACGAAGGAGTCCTCCGTGCGTCCGGCCACGCGGATACCCGCATAGCCTAGAGCCGCGAACAGGGCGAGCACCGACAGCGTCCCCGCGAGACCCAGTTCCTCCCCGGTGATGGCGAAGATGAAGTCGGTGTGGGCTTCGGGTAGTTGCCCCCATTTTTCCACACTTGCACCCAGGCCGGAACCGAACCATCCGCCCGAGGCGAGGGCGTAGATCCCGTGCACGGCCTGCCAGCAAAGGTCGTTCTTGCCCGGGTCTGTCGCACCGAGGCACTCCAGCCGGTCCATCCGGTGCGGACTGGTCTTGATGAGCAGGGCGACGATCGCACCCGCGAAGGCCAGCACCCCGACGAACATCCGGGTCGGGGCGCCCGCGAGCCAGAGCAGGCCGAAGAGGATGGCTCCGAGGATCATCGCGGTGCCCATGTCCCCGCCCAGCATGATCAGCCCGAGCAGCAGGAAGGCCACCGGGACCAGCGGCACCAGCAGGTGCTTCCACTGGCTGAGCAGCCCCTTGTCGCCCTTGCGCGCCAGGAGGTCGGCGCCCCACAGGATCAGGGCCAGCTTGCCGAACTCGCTGGGCTGCAACATGAACGGGCCGCCGAGGGAGATCCAGTTCTGGTTGCCGTTGATGGAGACCCCTATCCCGGGGACCTGGACCAGGACCATCAGGAAGAGCGTGCCGGCGAGCACGGGATAGGACAGCGCCCGGTGCAGCTTGACCGGCATGCGGGAGGCGACCAGCATCAGTCCGGTGCCGATGAGGGCCGCGAGGAACTGCTTCTTGAAGAAGTACGCGTCACCGAGGCCGAGCTGGAGGGCCTTGATCATGGAGGCCGAGTACACCATCACCAGGCCGAGCACGGTGATGAGCAGCGAACTGCCGAAAATCAGGTAATAGGCGGTGAGCGGGCGGTCCCAGGCCTTGCGCAACTGCCGCTGCGTACGCCGCAGCCCGGCCAGCGGCCCGCGCCCTGCGGGCCGCTTCAGTCGCACCACGGGCCGCTTGCGGCCCTGCGCCTTCACGGCGGACGGCCGCCGCCCCGGCAGCATCTGCTTCGCCGGCATCTGTGACCTTCCCCTCCACTCGTACGAGGCGAGCAGCCGGCCGGAGGGAACCTGCCCCGGAGCCCCGGCCTAGACCGTGTCCGCGGCGCTCTCGGCGGCCAGTTCGCGCACCGCGTCGGCGAATGCGTCCCCACGCTTGTTGTAGTTCGCGAACATGTCCATCGAGGCACAGGCAGGTGCCAGCAGGACCGTGTCGCCGGGCTCGGCGAGCGCGGCCGCCTCCCGGACCGCTGCGAGCATCGCCCCAGTGTCGGTCCGGTCGAGGTCGACGACCGGGACCTCGGGGGCGTGTCGCGCCAGCGCCTCGGCGATCAGCGCCCGGTCGGCGCCGATCAGCACCACGCCGCGCAGCCGCTTCGCCGACTTCTGCACGAGCTCGTCGAAGGTCGCGCCCTTGGCGAGGCCGCCGGCGATCCACACGACCGGCTCGAAGGCGGCCAGCGAGGCCTCGGCCGCGTGGGTGTTGGTGGCCTTGGAGTCGTCGACGTAGGTGACCCCGCCGACCTCGTCCACGTGCGCGACGCGGTGGGCGTCGGGGCGGAAGTCGCGGAGCCCGTCGCGGACCGCGCGCGGCTCCACGCCGAAGGCGCGGGCCAGGGCCGCCGCGGCGAGCGCGTTGGCGATGTTGTGCGGGGCGGGCGGGTTGACGTCCTTGACCTCGGCGAGTTCCTGGGCGTTCTTCTGCCGGTTCTCCACGAAGGCGCGGTCGACGAGGATGCCGTCGACGACGCCGAGCATGGACGGGCCGGGGGCGCCGAGGGTGAAGCCGATCGCCCGGCAGCCCTCTTCGACGTCGGCGTTCTCGACGAGCTTCTCGGTGGCGGGGTCGGCCACGTTGTACACGCAGGCCACCGTGTTGCCCTCGTAGATCCGGCCCTTGTCGGCGGCGTACGCCTCCATCGAGCCGTGCCAGTCGAGGTGGTCCGGGGCCAGGTTGAGGACGGCGGCCGAGTGGACGCGCAGCGAGGGCGCCCAGTGCAGCTGGTAGCTGGAGAGTTCGACGGCGAGCACGTCGTACTGCTGCTCGCCGAGCACCACGTCGATGATGGGGGTGCCGATGTTGCCGACGGCGGCGGTGCGCAGACCGGCGGCCTTCAGGATCGACGCCAGCATCTGGGTGGTGGTGGTCTTGCCGTTCGTGCCGGTGACGGCGAGCCAGGGGGCGGCGTTCTCCCCGCGCAGCTGCCAGGCGATCTCGACGTCCCCGACCACGTCCACACCCGCGGCGGCGGCGGCCGCGAACAGCGGGCTGTCGGGCTTCCAGCCGGGCGAGGTGACGACCAGCTCGGTGCCCTCGGGGAGGGTCTCGGCGTCCGCGAGGCGTACGGAGATCCCCAGCTCCGCCAGTTCGGCGGCGCGGGCCCGGTGGCCCTCGCCGTCGCCGCCGTCGACGACGGTCACCACGGCGCCGAGGCCGGCCAGGGCGCGGGCGGCACTGATGCCACTCACCCCGAGACCGGCCACGGTGATGTTCTTGCCCTGCCAGGAGGTCACTTGTCGGCTGCCCATCCCGCGTAGAAGAGACCGAGACCCACGATCACGCACATGCCCTGGATGATCCAGAAGCGGACCACCACGAGGACTTCGGACCACCCCTTGAGTTCGAAGTGGTGCTGCAGCGGAGCCATCCGGAAGACGCGCTTCCCGGTCATCTTGAACGAGCCGACCTGGATGACGACCGACATGGTGATGAGGACGAAGAGGCCGCCGAGCAGGGCGATCAGGAACTCCGTGCGGGAGCAGATCGCGAGACCGGCGAGCGCGCCGCCGAGGGCCAGCGAACCGGTGTCACCCATGAAGATCTTGGCGGGCGAGGTGTTCCACCACAGGAAGCCGAAGCAGGCGCCCATCAGGGCGGAGGCGACCACGGCGAGGTCCAGCGGGTCGCGCACCTCGAAGCAGGCGTTCGGGCTGGGCAGGGTCTGCGCGTTGACGCAGGACTCCTGGAACTGCCAGACGCCGATGAAGGTGTAGGCGCCGAAGACCATCACGGCGGCGCCGGTGGCCAGACCGTCCAGACCGTCGGTCAGGTTCACGCCGTTGGACATGGCCAGGATCATGAACAGCGCCCAGACGACGAACAGCACCGGGCCGATCGACCAGCCGAAGTCCGTCACGAACGACAGCTTGGTGGAGGCCGGGGTCAGCCCGCGCGAGTCCTTGAACTGCAGCGCGAGCACGGCGAAGGCGATGCCGACGATCAGCTGGCCGGACATCTTGGCCTTGGCCCGCAGACCGAGCGAGCGCCGCTTGACGATCTTGATGTAGTCGTCGAGGTAGCCGACCAGGCCCATGCCCGCCATCAGGAAGAGGACGAGCAGGCCCGAGAAGCTCACCGCCTCACCGGTGATGACCTTCGTCAGCGCGTACGCGACGAGCGTGGCCAGGATGAAGGAGATGCCGCCCATGGTGGGCGTGCCCTTCTTCCCGGCGTGGCCGCGCGGGCCGTCGTCGCGGATGAACTGCCCGTAGCCCTTCCGGGCCAGCAGCTTGATCAGCAGCGGGGTGCCGACAACGGTGAGGAACATGCCGATGACACCGGCGAACAGGATCTGCCTCATCGGCCGGGGACCTCGCCCTCGACAGTGCCCTCGAGCAGGGCCTGGGCCACCCGCTCCAGACCGGCCGACCTGGAAGCCTTCACCAGCACGACGTCACCCGGGCGCAGTTCACTGCGCAACAGGTCGACCGCCGCCTGCGCGTCGGACACGAGCACCGACTCCTCACCCCACGAACCCTCGTTATATGCGCCCAGTTGCAGCCAGGAGGCTTCCCTGCCCCCGACTGCGACGAGCTTGCTCACGTTGAGCCGGACGACAAGTCGCCCGACCGCGTCGTGCTCGGCGAGCGCGTCGTCCCCGAGCTCGGCCATCGGGCCGAGCACCGCCCACGTGCGTCCCCCGTTCGCCCTGCCGGCACCGCCCATCGCGGCGAGCGCGCGCAGTGCGGCCCGCATGGACTCGGGATTCGCGTTGTAGGCGTCGTTGACGATCGTCACACCGTCCGCGCGCTCGGTGACCTCCATCCGCCACCGGGACAGCGTGCCCGCCCCGGAGAGCGCGGTGGCGATCTCCTCGACGGACATGCCCAGTACATGGGCAACGGCGGCCGCGGCGAGCGCGTTCGACACGTGGTGCTCACCGTACAGCCGCAAGGTCACGTCGCTGCACCCGGTCGGTGTTCGCAATGTGAAGGAAGCCCGCCCCCTGTCCGTCATGCGGACTTCGGTGGCCCGGACGTCGGCGTCCTCGGCCTCACCGAACAGCACCGTACGGGCCTTCGTGCGCCCGGCCATGGCCCGGACCAGCAGGTCGTCCGCGTTGAGGACGGCGACACCGCCCTCCGCCTCGGCCGGCAGCGCCTCGACCAGCTCCCCCTTGGCCTGGGCGATCTGCTCCCGGCCGCCGAACTCGCCGATGTGCGCGGTGCCGACGTTGAGGACCAGGCCGATCCGCGGGGGCGTCAGCCCGGTGAGGTAGCGGATGTGGCCGATGCCGCGGGCGCCCATCTCCAGGACCAGGTGCTGCGTTTCCTCGGTGACGCGCAGCGTCGTGATCGGCAGGCCGATCTCGTTGTTCAGGTTCCCGGGGGTCCACACGGTCGGCGCGTGGTGCTGGAGCACCTGCGCGATGAGGTCCTTGGTGGAGGTCTTGCCGGCGGAGCCCGTGAGGGCGACGACGTCCGTGCCCAGGCGGGCGACGACGGCCCGGGCGAGCGCCCCGAGGGCGGCCACCACGTCGGGTACGACGATCGCCGGTACGCCCACGGGCCGGGTCGCGAGGACGCCCACGGCCCCGGCGGCCAGCGCGCGTTCGGCGTAGTCGTGGCCGTCGACCCGCTCGCCGACGAAGGCGGCGAACAGGCTGCCCGGCCGGACCTCCCGGGAGTCGTAGACGACGGGGCCGGTGACCTGGACGGACGGATCCGGTATGTCGTGGGGCCGCCCGCCGGTGATGTCGGCGATCTCGGCGAGGGAAAGGGCGATCACTGGTTCACCTCGGCCTGTCGGACCGTAGTCGTTTCATCGGGCGCGGCCGCCTGGTCGAGCACGGCCTGGTGCTCGATCGCGGCGCGGAGCACGGTGCGGTCGTCGAAGGGCCGTACGACACCGGCGGTGTCCTGGCCCTGCTCGTGACCCTTGCCCGCCACCAGCACGGTGTCGCCGGGCCGGGCGCGCGCGACGGCCGCGGCGATGGCCGCGGCCCGGTCGGCGTCGACCAGGACCGTGCCCCGCTCGGCGGGCGGTACGGACACGGCGCCTTCGAACATCGCGGCGAGGATCGCGAGCGGGTCCTCGGAGCGCGGGTTGTCGGAGGTCAGGACGGCCACGTCGGCGTACCGGGCCGCCGCGGCGCCCATCGGGGCGCGCTTGGTGGTGTCGCGGTCGCCGCCGCAGCCGAGCACGATGTGCAGCCTGCCCTCGGTGACCTCGCGCAGCGCGCGCAGGACCGATTCCACGGCGTCCGTCTTGTGCGCGTAGTCGACGACGGCGAGGTACGGCTGTCCCGCGTCCACCCGTTCCAGCCGGCCGGGCACCCCGGGGACCGCGGCGACGCCGTCGGCGGCGGTCTGCGGGTCGAGGCCGGCGGCGGCGAGGGTGACGATCGCGGCGACGGTGTTGGCCACGTTGAACGGGCCGGGCAGCGGCGCGGCCGCGCGCACGCGCTGTCCTTCGGGGCCCAGCAGGGTCAGGGTGGAGCTCGCCGGCCCGAACACCACGTCCTCGGCGCGCCAGTCGGCGGCCGGGTCGCCCGCGGCGGAGAAGGTGACGACCGGGATCGTCGTCTCCTTGGCCAGGCGGCGGCCGTACTCGTCGTCGAGGTTGACCACGCCCAGGCGGGCCCGACGGGCGGTGAAGAGCCCGGCCTTCGCCTGGAAGTAGTCCTCCATGTCGGAGTGGAACTCCATGTGTTCCGGGCTCAGGTTGTTGAAGACGGCGACGTCGAAGACGCAGCCGTCGACGCGCCCGAGCACCAGGGCGTGGCTGGAGACCTCCATCGCCACGGCCTGGACGCCGCGTTCGCGCATGACGGCGAAGAGGGCCTGGAGGTCGGTGGCCTCGGGGGTGGTCCGCTCGGACTTGATGCGCTCGTCACCGATGCGCATCTCGACGGTGCCGACCAGTCCGGTGCTGCGGCCCGCCGCGCGCAGGCCGCCTTCGACGAGGTACGCCGTGGTGGTCTTGCCGGAGGTACCGGTGATGCCGATCTGGAGCAGGTCCTCGCCGGGGCGTCCGTAGATCGCGGCGGCGAGCTCTCCCATCCGGCCGCGCGGGTCGGCGACCGTGAGGACCGGCAGGCCGGTGGCCTCGGCGCGCTGCGCGCCCGCGGGGTCGGTCAGCACGGCGGCGGCGCCGAGACCGGCGGCCTGGGCGGCGAAGTCGGCGCCGTGCGTCCTGGCTCCGGGCAGGGCCGCGTACAGGTCTCCGGGACGCACCGCACGGGAGTCGTGCGTGATCCCGGTGATCTGCGCCGCTGCGGGCGCCGGGATGCCCAGCAGGGTGGCCAGCTCGCCCAGCGGGGTCGGGCGGGCGGACGCGGGCCTGGGCGCTCCCGGCGGCGCTGCCGGGGCGTCTTTCTGGGTGGTTCTGGGCTGATCAGCGTGGGGCACGGCGGTGAGCGTACCGGGCGCGGCGGGCCGGTCGCGAAGTGAGGGCCCGGCCTCGGCGTCGGCAAGCGGCTGGTTCCCGGGTTTCGGGGTGATCGTTGTCACTGATGGTGCCTCACGCTTTTCTGGCGGGCCGACCGGGCTGTGGGTCACTGACCGGGCTGCGGACTGGGCTGCGGGGCGGCGGGCTGCGGGCCGGGTTCGTAGGTGACCGGCAGTCCGGCGGGGGCGGTTCCGGTGGGGGCGACCTGAAGGGTCTTGAGGGCGAACTCCATGACCTTCTTGTAGATGGGGCCACAGATCTGGCCGCCGAAGTAACTGCCCTTCGTGGGGTTCTGGATGGCGCAGTAGACGGTGATCCGCGGGTTGTCCGCGGGTGCGAATCCGGCGAAGGAGGCGGTGTAGCCCTTGTACCGGCCGGTGGCCGGATCCACCCGGTTGGAGGTGCCGGTCTTGCCGCCGACCCGGTAGCCGGGGATCTTCGCCTTGGTGCCGGTGCCCTCCTGGTCGTCGACGACGGATTCGAGCATCGCGGCGAGGGTCTTGGCGGTCTCCTGGCTGATCACGCGGTGCTGCTCGGGGGCGGGGGCCGGGGTGAGGCGGCCGTCGGTGCCCTTGGTGCCGCGCACCAGCGTCGGCTCGATGCGGACCCCGTCGTTGGCGATGGTCGAGTACACGGAGGCCGCCTGCATGGCGTTGAGGGACAGGCCCTGGCCGAAAGGAATCGTGTACTGCTGCGACGTGGACCAGTCCTCGGGCTTGGCGAGGATGCCGCGGGACTCGCCGGGGTAGTCCAGCCCGGTGGGCCGGCCGATGCCGAACTTGCTCAGGTACGAGTGCAGGACCTTGTTGGACTCGGGCTGGGTGGGCCCGAGCTGGCCGGTGGCCAGGATGGTGCCGATGTTGGAGGACTTGGCGAGGACCCCGTTGAGGGTCAGGTACCAGGTCGGGTGGTCGATGTCGTCCTTGAAGAGCCGGTCGCCGCGGTGCAGCCGGTTGGGGACCTCGACGCGGGTCTCGGGCGTGGCCTTCTTCTCCTCCAGCACGGCGGCCATCGACATCACCTTGGCGGTGGAGCCGGGCTCGTACACGTCCTGGAGCGCGGCGTTGCCCATGGCGGCGGAGCTGGCCCGGGTCAGGTCGTTGGGGTCGAAGCCGGGGGCGTTGGCCATGGCCAACACCTCGCCGGTGCGGGTGTCCTGGACGATGACGTACCCGCGGTCGGCCTCGGACTTCTGGACCTGCTCGGCGATGGCGCTCTGGGCCGCCCACTGGATGTCGCGGTCGATGGTCAGCACGATGTCCTCGCCGGGGACGGCGGGCTTCTCGCTGGAGCCGGCCGTGGGGACCTTGCGGCCGCCGGACTGGGCGTAGGTGATCTCGCCGTCCTTGCCGGACAGCTTCTTGTCGAGGGAGGACTCCAGGCCGCCGCCGCCCTTGCCCTCGGCGTTGACGTAGCCCAGTATCCCGGCGGCGAGGTCGCCGTTCGGGTACACGCGCTTGCTGCTGTCCTCCTTGAACACGCCGGCGAGGACGTTGGCACCGGGGCCGTTGTTCTTCTTGTCGGCCGCCGCCTTGTCCCTGAAGACCCGCTGGAGGTCCTTGATCTGGTTCCAGACCTGCGGGGTCTGGCGCTGGGCGAGGACCACGTACCGGGTGTTCTTGGCGCTCAGCCGGGCGGCGAGCTCCTTGGCGTCCTTGCCGAGGATGGGCGCGAGGAGGGCGGCGGCCTGTGCCGGGGCGTCCGGGGCCTTGCTCTCCTGCGGCGTGAACATCTTCGGGTCGGCGGTGATGTCGTACGCGTCGACGCTGGTGGCGAGGGCCACGCCGCGGCGGTCGGTGATCTCGCCGCGCTCGGCGGCCAGCTTGACGCGGGTGTAGCGGTTCTTGGAGGCCTCGGCGGAGAAGGTCGAGGCGTCGACGGCCTGCACCTGGAGCAGCCGGACGACGAAGGCGAGCATGACGAGGGTCAGGCCGACGCCGACGAGGCGCAGCCGGGGGCGGGGGCTGCCGAGCCGGATGGTGTGGGGCCGCCTGGCCGCCGCCGGCCGACGGGTCGCCGGGCGCGAGGCCGGGCGGCCCGTCGCCCGCGCGCGGTCACCCGGTCTGGCCGGCCGGGCCGGCCCCGGCAGGAGCCGCCGCGGCGGCTCCTGCGGGCTCACGCGGCCACCCCGCTCGGCAGGCTGCGCCCCAGGTCCCGCGCCTCGGACGGCGACGGGCCCGAAAGAACCGGCCCGGACGACGTCCGGGGGAGGCGAAAGGGCGGGGTGGGAAATGGCCCCGCAGGGGTCCGCTTCACGACGTCACCTTCCAGGGGTCGGGCTGGGCTGCTGCGAGGGCGGGGCCGGGGTCGGGCCCGCCGGGGCCGGGGAGGCGGGCGGGGCCGGCGGCGGGGTCGGGCTCGGGGAGGCCTCGGCCGGGGCGGCGGCGCCGGCGACCTTGCCGTCCGGGCCGATGAAGACGGGGCTGCCGCCGGGGACCAGGCCGAGCTCCTGCGCCCGCCGCTGCAGTGCGTCGGGGGCCGAGTGGGCGTCCACGTCCCGCTGCAGCGCCTGCTCCTCGTCGGTGAGGGCGGTGGTCTCCTTCTTCAGCCGGGTCAGCTGGAAGGAGCCCTCGTTCAGCGCCGAGTTCAGCAGCAGCAGGCTGATGAGGCCGCCGCCGAGCAGCGCCACGACCAGCAGGACGAACGGCATCCGCGCGGCCTGCCCGCCGGGGCGGGGGCGGGCCGGGCGGCCGCCGAGCGCCCGGCCGAGCCGGGCCGCCTGCCCGCGGGTCAGCGTGGCGACCTTCCCGGCCTTGGTCACAGCCGCGCCTCCCGGATGCGTTCGACCCCGCGGAATCTCGCCGGGGCGGCCCGCCGGTTCTCGGCGATCTCCTCCTCGGTCGGCAGTTCCGCCCCGCGCGTCAGCAGCTTCAGCTTCGGCTGGTACTTCTCCGGTACGACCGGCAGCCCGGGCGGGGCCGTGGAGGTCGCGCCGGCCGCGAAGACCTGCTTGACCAGGCGGTCCTCCAGCGAGTGGTACGAGAGCACCGCGATCCGGCCGCCGACCGCGATCCGGTCCACGGCCGCCGGGATGGCCTTCTCCAGACCCGAGAGCTCGCCGTTGACCTCGATCCGCAGGGCCTGGAAGGTCCGCTTCGCCGGGTTGCCGCCGGTGCGCTTGGCGGCCTGCGGCAGGGAGTCGCGGATCAGTTCCACGAGCCGCGCGCTGTTGGTGAAGGGCTCCTTGTCGCGCTCCCGGACGATCGCGGACACGATCCGCTTGGCCTGCTTCTCCTCGCCGTACTGGCGCAGGATCCGGACGAGCTCGCCCGGCGCGTAGGTGTTCAGGACCTCGGCGGCGCTGATGCCCGTCGTCTGGTCCATGCGCATGTCCAGCGGCGCGTCCTGCGCGTACGCGAACCCGCGGTCGGCCTCGTCCAGCTGCATCGAGGAGACGCCCAGGTCGAAGAGGATGCCCTGGACGGCCGGGATGCCGAGCCCGTCGAGGACCTCGGCGAGGTCGGCGTAGATGGCGTGGACGAGGGTGGCCCGGTCGCCGAAGGGGGCGAGGCGTTCGCCGGAGAGCCGCAGGGCCTCCTTGTCGCGGTCGAGGCCGATCAGGTGGGCCTCGGGGAACCGGGTCAGCAGGGCCTCGCTGTGGCCGCCGAGGCCGAGGGTGCAGTCGACGACGACGGCCCCGGGCCTCTCCAGCGCCGGGGCCAACAGGTCCAGGCACCGCTGGAGCATCACCGGGACATGTCGGGACTCGCTAGTCAAAGCGCCCTCTCAGATAACGGCGCGGCAGGCATACGCCGCGCCGCGCACGCGGAGTGTTACCAGGGGGCCGGGCGGCCGGTCAGGGCCGGGCTCCGGCCGGTTCGCGTCACTTTAGTGCAACGGTCGCCACGGTCAACGAACCGCCCCGCGCGCCGTCCGCGCCTCTCGGACCGAACCGACAAAAGCCGCTAACCACCCGAACGGCGGCCTCGTACCCACCCCTGTGGGTTAGCTCACAACAACACTCGTTGACGTTCTTTGTCCCACCTCACGCGAGCCCTTCACCTGCCGTGACCACTAACGTCGTACCCATGACGACTTCCGCATCCCTGCCTGCAGATTCCGCGTCCGAGGCGACCGTCGGCGGATCCGTCACCGACCGGCTGGTCGAGGCGAACCGCCGCTACGCCGCGGAGTTCACCGACCCCGGGATGGACGCCCACCCCGTGCTCCACGTGGCCGTCGTGGCCTGCATGGACGCCCGGCTCGACCTGCACAAGGCGCTCGGCCTGGAGCTCGGCGACTGCCACACGATCCGCAACGCCGGAGGCGTGGTCACCGACGACACCATCCGCTCCCTCACCATCAGCCAGCGGGCGCTCGGCACCCGCACGGTGATACTCATCCACCACACCGGCTGCGGCCTCGAAAGCCTGACCGAGGACTTCCGGCACGAGCTGGAGGACGAGGTCGGCCAGCGTCCCGCCTGGGCCGTCGAGGCCTTCCGGGACGTGGACCAGGACGTCCGCCAGTCCATGCAGCGGGTTCGCACCAACCCGTTCCTGCCCCACAAGGACGATGTGCGAGGCTTCGTCTTCGATGTGCACACCGGGCTCCTGCGGGAGATCGATCCCAGCTCTTGAGTGACACGAGGCCGTAACGCCGTCAAGAATGCGGGGTGGCACCACCCGGGATCCCCCGGGCCGGTGTCCGTGTTTCGGGGTGGGCCGGTCATGCGCCAAGGGCGTCGGCCCTGGGAATGGGCCGAGGAGAACCAAGGTGACGACGTATGACGACCGAGCGAGCCTCGCGGATCTGACCAGCACGGCGGAGCGGGTGCGCCAGTCGGTCGAGAGCGTGATCGAGGGCAAGCCCGAGGTCGTACGCCTCGCGCTCACCGTGCTGCTCGCCGAGGGGCACCTGCTGATCGAGGACGTACCGGGCGTCGGCAAGACGATGCTCGCCAAGACGCTCGCGAAGTCGATCGACTGCTCGGTGCAGCGCATCCAGTTCACGCCCGACCTGCTGCCCTCCGACATCACCGGTGTCAGCATCTACGACCAGCAGCGTCGCGAGTTCGAGTTCAAGCCGGGCGCGATCTTCGCCCAGATCGTCATCGGCGACGAGATCAACCGCGCCTCGCCGAAGACCCAGTCGGCGCTGCTGGAGTCGATGGAGGAGCGCCAGGTCACCATCGACGGCACGACCTACACGCTGCCCAGCCCCTTCATGGTCGTCGCCACCCAGAACCCGGTGGAGATGGAGGGCACGTACCCGCTGCCCGAGGCCCAGCGCGACCGCTTCATGGCCCGCGTCTCCGTCGGCTACCCCAGCCCCGAGGCCGAGCTCCAGATGCTCGACGTGCACGGCGGGGTGTCCCCGCTCGACGACCTGACGGCCGTCGCGCACGCCCACGACATCATCAAGCTCATCGAGGCCGTCCGCGAGGTGTACGTGGCCGAGCCCGTCCGGCGCTACGTCGTCGACCTCGTCGCCGCCACCCGCAGCCACCCCGACCTGCGGCTCGGTGCCTCGCCCCGCGCCACCCTGCACCTGCTGCGCGCCGTGAAGGCCTCCGCCGCGCTCGACGGCCGGGACTACGTCCTGCCCGACGACGTCCAGGCCCTGGCCGCCCCGGTCCTCGCGCACCGGCTGCTGCCCACCGCCCAGGCCCAGCTGAACCGGCGCACCGCCGAGCAGGTCGTCCACGACATCCTGCAGCGCACCCCCGTCCCGGCCGCGCACGCCCGCGGCGAGATGCCGCCCGGCGCGGGCATCCGGGGCTTCTGATGAGCGCCGGTGCCCCGCGCGGCGCCGGCGGCCCGGGGGACGGCGGCGGGTTCCGCGCTTCGCTGTCCGGGCTGACCACTCGCGGCCGCTCGTTCCTGGCCGCCGGGATAGCCGCGGCCGCCTGCGCCTACGTCCTGGGCCAGGGCGAGCTGCTCCGCGTCGGCCTGCTGCTCGCCTCCCTGCCGCTGATCTGCGTCTACGCCCTGCACCGCACCCGCCACCGGGTCTCCGGCAGCCGCCGGCTCAGCCCGGGACGGGTGCCCGCGGGCTCCGAGGCCCGGGTGCAGCTGCGCATGGACAACGTCTCCCGGCTGCCCACCGGCCTGCTGATGCTCCAGGACCGGGTGCCCTACGTCCTCGGCCCGCGCCCGCGCTTCGTCCTGGACCGGGTCGAGCCCGGCGGACGCCGCGAGGTGTCCTACCGGGTCCGCTCCGATCTGCGCGGCCGCTATCCGCTGGGCCCGCTCCAGCTGCGGCTGACCGACCCCTTCGGACTGGTCGAGCTGACCCGCTCCTTCAGCACCTACGACACCCTCACCGTCATCCCGCGCACCGAGCCCCTGCCGCCGGTCCGGCTGACCGGCGAGTCCAACGGCTACGGCGACGGCAGCCGCCGCTCGCTGGCCCTGGCCGGCGACGACGACGTGATCCCGCGCGGCTACCGGCGCGGCGACGACCTGCGCCGGGTGCACTGGCGCTCCACGGCCCGCTACGGCGAGCTGATGGTCCGCCGCGAGGAACAGCCGCAGCGCAGCCGGGCCACCGTCCTGCTGGACACCCGGCGCCTCGCCTTCGACGGCGCCGGCCCCGACTCCGCCTTCGAATGGGCCGTCTCGGCGGCCGCCTCCAGCCTCGTGCACGTCCTGGAGCAGGGCTTCTCCGTACGGCTGCTCACGGACACCGGGGACTCGGTCCCCGGCGACGGCGGGGGCGGCTTCACCGCCGGCGGCCAGGAGTCCGCGGAAGCCGCCGGACTGATGATGGACACCCTCGCGGTGGTCGGGCACTCCGACGGCGCCGGGCTCTCGCGGGCCTACGACGCCGTGCGCGGCGCCGGCGCGGGAGGCTTCGGCGGAGCCGGCGGCGACGGGCTCCTCATCGCCTTCCTCGGCGACCTGGACGACGTACAGACGGAACTGGCGGCCAGGATGCGCCAGCGCACCTCGGGTGCGGTGGCCTTCGTACTGGACTCGGCGGCCTGGGGCGGACAGCCCGCGGCCGGGCACGCCGTGCCCCCGCTGGAGGAGCGGCTGCGCAGGCTGCGCGACGCGGGCTGGACGGCGCTGGCCGCCCCGCCCGGGGTGGCCTTCGGCGAGTTGTGGCGACAGGCCGGTACCGCCCGGGTCGGTACGGGGACTTCCGGAGGTCGGGCATGAGCGGGCGGGCGAAACTGACGCTGTTCGCGGCACTGGCGACGCTGCTCACCTCGTGGTCGCTGGCCCCGCTGGTCGAGTCCCAGGCGTGGCTGTTGCAGGGGGCGCTGCTGCTGGGCGTCCAGAGCGCGGTGGGGGCCGGCGCCCGGCGGGTGCCGCTGGCGCGGTCGCTGACCGTGGCCGCGCAGCTGCTGGTGCCCCTGCTGCTGCTCGTGTTCCTCTTCGCCGGCAAGGGCGAGGCCACGGGCAGCGGGCCGCTGGCGTACCTGGTGGACGATTTCGGTTCGCTGTTCGCACAGGGCGTCCGGGACGTCGGCGAGTACGCCATCCCGGCCCCGCTGACGGACGGCATCCGGCTGCTGCTGGTGTCCGGGGTGCTGCTGATCGGGCTGCTCGTGGACACGCTGGCGGTGGCCGCGCGGACGGCCGCCGCGGCCGGGCTGCCGCTGCTCGCCCTGTACTCGGTGGCCGCGGGTCTGTCGGGCGGCGGGAACGCCTCCTGGTTCTCCTTCCTGCTGGCGGGCTGCGGGTACCTGCTGATGCTGCTGGCCGAGGGCCGCGACCGGCTCGCCCAGTGGGGCCGGGTCTTCGGCGCGGCCCCGCGCGGCAAGGGCTCCGCCGACTCCGGCCTGAGCAGTGGGGCGGGCGGGCAGGCGACGGCCCCGGCGCGGTTCGGCCGGCGGATCGGCGCGGTGGCCCTGGGCGTGGCGCTGGCGGTGCCGGCGGCGCTGCCCGCGCTCGGCGGCGGGCTGCTCGGCGGCAACCAGGACGGCGGCGAGGACGGCGGCGGTGCGGGCGGGACCATCTCGGCGGTCAACCCGCTGGTCTCCCTGCAGAGCAACCTGAACGCGCAGGACAACCGGGTCATCCTCAAGTACCGGACGAACAGCCCGCAGCAGAGCGAGCAGTACCTGCGGATCCTCGCGCTCGACGAGTTCAACGGCGTCAAGTGGGAGGCCTCCGGGCGGGCCCTCACCGATGTGCCCGAGGTGCTGCCGAAGCCGGCGGGGCTCAGCGACCAGGTGCGGGTGACCTCCACGGAGGTGACCACCACCCTCTCGGCCGCGGACAGCTACACGCAGCGCTACCTGCCCATGCCGTATCCGGCGACCTCGGTGAAGATCGAGGGGAAGTGGCGGTTCGAGCCCGCCGGCCGGACCCTGGTCGGCGACCAGCTGGGCAGGGACAGGTTCCAGAACGTCCAGGGCGCGGGCTACTCGGTGCAGAGCCTGCTGCTGAGGCCGACGGCGCAGCAGCTGCAGAAGGCACCGGAGCCGGACCGGGCCGTCCGCGACGAGTACACGAAGGTGCCGGACAACCTGCCGGCGGTGGTCGCCGACACGGCCCGCCAGGTGACGCAGGGGTCGAAGGACGACTACACGCGGGCCGTGCGGCTGCAGGACTACTTCGCCGTGAACGGCGGCTTCCGCTACAACACGAGGACGGCCTCGGGCACGGGCCCGCAGGCGGTCGCGCGGTTCCTCGCCGACAAGGAGGGCTTCTGCATCCACTTCGCCTTCTCGATGGCGGCCATGTCCCGCAGCCTGGGCATCCCGGCGCGGGTGGCGGTGGGCTTCACGCCCGGTGAGAAGCAGTCCGACGGCAGCGTGAACGTGTCGATGCGGGACGCGCACGCCTGGCCGGAGCTGTACTTCGAGGGCGTGGGCTGGACGCGGTTCGAGCCGACGCCGCGGTCCGGCATCAACGTGCCGGACTACTCCCGGCCGCAGACCCCGGCGGCCCAGCAGCCGTCCGCGCCGGCGCCGGTGCCCTCGCAGAGCTCCGCGCAGCCGTCGGCGGCGCCCTCGGCGTCCGCGGAGTGCCCGCCCGCGCTGAAGAAGCTCGGCGAGTGCGGGACGCCGGCGGCGGCGCAGGGCCCGACCCACGGCGACGGGCCCTCGCTGACGACGGTCCTCGGCTGGACGGCGGCCCTGCTGGCGGTCCTGGCCCTGCCGCTGGTGCCGCTGCTGTGGCGCGGCCGGCTGCGGGCCCGGCGCCTGGGGACCGGGGAGGTCCTGACGGCGTGGCGGGAACTGGGCGACGCCGCCTGGGACGTGGGCGTGGTCCCGGACGAGGCGCTGTCCCCGCGCAGGGCGGCCGCCCGGGTCGTGGACCTGGGCCGCCTGGATCCGCAGGCCGCGGCCGCGGTCCACCGGGTCGCGGGCGCGGTGGAACGGGCCCTGTACGCGCCGCCGGGCGCGGAGGTCTCGTACCCGGGGCTGGCGGACGACGTGCTGCTGACCCGCGCGGGTCTGCTGGCCGCGGTGAGCCGCCCGGCCCGCCTGCGGGCCCTGCTCCTCCCCCGCTCGGCCACCCGCCTCGGCTGGTCGGTCTCGGCCCGCTGGTCGACGGTGGCCTCATGGGTCTCGACCCGCTGGTCGGCGCTGGCCTCGTGGGTCTCGGCCCGGCTGACCGCCGCCCGCCTCCGGCTCCCGCTCCGGGACCGCGGCTGAGGCCCTTCCTCCCGGACTCCGCCCGGGAGGAAGGCGGCAGGACCCGCGCACGCGCGAACGCGGCGAGGCTCGATCCCCCCGAGCCCCGCCGCGTTCGCGTCCTGCGTCACCGGGTTCGTGTCCCCCGCCCGGCCACGGTGAGGAGGTACCCGGTCCGCTCCGCAGCCCCGTGTCGGCGGTGCGGACCGGGTCTCCTGTCCGTTGCTCCCAGTCTGGCGTCCGCGCAGGTGGGAGCCATCCGCGCACGTACTCATCTCCGCGCCTAGGTACGGGTACTCAGCCGTCGCGGCAGGCCCCACCAGTTGTACGGGCTGCGGTGCCCCCGCGGCACCGCCGACTGGGGGGGTGCTCGCCGCGGCGCGCGGGCTCAGCGGTTGCCGCTGACCCGGCCCCGCAGCAGCAGCGACAGCGCCGAGTGGACGTCGTCGAGGGAGCGCTCGCTCTGGAAGGACTGCCAGTCCAGCGCGGCCACCAGCACCATTCCGACCATCGCGGCCGCGGTGAGCGGCACGTCGATCTCGGCGCTCAGCTCACCGCGTTCGACGCCCTCCCGCAGCACCTTCTCCACGACGGCCACCGCCTCCCGCCGGACCACCATCAGCGTGGACTGCCAGGCGCGGTTGGTCCGCCACAGCTCGGCGACGTACAGCTGGGTGAAGGCCGGGTAGCGGTCGATGAAGACGAGGCCGGCGCGGATCATCGCGTCGAGCGCCTCGACGCGGCTGCCGCCGCGCGCCTCCGTCTCCTCCGCCGCCGTCCGCAGCGAGACCGTCAGCAGCCCGACCCCGTGCCGCAGCAGCTCCTCGAAGAGGTCGTTCTTGCTCGCGAAGTTGTAGTAGACGGTGCCCTTCGCGACGCCCGCCCGCTCGGCGATCTCATCGACCGTGGTCGCGGAGAAGCCCTGCTCCGCGATGAGGGTGACGGCCGCTTCGTAGAGCTTCTGCCGGGTGGCCTGCCGACGGGCCCCGCCGGTACCCGTACCGGTGCTGCTGCTGTCCATGGCGCTGATTGTCACAGGTCAACACGTCCCTACAGGCTCAGTTCGGGGTGCAGTCGGTCCATGGTCCACACCTGCTTGCCGCGGGCGGCGAGCGAGGTCAGGGCGAGCGCTCCGACGGTGAAGGCCGCGAGGACCGCGGACCCCTGCCACACCGGGCCGAGGTCGCCGCCGGTGATGAGCCGGCGCAGGCTCTCGACCACGTACGACATCGGCAGGTAGGGGTGGATGTCGTTGAAGAACTCCGGGCTGGTCTGGACGGGGTAGGTGCCGCCGGCCGAGGTCAGCTGGAGCATCAGGACGGCGAGGACGAGGATCCGCCCGGCCGCGCCGAACTTGGCGTTGAGCCACTGGATGATCGCCGCGAAGCAGGCGCTGACCAGCAGCAGGAAGCAGATGGTGAGGGCCGGGTGGGCCATCTTCAGGCCGAGGTCGGGGGCCCAGCGGAGCACGGACATCAGCAGCCCGACCTGGGCGGCGCCGATCCCCACCACGGGCAGCCAGCCGGCGAGGGCGATCCGCCAGGGCGAGGCGCCGGCGGACAGGGCCCGCCGGTTCATGGGCGCGATCAGCATGTAGGCGACCATCGCGCCGACCCAGAGGGAGAGCGGGATGAAGTAGGGCGCGAAGCCGGTGCCGTAGTTGGGCGCCTTGTGCAGGGCCTGGTTGGCGAGCCTGATCGGGTCGGCCATGACCTCGGTGCGGGCGTCGCGCTGCTGCTCGTCGTAGTCGGGGATCCTGCCCGCGCCGTCGTGCAGGCCGCCGGCGAGTTCGCCGGTGCCGTCGACGAGCTTGTACATGCCGCCGTCGAGGCGGTGGGCGCCGTCGCCGAGCTTGCCGACGCCGTCGCTGAGCTTGCCCGAGCCGGTGGTGGCGGAGCCGAGGCCGGTGTGCAGCTGGGCCATGCCGGTGGCGACCTTGTGGGCGCCGGTGTTGAGGGCGTTGACCTTGGCCACGGCCGCGTCGAGGTCGCCCGCGAGCTGGGGGGCCTTGACGACGAGCTCCCGGGCCTTCTTCTCCAGGTCGGTCAGCTGGGTGCGGAGCTTGCCGACGTCGCCGTTCGCGTTCTTGACCAGGGCGCTGACGTCACCGGCGAGTTCGGCGGCCTCGGCCGCGTCGTCCCTGACCTTCTTCAGGTCGGGGCAGGAGGCGAGGTGCGGTTCGCCGCCGGGGGTGACGCAGTGCTTGGTGTAGTAGGCGTCCGCGCCGGTGGAGGCCCGCCGGGCGGCGGCCGCGGCGGCCGGTGCCTTCGCGGCGAAGGTGTCGAGGTGGCCGTTGACCACCTTCGCGCTGTCGGCGACCAGCTCGGCGGTGTCCGCCAGGTTCTTGGGGTCCTTGACGAAGGGGCGGGCCTTGTCGGCGGCCCCGTTGACCTTGTCGGCGAGGGCCTGGGTGCCGTCGGCGACGTCCTTCGACCCGGTTTCCAGCTTCCCGGCGGCCGTGTTGAGCTTCTTCAGGCCGCTGTTGAGCTCGCCGGTCTTCTCCTCGGCCGTGTCGAGGCCCTCGGCGAGCTCCTTCGCGCCCTCCTGGGCCTTGCCGGCCCCGTCCTTGAGCTTGTCGGCGCCGTCGGCCGCCTCGGCGGTCTTGTCGTGCAGGTCGGAGAAGTTGACGAAGATCTTGTCGAGGAACCCGCGGGAGGCGTTCGCGGACGCCGCCGAGCGGACCTCGGAGAAGACGGAGCGCGAGATGGAGCCGACGACGTAGTTGTTGGAGTCGTTGGTGCGGACCTGGAGGGCTCCGGTGGCGGGGTCCTCGCCCGCGCTGGAGGCGATCTTCGCGCTGAAGTCCTCGGGCATGGTCAGGGTGAGGTAGTACGTCCCGTTCTCCAGGCCCTTGGCCGCCTCCTTGGGGCCGACCTCGCGCCAGTCGAAGGTCCTGCTGTCGCGGAGCTTCTTGGTGAGCTCGCCGCCCGCGTCCAGGTGCTTGCCGTCGACGGTCGCGCCGCGGTCGGAGTTGACGAGGGCGACGGGCACCTTGTCGAGGCGGTGGTACGGGTCCCAGAAGGACCAGAGGTACAGGGCTCCGTAGAGCAGCGGGAGCAGGAGCAGCGCGATGAGGGCGGCGACGGGCAGCTTCCCCCGCCCGAACCGCTTCATCTCAAGCGCGGCCAGCTTCGGCGACCTCATCGTCCGCCCCCTTCGTGTCGTCGTTCTCGGTGTCGTTCGCGGTGTCGTTCGCGGTGTCGTTCCCGGCGGTGGCGGCGGTGTCCGGGCCGGCCTCCGCCTCGGCTTCGGTCGCGGATCCGGCCGCGGCCACGGGGGCGCTCTTCGCGGCGCTTCCCCAGGTGATCTTCCGGTCGGGGGCCGCCGACGTGACGGTGACCGGCGCCTCCGGAGCCCCGGGTGCCTGCGCCGCGTCCGGCTCCTTCGGGGAGGTCCGCAGGACCACCGCGTCGGCCGGGGCCTCGCTGCACACCGCGAGGACCGTGGTCCCGGCGGCCGCGATCGAGCGGAGCAGGGCCCAGGCCTCGGTGCGTTCGGTGTCCGAGAGTTTCAGGTCGAGGTCGTCGAGGGCCAGCAGCCGCGGGGACCCCAGCAGGGCGATGGCGACGGACAGCCGTACGGCCTCCAGGCGTTCCAGGTCCCGTACGGAGGTGCGCTCGCCCTTGGGCAGGGTGGCGAGGTCCAGTCCGGCGGCGGCGAGGGCCTCGTCGATCCGGGCCGCGGCGCGGGCGCGGCGCTCGGCGCGGGGCCGCAGCAGGGCGCGCACCGGGGCGTCGTAGCGGCGCTGGAGCAGGGCTCCCTCGCGCAGTTGTTCCGCGACGGTGAGGGCCTGGTCGAGGTCGTTGACCCCGGGGACGTGGGCGAGGGCCGCGATCCGGCGGACGGCGGCCATCTTCTTCGGCAGCCGGTGCGCGTCGATCTCGGCGTGGCCCCGAGTGGGCTTCATCCGTCCGGTGAGGGCCAGGAGCAGGCAGGTCCGGCCGCTGCCGGAGGGGCCTTCGACCGCGATGAGCGAGCCGGGCGCCGCATCGATGCCGATGCCCCGGAACGCCCAGCCGCGCGGGCCCTTGAGTCCGAAGTCCTCGGCTTTGACGGCCGCGCCGTGCGGGCTGTCCACGCCGTCCCCCTTCTTTTTGAACTGACCGGTCAGTTCAAAAACTAGCACCCTCTTCCGCATCAGGTGTGCAGGAGGGGGCAGTTGCAGCGGATACGGCCACAAAAGTGCAGGTCAGGGCGATTGTCAGTGGGGCAGGTCACGATGGGGGCAACGCATCGACAGGAGGTTCGTCATGGCCACACCGTCCCCGTCCCCTGTCCACCCCGTCCTGCGCAAGTCGACGGCCGATCCGGCGGCGCTCGACCTGCTCGCCAAGGCCCGCAGCGGCCTGACCGAGGCCGCCCTGCTGACCCGGCCCAACGAGCGGTACGCCACCGCGCACCTGGCCGCCCTGCGCACCGCCGCGGCCGTGCTCGCCGCGCGCGGCCGGCCCGAGCCGGTGAACCCGCGGCGGCGGCCCCGGATCCGCAGCGCGTGGGAGCTGCTGCCCGAACTGGCGCCGGAGCTCGCCGAGTGGAGCGCGCTCTTCGCCTCGGGTGCGGCCCGCCGGGCCCGGGCCGAGGCGGGCATAGCGGACGCGGCGAGCGGCCGGGACGCGGACGATCTGGTGCGCGCCGCCTCGATGTTCCTGCGCCTGGTGGAGCGGATGCTCGCCGCCGGGGCACCCGCTCCGACCCTGCAGCAGGCCCTGCCGCAACCGCGCCCGGAGCGTCCGGACGCGCGATGAGCTGCCCGGCTGCGGAAGGCCATAAGGTAGACGGGGGTGGGGCACGGACCGCTCACCCCTTCCCTACCGCGCCGAGGAGCCATCAGCCGTGTCGGACACTTCCCGCCCCCGTGCCTCCCTTCGCACCGCCGTGGTGTGGGAGGTCCTCAAGGAGGCGCTCGACCGCCGGGTGAAGGCGACCGGGCAGGACGTGCTGGACGTGCTCGACACCGGTGGCGGCACCGGCAAGTTCGCCGTGCCGGTGGCCCGTCTGGGCCACCGGGTCACCGTGGTCGACCCCAGCCCGAACGCGCTCTTCGGACTGGAGCGCCGGGTGTCCGAGGCCGGCGTCGCCGACCTGGTCCGCGGCGTCCAGGGCGACGCCCAGGGCCTGTTGGACGTGGTCGAGCGGGACGCGTACGACGTGGTGCTCTGCCACGGCGTGCTGGAGTACGTGGACGACCCGGCCGAGGGCGTGGCCAACGCCGTCGCGGCCCTGCGGCCCGGCGGCACGCTCAGCCTGCTGGCCGCCGGCCTCGGCGGAGCGGTGCTCGCCCGCGCGCTGGCCGGGCACTTCACGGAGGCCCGCACCGCCCTGACCGACCCGGCCGGCCGCTGGGGCTCCGGCGACCCGGTGCCGCGGCGCTTCACCGCCGAACAGCTCTCCGAGCTCGTCGGCGGCGCCGGCCTGGCGGTCGGCGCCGTCCACGGCGTGCGGATCTTCGCCGACCTCGTCCCCGGGGTCCTGGTGGACACCGAGCCGGGCGCGGTGGAGGCGCTGCTGCGTCTGGAGGAGGCCGCGGCGGAGCTGCCCGCCTTCCACGCGGTCGCCACCCAGCTCCACGTGCTCGGACAGAAGCGGGCCTGAACTGCGATCTTCCGCGCACGGAGTCGGCCGCAGACCCTACGTTCCGGCGGCCGGCCCCGTATGATCGAGTGCAGTGACCGGCATGGTGGACGGACCATTGGGGAATAAGGGCCTCAGTGACCGCCCCCGCGGCGGTACGGTTTTCGAGCAGTGGTTTTACCGGCTGTGTCATTTCTGGGCTGTGTGTCTTTTTGGAACGTGGCGTAGAGGGCGGGTGTCACGGGGGCGATTCCCCGCCTATCCTGAAGGGGACCCCTGGTCGCTACCCCCCGCGACCGACGGATGAGGAGGACTCCCGTGCCGCTCTCGGAGCACGAGCAGCGAATGCTCGAGCAGATGGAGCGAGCGCTGTACGCCGAAGATCCCAAGTTCGCGACAGCGCTTGAGGGAAGCGGACTGCGTACGTACACCCGGCGACGGGTCTACCAGGCAGTCGCAGGCATTGTGGTGGGTATCGCGCTCCTCATGACCGGTGTGATCATTCCGAACGTGCTCTGGATCAGCGTGGTGGGATTCCTCGTCATGCTGGGATGTACGGTCCTGGTGGTCACCGGTTGGCGCAAGGCACCCAAGCCTGGCGAGCAGCCCGTCTCCGGAAGTGCAGACGGTTCGGCCCACGGCCGCAGCCGGCAGCGTCGGTCGATGATGACCCGCATCGAGGAACGGTGGCAGCGCCGCCGTGACGAGCAGGGGCAGTAGTCCCCGAACAGCGTGAGCGAGGGGACGGCCGCCGCCGGGCGACCGTCCCCTCGCCGTTCTGTCCCCGTTCTGTCACCATGCCCGCGTACGCGCCGCCGGAGCGGTGTCCGTACGACATGATGATCCAATGAGTGTGCTCCCCCTGGTCTTCACCAGCGGCTGGGCCAGTGGGATCAACGCCTATGCCGTGGTCCTCCTGCTCGGCGTCTTCGGCCGGACCGGTCTGACCGACGAGGTCCCGGCGTCCTTGCAGCGCACGGACGTGCTGATCGTCGCCGCCGTGCTGTTCCTCTGCGAGGCGGTCGCCGACAAGTTCCCGTACGTCGACTCGATATGGGACGCCGTCCACACCGTGGTCCGCCCGCTCTCCGGAGCCGTGATCGGCGCGTTGCTCGCCGGGCAGAGCGGCTCGCTGTCCGACATCGCCGCCGGTGCGATCGGCGGCTCCACCGCGCTGGCCAGCCATTTCGTCAAGGCCGGCACCCGGATGGCGATCAACACCTCACCCGAGCCGTTCACCAACGTGGCCGTGAGCATCGCCGAGGACCTCGGCGTGGCCGGCCTCGTCACCTTCGCGATGTTCAACCCGCAGGCCGCCGCCATCATCGCGGCCGTCCTGCTGGCCGCCGGACTGGCCATACTCGTCTTCCTCTGGAGCCGGATCCGCCGCTTCCTGCGCCGCCGTGCCCAGCGCCGCGAGGAGAAGCGGCTGGCCGCCGAGGCCCGCGAGGTCACCGGGGCCCCGCCGCTGTGACGACGGCCGGTCCCGGGGGTGTTCCGGGGGGTCGATAGGCTCGGCCGCATGGCACGAATTGCGGTGATCGGCGCCGGGATGGGCGCGATGGCGACGGCGGCCCGGCTGGCCGTGGCGGGGCATCAGGTGGCGGTGTACGAGCGCGCGGCGACCTACGGCGGAGCCGTCGGCCGGTACGAGCGCGAGGGTTTCGCCTTCGACACCGGCCCCGGGCTGCTGCACCTGCCCGCCGTCTACCGCGACCTGTTCGTGAAGACCGGCAAGCGGTCCCTGGAGGACTGCGTCGACCTGGTGCAACCGGACCCGGCCGTCCGGCACGTCCTCCCCCACCACGGCATCGACGTCGCCCTGCCGGCCGCCTCGCACGGCGGGGTCGCCGCCGCCCTCGACACCGCCTTCGGCGGGGGTGCGGGCGAGCGCTGGAACGCCCTGCTGGGCCGCGCCCGGGACGCCTGGGACGCCACCCGCCGCCCGCTGCTGGAGGAACCGCTGCGGGAGGGGGCCCGGCAGGCGCTGCGCGAGGACCCGTACCCGGCCCTGCGGCGCGCCGGGCTGTTCCGGCGCCGGCCGCCGACCCTCGCCGAGGTGGCCGACCGCGAGCTGGGCGGCGCGCTCGGCGAGCTGCTGACCGGCGTCGTGCGCACGTACGGGATCGACCCCGCCACCGCGCCCGGTTCGGCCACGGTGCTCCCGTACATGGAGCAGACCTTCGGCAGCTGGTACGTGCGCGGCGGCATGCGCGCCCTGGCCACCGCCGTGTACGAGCGCTGCCTGGAGCGGAAGGTCGCCTTCACGTTCGGCGCGGAGGTGCGCGAGGTCCTGGTCCGCGACGGCCGCGCGGCCGGACTGCTGCTGGCCGACGGCGGCGAGGTGGCCGCCGATCACGTGGTCTGCGCGGTCGACCCCCGGCAGCTGTCCGCCGGCCCGTGGCGGCCGTCGGACACGGCCCCGGCCCGCGGTTCGGAGGCACCCGGCCGGATCACCCTGCTGCTCGCGCTGCGCGGCGCCCGCCCCGCCACGGCCGTCCACCGCACCCTGGTGCACGCGCCGGGAACGCAGGTCACCGTGGTGCGCCCGGACGATCCCGCCACCCGGCCCGACGCGGGACACGAGGCGGTCACCGTGAGCGCCGTGTACGGGCCCGGGACCTCGGAGCCCGAGGAGCTGCTGAACCTCGCGGAGAAGGCCGTCCAGGGGCTGCGGGAGCGGCTGTTGTGGCACGAGGTGCGCACGCCGGCCGATGTCGAGGCGGCGACCGGTGCGCCGGGCGGCGCGGTGCCGCCGCCCGCGCTCGCGGGGGCCGGCGGCCGGCTGCTGCGCCCGGCCAACACCACGGACGTGCCCGGGCTGTACCTGGCGGGCGGCTGGGCGCATCCCGGCGGCGGGCTGCCGCACGCCGGGATGACCGGGGCGCTGGTGGCCGGGCTGATCGTGGAGGGCGCCGGGTTCCGCGGCTCGCAGTGACCGCGCGCGGGGGCGGGCGGACCGGTCCGCGGACCGGTCCGTGCCGCGGGGGTCAGTAGCGGTACTGCTCGTACTCGCCGGGCTGGGAGTAGGGGTACTGCTGCGGCGGCTCGGCCTGCTCCTCCGCCGGGTAGGGCTGGCCGGACCCGTCGGTGGACCGCTGCTGGGGGACCCAGACCCCGCCGGGCGGGGTGTCCGTGGAGTACTGCTGCTGCCCGTAGTCGGCGTACGCGGTGTAGTCGTACGGCTGCGGCGGGGCGACACCGCCGCCGGTGCCGATGTACGGGTCCGAGTAGGCGGCGTAGACCTGCTGCTGCCCACCCGTCGGGTAGCCGCCGGAGTAGTCGTACCCGCCGCCCTGGTTCTGCGGGTCGTAGTACGCCGCGTACTGGTGGGCGTCCTGCTCCGCCGTGGTGAACGGCGAGGCGAAGGCCGCCGTCTGGGCGGCCTCGGGGGCCTGCGCGAAGCTCTGTATCCCGTAGGACCCGGTCTCCTCGGGCACCGGCTCCGGGCTGTAGACCTCTTCTTCGGCCGCGGCCCGGTAGGGGCGCTCGTCCGCCGCCCCGTCCGTGTCCTCGTACGCGAGCGCGCTGACCTGGAGCGCCGGCTCGTGCCGCGTCGGGGCGCTTCCGGACCGGCGGCGTCTGGACTGCCGGACGGGTTCCCCGCCACGGCGCAGGGCCCAGCCGGCGACGAAGCCCTTGCGGAAGGAGAGCGTCACCAGGGTCTGGCCCACGGCGAACGCCGCCGCGCCGACCCCGATGACCAGCACCGACGGCAACACCACCCCGGCGACCACGCCGAGGAAGCCCGCGAAGGCGAGCAGGCGCCAGCGGAGCCGGGCCTTGTACTGCATCAGGACCTCGGCAAGCAGCCACAGCGCGACGAAACCGAACGCGATGTAGAGGACCGTCATTCCCATGCATGGCCCCTCTCGGTACGGCCGCCGGCGCGGGAACGGGGGGCGGCCGCTCAGGCCCGCTGGTGCAGGCCCAGGTTCTCGTAGATTTCGAGAGTCGCCGTGGAATTGTTCAGCGTGATGAAGTGCAGCCCCGGGACACCCTCGGACAGCAGCCGCGCGCAGAACTCCGTGGCGAACTCGATGCCAATGGAGCGTACAGCGGCCGGATCGTCCTTGACGGCGAGCATGCGCTCTTTCACGTGCGCGGGGAAGACCGCGTTGCTGAGTTGGGGCAGCCGGTCGAGCTGCTTGATCGCCACAACAGGCATGACCTCGGGGATGATCGGGGTCTCGCAGCCCGCCTTCTCGACGCTGTCGCGCAGCCGCAGATAATTCTCCGGATCGAAGAACATCTGGGTGATGGCGTAGTCGGCGCCCGCGCGGCACTTGTCCACGAAGTGCCGGATGTCCGTGTCCCAGTCCGTCGAACGCGGGTGCATCTCGGGGAAGGCCGCGACGCCGACGCAGAAGTCGCCGGACTCCTTGACGAGGCGCACCAGGTCGGCGGCGTAGTGCACGCCCTCGGGGTGCGCCACCCACTCGCCCATCGGGTCGCCCGGCGGGTCTCCGCGCACGACGAGCATGTTGCGGATCCCGGCGTCGGCGAACTGCCCGATGACGTTGCGCAGCTCGGCGACCGAGTGGTCCACGGCGGTGAGGTGCGCGACGGGGGTCAGCGTGGTGTCCGCGGCGATCTCCTGGGTGGCCTTCACGGTGCCGCCGCGGGTGGAGCCGCCGGCTCCGTAGGTCACGGAGACGAAGCTGGGGGATACCGCCTCGACCCGGCGCAGGGCGTTCCAGAGGTTGCGTTCGCCCTTCTCGGTCTTCGGGGCCCAGAACTCGAAGGAGTACGAGCGCCCGGACGCGAGGAGGTCGCGGACCGTGTGTGCACGATCCGACCAGGTGGAAGCGGTACCAGAGGCCATGTGGGCAGGTTAGACGCGGCCGGCCGGTCACCGAAGCGCTGTCCGCCTTTTGGACACGTTTTTGGACACCCGGAGGGCGGCTCTGGTCAGGCGGGGGGCCGAGGCGCTAGGGGGGTTCTCCCCCGCTCCCTGTCCGGGCGGACAGGACTCAGCCGAGCCGGGCCCGGACGCGCTTGGCGAGCTCGGCGGCGGCCGCACCGGGGTCGGTGGCCTCGGTGAGGGCGCGGACGACCACGACGCGGGTGGCTCCGGCGTCCAGCACCTCGTCCAGGTTGCTGCCGTCGATGCCGCCGATGGCGAACCAGGGGCGGTCCTGCTCCAGCGAGGCCGCGTACCGGACCAGCCCCAGGCCGGGGGCGTGGCGTCCGGGCTTGGTGGGCGTGGGCCAGCAGGGGCCGGTGCAGAAGTAGTCCACGCCGGGCTCGGCGACGGCCGCGTCGACCTCGTCCTCGGCATGGCAGGAACGGCCGATCAGCACGCCCTCGCCGAGGATGGCGCGGGCCGCGGGGACGGGGAGGTCGCCCTGGCCGAGGTGCAGGACGTCGGAGCCGATGGCGTGGGCGACGTCGGCGCGGTCGTTCACGGCGAGGAGCTTGCCGTGGCGGCGCGCGGCCTCGGCGAACACCCGGAGGTGTTCGAGTTCCTCGCCCGCCTCCATGCCCTTGTCCCGGAGCTGGACGACGTCCACGCCTCCGGCCAGGACGGCGTCGAGGAACTCGGGGAGGTCACCCTGCCGCTTGCGGGCGTCCGTGCAGAGGTAGAGCCGGGCGTCGGACAGCTGCATGGGTGGACCCCCCGTGGTGGAGGCGGTGTACGGGCGCGGGGCCCGTACACCGCGGTGGAGCGAACTGCGGATCAGGTCAGAGGGCGAGCGCCTGAGCGCGGCGCTTCACCTCCGTGCCGCGATTCTCGCTCAGTGCCTGCACGGGCGTGCCGGGCAGGGTCGGATCCTCGGTGAAGAGCCACTCCAGGATCTCCTCGTCGGTGAAGCGGTCGTCGCGCAGCACGGTCAGCAGTCCGACCAGGCCCTTGACGACCTTGTCACCGTCGATGAAGGGGGCCGGCACCTGCAGGGCGCGGTTCTCGCCCCGGCGTACGGCGATGAGCTGCCCTTCCTTGACCATCTGGCGGACCCGGGTCACCTCGATGTCCAGCTTCTCCGCGATGTCGGGGAGGTACAGCCACGAGGGGACAAGGGCATCGATCTTTGCGTCAATCTCGGTCACGGACACAAGCCTGCCATCTCGGCTCCGCCGTCGGTACCTGGGCGGCCCGTACGGGTCGCCGCCCGGGCCCGGAGCCGTCAGGCGGCGGCCGACTTCAGCGGGGTGGCCGGGTCCGCCACCTTGGACGGGTCCAGGGGCACCGCCGTCTCGATGAGCTTGCGGCCCTGCGCCACATCGCGGGGGCGGCCCACCGCCAGGACCGCGACCAGCGCGCCGGCCCGCAGCCAGCACACCGACCAGGCCGGCCCGGCGGGGTCGCCGCGCCAGAGCAGGGTGTCGGCAGCGCCGTGGTGTCCGGCGTACTGCACGAACCGTCCGAACTGCTCCGACCAGAAGTACGGCACCGGGTCGTAGACCTCGCCCGCCTCCCCGGCCCCGCCCCGGGCCCCGGCTCCGGCCCCGATCTCGGCCAGGACGTTCGCCGCGACCGTCCGCGGCCCCTGGAGCGCGTTGTCCCAGTGGTGGACGAGCAACCGCTTCCCGTAGCGCCCGGAGGGGAAGGAGGCGCAGTCGCCGACGGCGTACACCCCGGGCAGGGAGGTGCGCAGGTACGCGTCGGCGGTGACCGAGCCGTCGGGGCCCCGTTCCACCCCGCTCCCGGCCAGCCATCCGGTGGCGGGCCGGGCGCCGATGCCCACGACGACCGCGCCGGCCGGCAGGGCCCGGCCGTCCGCGAGCAGGACGCGGCCCTCCTCGATCCCGGCCACCTTCGCTCCGGTGATCAGCTCGGCGCCGGCCTCCTCGTACCAGCGCGCCATCGGCTCGGCAACCTCGGCGGGCAGCGCCCCCGCCAGCACCCGGTCCGCCGCCTCGACCACGGTCACCGCGCAGCCGGCCTCGCGGGCCGCGGTGGCGAACTCGGCGCCGATCCAGCCCGCCCCGACGACCACCGTCCGGGGCGCGGTCGCGAGGACCGGCCGCAGCCGCGCCGCGTCGTCCAGGGTGCGCAGCAGGTGGACGCCCGGGACGCCTCCGGTGCCGGGCAGGGTCAGCGGCTCGGCGCCGGTCGCCAGCACGAGGACCCCGTACGGGACCGGGCCGGCCTCGGTGTCCAGCTCGCGGTCGGCGGCCCGCAGTCCGGTGACCTCGATGCCGAGCCGCAGCTCGATGCCGAGCCCCTCGAAGTCCACGTCGAAGGCGGAGTCCTCGGCCTTGCCGAGCAGGACCGCCTTGGACAGCGGGGGGCGGTCGTAGGGCTGGTGGGGTTCGGCTCCCAGCAGGGTCAGGGGGCCTTCGAAGCCCTGCTCGCGCAGGGCGACCGCGGTCTGCACCCCGGCCATTCCGGCGCCGACGATCACGACGCCGCGCTGATGGTGTTCCGTCTGCTCGCTCACCCGGCCACCCTAATCATCTGACGCTCCGTCAGGAACAGGTGCCGCCTTACCGGCCGTCCGCGGCCGGGTTAGTCTGGCCACCGTACCTATCGCGGGAGTCCGGCGCACCGGGCTGAGAGGGAGGCTGGCCGGCCTCCGACCGTACGAACCTGATCCGGGTCATGCCGGCGAAGGGAGGGGCTGGACGCCCATGCACTCATCTCTGAAGGGATCCGACGTCCTCGTCATCGGGGGCGGGATCATCGGCCTGGTCACCGCCTGGCGCGCCGCGGCGCGCGGGCTGCGCACCGTGCTCGCCGACCCGGCGCCAGGCGGCGGCGCCGCCCAGGTCGCGGCCGGCATGCTCGCCCCCGTCACCGAGCTGCACTACGGCGAGGAAGCCCTGCTGGGCCTCGGCCTCGCCTCCGCCGCGCGCTATCCCGAGTTCGCCGCCGAGCTCGCCGACGCGAGCGGCGGCATCGACATCGGCTTCCGCACCTGCGGCACCCTCGCCGTCGCCCTCGACGCCGACGACCGCCTCCACCTGCGGGAACTGCACGCGCTGCAGCGGCGCTGCGGCCTGGAGTCCGAGTGGCTCACCGGCCGCGAGTGCCGCCGTCTGGAGCCCATGCTCGCCCCGGGCGTACGCGGCGGCCTGCGCGTGGACGGCGACCACCAGGTCGACCCGCGCCGGCTCGCGGCCGCCCTGCTGGCCGCCTGCGAGCGGGCCGGCGTGATCATCCACCGGGCGGCGGTGGAACGGCTGCTGGTCACCGCGGACCGGGCGGCCGGGGCCGCGCTCGACGACGGTACGGAGCTGCGCGCCGGCCAGGTGGTGCTGGCGGCGGGCTCGCTCAGCGGCCGGCTGGCGGGCGTACCGCCGGAGGTGGTGCCTCCCGTACGGCCGGTCAAGGGACAGGTCCTGCGGCTGGCGGTGCCACCGGCCTACGCGCCCTTCCTCTCCCGGACCGTCCGGGCGGTCGTCCGCGGCAGCCACGTCTACCTGGTGCCGCGCGAGAACGGCGAACTCGTCGTCGGCGCCACCAGCGAGGAACTCGGCTGGGACACCACGGTCACCGCGGGCGGAGTCTACGAACTCCTGCGCGACGCCCACGAACTGGTCCCCGGCATCACCGAACTCCCCCTCACCGAGACCCGGGCGGGGCTGCGCCCCGGCTCGCCCGACAACGCCCCGCTGCTCGGCCCGACCGACCTGCCGGGCCTGCACCTGGCCACCGGGCACTACCGCAACGGGGTGCTGCTGACCCCGCTCACCGGTGAGGTGCTCGTCGAGCTGCTGGCCACCGGCGAACTGCCCGAGATCGCGCGCCCCTTCAGCCCCCGCCGGTTCTCCGCCGCACGTCAGGAGTCGTACGCATGAGCCTGCCCGTATCCGTCTCCGTCAACGGCGAGCCGCGCGAGCTCGCGGCCGGCACCACGCTCGACACGGTGGTCGCCACGCTGACCGCGGCCCCCTCCGGGGTCGCCGCGGCCCTCAACGAGACCGTGGTCCCGCGCGGGCAGTGGCCGGCCACCCCGGTGGGCGACGGCGACCGCGTCGAGATCCTCACCGCGGTCCAGGGGGGCTGAACGGCATGGCTGACGACCTCTTCACCCTGGGCGGCCGGACCTTCTCCTCCCGCCTGATCATGGGCACGGGCGGGGCCCCGAGCCTGGACGTGCTGGAACGCTCCCTGGTCGCGTCCGGTACCGAACTCACCACGGTCGCGATGCGGCGCCTCGACCCCACGGTCCAGGGCTCCGTCCTCTCCGTCCTGACCAGGCTGGGCATCGCCGTGCTGCCCAACACGGCGGGCTGCTTCACGGCGGGCGAGGCCGTGCTCACGGCCCGGCTGGCCCGGGAGGCCCTGGGCACGGACTGGATCAAGCTGGAGGTGGTCGCGGACGAGCGGACCCTCCTGCCGGACGGGATCGAGCTGCTGGACGCCGCCGAGATCCTGGTGGACGAGGGCTTCACGGTCCTCCCGTACACGAACGACGACCCGGTGCTCGCGCGGAAGCTGGAGGACGTGGGCTGCGCGGCGATCATGCCCCTCGGGTCCCCCATCGGCTCGGGGATGGGCATCCGCAACCCGCACAACTTCGAGCTGATCACGGAGCGGGCGTCGGTCCCGGTCATCCTGGACGCGGGCGCGGGCACGGCGTCGGACGCCGCCCTCGCGATGGAGCTGGGCTGCGCGGCGGTGATGCTGGCCTCCGCGGTGACGCGGGCGCAGGAGCCGGTCCTGATGGCGTCCGCCATGCGGGACGCCGTCTCGGCGGGGCGGCTCGCGTTTCGCGCGGGGCGCATTCCGCAGCGCCGCTTCGCCGAAGCCTCCTCTCCCGCGCAGGGCCGCGCCGTCCTGGACCCCGAACGCCCGGCGTTCTGACCCGCGGGCCCGCTCCGGGGGGCTCCGCCCCGGACCCCGGACGGCGCTCCGCGCCCGCGCCTCGAACGCGCCCCGCGACGGCGTCGCGCCCGGCGGTCACGTCACAGCTGCGCTGCAAGGCGGACCACCCGGGCGGGGCGGGCGCGACGCCCCAATAGAATCGCGGCGTGGATACGACCCTGGATGACCCCCTCGTCGGGCGCGTGCTCGACGGCCGCTACCGCATCGACGCCCGCATCGCGGCCGGCGGCATGGCCACGGTCTACCGGGCCGTCGACACGCGCCTCGACCGCGTGCTCGCCCTGAAGGTGATGCACCCGGCCCTCGCCGCCGACGCCGCCTTCGTCGACCGGTTCATCCGCGAGGCGAAGTCCGTGGCCCGGCTCGCGCACCCCAACGTGGTCGCCGTCTTCGACCAGGGCACGGACGGGCCGTACGTCTACCTCGCCATGGAGTACGTCTCCGGCTGCACCCTGCGCGACGTGCTCCGCGAGCGCGGCGCGCTCCAGCCGCGGGCCGCGCTCGACATCCTCGAACCGGTGCTCGCCGCCCTCGGGACCGCCCACCGGGCCGGCTTCGTCCACCGCGACATGAAGCCCGAGAACGTCCTGATCGGCGACGACGGCCGGGTCAAGGTCGCCGACTTCGGGCTGGTCCGGTCCGTGGACTCGGTCACGAACACCACCGGGTCCGTCCTCGGCACCGTCTCCTACCTGGCCCCCGAACAGATCGAGAGCGGCGTCGCCGACACCCGCGTGGACGTCTACGCCTGCGGTGTCGTCCTCTACGAGATGCTCACCGGCGCCAAGCCCCACCTCGGCGACAGCCCCGCTCAGGTCCTCTACCAGCACCTCAACGAGGACGTCCCGCCGCCCTCCGCCGCGGTCCCGGGGCTCCCCGTCGGGCTCGACGAGCTCGTCGCGGAGGCCACGGCCCGCAATCCCGAGCTGCGCCCCTACGACGCCGCCGCGCTGCTCGGCCTCACCCGCGAGGCCCGCGGCCGGCTCGGCGACGCCGAGCTGGACGCCGTACCGCCGCAGGCGCGGGCCGAGGTGCGGTCCTCCGCCGAGGACCGCACGGGTGTGATCCCGCGCCCGGTGGCCGCGCAGCCCGTGAACCTCACCTCCCGGCTGGAGACCCTGCCCCCGCCGCCCTCCTCGCCCGCTGCGCACCGGCAGGCGCCCGCCGGGCGGCCCCGCCGGGGCGTGTTCCTGGTCATCGCCGGGGTGCTGCTGGCCCTGGGGGTGGGCACCGGCGTCTGGTACATCAACTCCGGCCAGTTCACGAAGGTCCCGAACCTGCTCGGCAAGACCGAGGCGCAGGCCCGCTCCCAGCTGTCCGCGGCGGGGCTCGGCGTGAAGCGGGTCGACCGGAAGTTCAGCGACGCCTTCGACCGCGGGACGGTGATGAACACCGATCCCCCGGGCGGCCGCCGGATCCGCGGCAACGGCGCGGTGACCCTCACCATCTCCCGCGGCCCCGAGGTCGTGGCCGTGCCCAACCTCAAGGGCAGGCCGCTGGAGGAGGCCAAGGCCGAGCTGACGAAGTCCGGGCTGGCGCCCGGCATCGTCACGCAGGCCTTCAGCCAGGACGTCGCGCAGGGCACGGTGATCAGCTCCGACCCGGCGGTCGGCGACAAGCGGGCGCCGGACACGGCGGTCTCGCTCGTCGTCAGCAAGGGCCGCCCGGTGCAGGTCCCGACCGTGACGGGGCTGCCCGTCGACCAGGCGACGGCCGGCCTGGAGGCGCTGGGGCTCAAGGTGGCGACCGCCCCCGAGCAGGTCAACTCCCCCGCGGCGGCCGGTACGGTCGCGAACCAGTCGATCGGCGCCGGGAGCCAGGCCGCGGCCGGTGACACGATCACCCTGACCGTGTCCAAGGGCCCGCGCCCGACGCCGGTCCCGAACGTGACCGGCCAGGACGTGGACGCGGCCCGCAAGGCGCTGGAGGCCGCGGGCTTCAAGGTGAAGGTGGAGCGGCCGTTCCTCTCCTTCAGCAACACCGTGGACTCCCAGTCGGTGCTGGGCGGACTGAACGCCCCCGAGGGCTCCACGATCACCATCCGGACCAAGGGGCTGTAGAGCGCAGTGATACGCAATCCGGTCGGCGGGCACGTCCCCGTGGCGGGCGGCCTCGCCAAGGTCGGGCTGGCCTACGCCCGCGAGATGGGCGCCGAGGCCGTCCAGGTCTTCGTCGCCAATCCCCGTGGCTGGGCCACCCCGGTCGGCAACCCGGCCCAGGACGAGCAGTTCCGCGCGGAGTGCGCGGCCGAGTCGATCCCGGCGTACGTGCACGCGCCGTACCTGATCAACTTCGGCTCGCACACCGGGGCCACCGTGGAGAGGTCGGTGGAGTCGCTGCGCCACTCACTGCGCCGGGGCCGGGAGATCGGCGCGCTCGGCGTGGTCGTGCACACCGGGTCGGCGACCGGGGGCCGCCCGCGCGAGGCGGCGTACGCGCAGGTCAGGGAGCACATGCTGCCGCTGCTGGACGAGCTGACGCACGAGGACGACCCGTTCCTGCTGCTGGAGTCCACGGCGGGGCAGGGTTCCTCGCTGTGCTCGCGGACCTGGGACTTCGGACCGTACTTCGAGGCGCTCGATCACCACCCCAAGCTGGGAATCTGCCTGGACACCTGCCACGTCTTCGCGGCCGGTCACGACCTGGCGGAGCCGGGCGGGACGAAGGCGACGCTCGACCTGCTGGTGGAGACGGTGGGCGAGGGCCGGCTGAAGCTGGTCCACGCGAACGACTCCAAGGAGGGCGTGGGCGCCCACAAGGACCGGCACGCCAACATCGGGCAGGGCCACATCGGCCGGGAGGCCTTCGCCGAGCTGTTCACGCACCCCGCGATGGAGGGCGTCCCGCTGATCACCGAGACCCCGGGCGGCAAGGAGGGGCATGCGGCGGACGTGGCGCTGCTGAAGGAGCTGCGCGGCCCGCAGTGACCCGGTGATCGCTCGCCGGCGCCGACTTCCTACGGCCGTCCGGGTGACCCCGGCCGCCGGCCCCGGGCCTACAGCTCGGGACCGTCCCCCGGCTCCTCCTGGTACGAGTAGCGCTGCTCGCGCCAGGGGTCGCCCGTGTTGTGGTAGCCGCGCTCCTCCCAGAAGCCGCGGCGGTCGGCCGTCATGTACTCGACGCCGCGGACCCACTTGGGGCCCTTCCAGGCGTACAGGTGCGGAACCACGAGCCGCACGGGGAAACCGTGCTCGGCGGTGAGCAGTTCACCGCCTTGGTGGGTGGCGAAGACGGTCCGCTCGGAAGCGAAGTCGGCGAGCCGCATGTTGGAGCTGAAGCCGTACTCGGCCCACACCATCACGTGCGTGACCTGCGGCGCGGGCGGCGCCAGGGCCAGGATCTCGCGGGCGAGCACACCGCCCCATTCGGCGCCCTGCATGCTGAACTTGGTGACGCAGTGCAGGTCCGCCACGACGGAGTCGAACGGCAGGGCCGTGAACTCCTCGTGGTTCCAGCAGTGCTTGTCCCCGTCGGCCGTCGCGCCGAAGACCCGGAACTCCCAGCGGTCCGGCTTGAACTTGGGCACGGGCCCGTAATGGGTGACCGGCCAGCCGCGCTGCAACCGCTGCCCCGGTGGAAGCTCCGGCGACTCTGCTCCCGGAGATTCCCGGCTTTCCGGCTGACCCATGACTCCATGGTGACAGACCCGGCAGGGTGGTCACGACCAGGTCTGGACCGATCCGGGCAAGTCACGGCAACTCCCACTAAGGAGGCACTTACTGGACGGCCCCGGACGGCAGTGCAAGGATGCGCGCAGATCCCCCAGTGAGCACTGGGAGGTACCACCGGCCCCGTCACGTGACTGACATTGCCTGGAAGGAGCCTCTGCGATGCAGGGCGACCCCGAGGTCCTCGAGTTTCTGAACGAGCAGCTGACCGGCGAGCTGACGGCCATCAATCAGTACTGGCTGCACTACCGCATCCAGGACAACAAGGGCTGGACCAAGCTCGCCAAGTACACGCGTGAAGAATCCATCGACGAGATGAAGCACGCGGACAAGATCACCGAGCGCATCCTGATGCTCGACGGTCTGCCGAACTACCAGCGGCTCTTCCACGTGCGCGTCGGGCAGACGATCACGGAGATGTTCCAGGCCGACCGCCAGGTCGAGGTCGAGGCCATCGACCGGCTCAAGCGCGGCATCGAGGTCATGCGCGGCAAGGGCGACATCACCTCGGCCCGCCTCTTCGAGGAGATCCTGGAGGACGAGGAGCACCACATCGACTACCTCGACACCCAGCTGGAGCTCATCGAGTCCCTGGGCGAGCCGCTCTACATCGCCCAGCTGATCGAGCAGCCGAGCTGACAGCCGGCCGTCGGTCGTTCGGGGGGCCGGGCCCGGCCGGTCAGGCCGCTTCCGCCAGTACGGGCGGACGCTCCGTCTCGGCGGCGAGCACGGCCGCCGCGTCACCCTTCTCCAGCAGCTCCCGGCGCGGGCAGGCGCCGCGGCCGAGGATGCCCTGGATGGTGCGGACGCAGGAGCCGCAGTCGGTTCCGGCCTTGGTGGCCGAGGCGATCTGGCGCGGGGTGCAGGCCCCGGCTGCCGCGTGGTCCTTGACCTGCTTGTCGGTGATCCCGAAGCAAGAGCAGACGTACACGCGGTTCACCTCCCTGGGCGGAATGGTTCGACGAGCCATCCCCTATTCGGTGAGGCTTACCTAACCGTACCTAAAGTCAGGGTGGCCTAAAACCCCTGGAGACGACGGTGGGGCGCGGATCACATCGATCCGCGCCCCACCGTCGTACGAAGCTACTGGCTGATCCCTACTGGTCCCGGTACATCTCGGCGACGAGGAACGCCAGGTCCAGGGACTGGCTGCGGTTGAGCCGCGGGTCGCAGGCCGTCTCGTAGCGCTGGTGCAGGTCGTCGACGAAGATCTCGTCGCCGCCGCCCACGCACTCGGTGACGTCGTCACCGGTGAGCTCGACGTGGATGCCGCCCGGGTGGGTGCCCAGGGCCTTGTGCACCTCGAAGAAGCCCTTGACCTCGTCGAGCACGTCGTCGAAACGGCGCGTCTTGTGCCCGGAGGCCGCCTCGAAGGTGTTGCCGTGCATGGGGTCGGTGACCCAGCCGACGACCGCGCCGGAGGCGGTGACCTTCTCGACCAGCTCGGGCAGCTTGTCGCGGACCTTGTCGGCGCCCATGCGGACCACGAAGGTCAGCCGGCCCGGCTCGCGCTCGGGGTCCAGACGGTCGACGTACGTCAGGGCCTCGTCCACCGTGGTGGTGGGGCCGAGCTTGATGCCGATCGGGTTGGCGATCTGCGAGCAGAACTCGATGTGCGCGTGGTCCAGCTGGCGGGTGCGCTCACCGATCCAGACCATGTGGCCGGAGGTGTCGTACAGCTTGCCGGTGCGCGAGTCGGTACGGGTCAGCGCGCCCTCGTAGTCGAGCAGCAGCGCCTCGTGGGAGGCGTAGAACTCGACGGCCTTGAACTCGGCCGGGTCGGTGCCGCACGCCTTCATGAAGTTCAGCGCGTTGTCGATCTCCCGCGCCAGCTGCTCGTACCGCTGACCGGACGGGGAGGACTTCACGAAGTCCTGGTTCCAGGCGTGCACCTGGCGCAGGTCGGCGTAACCACCGGTGGTGAAGGCACGCACCAGGTTGAGCGTGGAGGCGGAGGCGTTGTACATGCGCTTCAGCCGCTCGGGGTCCGGGATCCGGGCCTCTTCGGTGAAGGCGAAGCCGTTGACGGAGTCGCCGCGGTAGGTCGGCAGGGTGACGCCGTCACGGGTCTCGGTGTCCTTGGAGCGCGGCTTGGAGTACTGCCCCGCGATGCGGCCGACCTTGACGACCGGCACGGAGGCCGCGTACGTCAGGACGGCGCTCATCTGGAGCAGCGTCTTCAGCTTGGCGCGGATGTGTTCGGCGGACACGCCGTCGAAGGCCTCGGCGCAGTCGCCGCCCTGGAGGAGGAACGCCTCGCCCTTGGCGACGGCTCCCAGACGGGCACGCAGCTGGTCGCACTCACCCGCGAAAACGAGCGGAGGATACGACTCGAGGTCCGCGACGACAGCGCGCAGAGCCTCGGCATCGGGGTACGAAGGCTGCTGCGCCGCGGGAAGGTCTCGCCAGGTCGCCTTGGCGGCGGGGGCTTGGGTTTCAGCGTTCACGGTCACCTCGTACACATTACGGCGTCATACGTCTCATCCCGCCCTCCGACCACAACGTGAGACGGTGCGGCTCGAAGGCAGGGGGACCCCAACGGAACGGAATCCATGGTTCAGCCCACGCCGTGAGACGGATCCGGCGCCGGGCGGCCGCTCTGGGCTAGGGTGCCTCCCGTGTACGCGCACTCGAACCAGAACTGGTGGTGGCCCGCTCCCGGCGGCCCACTCCTCGCGCGTACCTGAAAACGACACGCGACGACACGAAGGCCGCCCCGAGGGGCGGCCTTCCGTGTTCTGCGACGCGGGCGCCGCTCCTCCCACCGGAAGGACGCCCCGCCCATGGACCCCAGGCCCCTGAACCGACCCCGCCAACCCGGCCGACCGAGCCGCCCCGGCCTGCTGAGCCGCCTGCTCGACGACTCCTGCCCGCCGTTCGCCCTGCTGCGCCGGCGGACCCCCGGCCGCGACCACGACACCGTCGAGGTGCTGATCGGCGCGGTCCACGAGGCCGAACACCTCGCCGACCTGCCCGTCAGGGAGCTGCCCACCCTCGCCCTCGTCCCCTTCCGGCAGATCCGGGAGCGCGGATTCGACGTACGCGACGACGGCACGCCGCTGAGCGTGCTGGTCGCCGAGGAGGCCTGGGAGATCCCGCTCGCGGAGGCGCTGGCCGCGCTGCCCGCGCACGACGTACGGGTCGAGGACGGCGGCTTCGACGTCCCCGACGCGCAGTACGCGGCCACGGTCGAGCGGGTCATCGAGGACGAGATCGGCCGCGGGGAGGGCGCGAACTTCGTCATCCGGCGCACCTACCAGGGCCGCATCGACGGATTCGGGCGGGCCGACGCCCTCGCCCTCTTCCGGCGACTGCTGCTGGGCGAGCGCGGCGCGTACTGGACCTACGTCGTCCACACCGGCGAGCGGACGCTGGTCGGCGCGAGCCCCGAGGTGCACGTGCGGATGTCCGGCGGCACGGTCGTGATGAACCCGATCAGCGGGACCTACCGGTATCCGGCCGGGGGACCCACCGTGGACTCCCTCCTCGCCTTCCTCGGCGACCGCAAGGAGACCGAGGAACTGTCGATGGTCGTCGACGAGGAACTCAAGATGATGTGCACCGTCGGCGACCGCGGCGGGGTCGTCGTCGGACCGCGGCTGAAGGAGATGTCCCACCTCGCGCACACCGAGTACGAGCTGCGCGGGCGCTCCTCGCTGGACGTGCGGGAGGTGCTGCGCGAGACGATGTTCGCGGCGACGGTCACCGGCTCGCCGGTGCAGAACGCCTGCCGTGTGATCGAGCGCTACGAGAGCGGGGGCCGCGGCTACTACGCGGGAGCCCTGGCCCTGCTCGGGCAGGACGCGGCCGGGGCGCAGACCCTGGACTCCCCCATCCTGATCCGCACCGCCGACATCGCCCCGGACGGCGTGCTGCGGGTGCCGGTGGGCGCCACGCTCGTACGGCACTCCGACCCGGCGGGCGAGGTCGCGGAGACGCACGCGAAGGCGGCGGGGGTGCTCGCGGCGCTCGGGGTGCGGCCGGCCGCGCCCCGGCCGTCGTTCGAGGGCGCGCGGCTGGCGGACGAGCCGCGGGTGCGGGCGGCCCTGGCGGCCCGCAGGTCGGACCTGGCCCCCTTCTGGCTGCGCATGCAGGAGCGGCCGGCCCCGCTGACCGGCCACGCGCTGGTGGTGGACGGCGAGGACACCTTCACGGCGATGCTGGCGCACGTCCTGCGGGTGGCCGGGCTGGAGGTGACCGTACGCCGCTACGACGATCCGGGGCTGCGGGCGGCGGCCCGGTCCTGGGAGGGCCCGATCGTCCTGGGCCCCGGTCCGGGCAACCCGGGGGACGCCTCTGACCCCAAGATGCGGATGCTGCGCGCGCTGGCCGCTGAACTGCTGGCCGGGCACCGGCACGGGCTGGTCGGGGTCTGTCTGGGGCACGAGCTGCTGGCGGCCGAGCTGGGGCTGCCGCTGATCCGCAAGGCGGAGCCGGCGCAGGGGGCGCAGACCCGGATCGACCTGTTCGGGGCGCGGGAGGTGGTCGGCTTCTACAACACGTACACCGCGCACTGTGACGAGCCGCTGGCCGCGCGGCTGGCCGTGGACGGGGTGGAGGTGGCCCGCGATCCCCTGACGGGTGAAGTCCACGCGCTGCGTTCCGCGGCGGGCTTCGCCGGGGTGCAGTTCCACCCGGAGTCCGTCCTCACCCTGCGCGGCGCGGACCTGCTGCGCGAGCTCCTGGCCGGCGTGATGACCCCGGCTCCGGCCGCGCGTCAGTCGGGAACCAGGGTGTTCTCGGAGCGGCGGCCCGCCCGGTAGTCCGTGACGTTGGCGACGGTGGCGGCGATGATCTGGCCCACCGCGTCGCTCGTGTAGTACGCCTGGTGCGAGGTGACCACCACGTTCGGGAAGGTGACCAGCCGCGCCAGGGTGTCGTCCTCGACGGCCTCCAGGGACTTGTCCAGGAAGAAGACGCCGGCCTCGGCCTCGTACACGTCGAGGCCGACGCCCGTGAAGCGGCCGGCGCGGAGCTCCGCGACCAGCGCGTCGGTGTCGATCAGCCCGCCGCGGCTGGAGTTGATCAGGATCGCGTCGTCCCGCATCAGCTCCAGCGCCGCCGCGTCGACGAGGTGGCGGGTGGCCGCCAGCAGCGGCACGTGCAGGCTGATCAGGTCCGAGGACGCGAACAGCTCCTCCTTGTCCACGTACTTCATGCCGAGCTCCACGCACGCCGGGTTCCGCGCCACGTCCCAGCCCAGCAGGTTCATGCCGAAGCCGTGCGCGATCCGGGTGAACGCCTCCCCGATCTTGCCGGTGCCGAGCACGCCCACCGTGCGGCCGCGCATGTCGCGGCCGATCAGCCCGTCCAGGCGGAAGTCGAAGTCCCTGGTCCGGGTCGCGGCCCGGACGATCCGCCGGTTCACCGCCATCGCCAGGGTCCAGGCGAACTCGGCCACTGAGTAGGGGGAGCAGTACGACACCCTGCTCACCGTCAGGCCGAGCTGCCGTGCGGCGTCCAGATCGATGTTGTTGAAGCCGGTGGAGCGCTGGGCGATCATCCGGGTGCCGCCGGCGGCCAGGACCCGCAGCACGCGCCCGCTCAGGTCGGCGTTGACGCTCGACGAGACGATCTCGTACCCGGCCGCGATGGGGGCGGTGTCCTCGTTGAGGAAGACGCCCAGGCAGCGCACCTCGTGCGGGCCGCCGAACGCCGCCTCCAGCAGGGGCGTTTCATCCGCCTGCACGCCGAATGCGAGGATCTCCACGTCGACTCCCGTACGCCGGACCATGGGCCGTTCGTCACGATACGACCCATGGTGCGCGGACGCCCGGCGGCTCAGCCGAAGAAGACGCCGACCTCCTTGTACAGCGCGGGGTCCACCGTCTTCAGGCGTGCCGTCGCCTCCGCGATCGGCACCCGGACGATGTCCGTCCCCTTGAGCGCGACCATCTTGCCGAAGTCCCCGTCGTGCACCGCGTCGATCGCGTGCAGCCCGAACCGGGTCGCCAGCCACCGGTCGAAGGCGCTGGGCGTACCGCCCCGCTGGATGTGCCCGAGCACGGTCGTCCGGGCCTCCTTGCCGGTCCGCGCCTCGATCTCCTTGGCCAGCCACTCGCCCACGCCCGACAGCCGGACGTGTCCGAAGGAGTCCTTGGTGGCGTCCTTCAGCACCAGGTCGCCGTCCTTGGGCATCGCTCCCTCGGCGACCACGACGATCGGGGCGTAGCTCGCCTTGAAGCGGGAGGTCACCCAGGCGCACACCTCGTCCATGTCGAAGCGCTGCTCCGGGATGAGGATGACGTTGGCGCCGCCCGCGAGCCCCGAGTGCAGGGCGATCCAGCCGGCGTGCCGGCCCATGACCTCGACGACCAGCACCCGCATGTGCGACTCGGCCGTGGTGTGCAGCCGGTCGATCGCCTCGGTCGCGATGCCGACGGCGGTGTCGAAGCCGAAAGTGTAGTCCGTGGCGGACAGGTCGTTGTCGATGGTCTTGGGCACGCCGACGCAGGGGATGCCGTAGTCCTCGTACAGCTTGGCGGCGACGCCGAGGGTGTCCTCGCCGCCGATCGCGACGAGCGCGTCGACCTCGTACTTGGCGAGGTTGTCCTTGATGTCGCGCACCCCGTTCTCCGTCTTGAACGGGTTGGTGCGCGAGGAGCCGAGGATGGTGCCGCCGCGGGGCAGGATGCCGCGGACGGCGGGGATGTCGAGCGGGACGGTCCTCCCCTCGACCGCGCCCCGCCAGCCGTCCTTGAACCCCACGAACCCGCAGCCGTACTCCTGGGTGCCCTTGCGGACGACGGCCCTGATCACCGCGTTGAGCCCGGGGCAGTCTCCGCCACCGGTCAGCACTCCGACCTTCATTGCATCTCCCTTCGCCATGACGGTCACGCTAGTGGTGACGCAGGTCACAGCAAGGGTCCTGAAGGGGTCGATTCCGGTGGAATCGCGGGGCGTTGCGTACGCCCGTTCACTCGTACGAGGGCGAAAGTACGATCGACGCCGGGTGACCCGGGTGCCTACGCGTCGTCGAGGCCCCGCTCTATGGCGTACCGGACCAGCTCCACGCGGTTGTGCAACTGCAGCTTGCCCAGGGTGTTCTGGACGTGGTTCTGCACGGTGCGGTGGGAGATGACCAGCCGCTCCGCGATCTGCTTGTACGAGAGCCCCTTGGCGACCAGGCGCAGCACCTCGGTCTCGCGGTCGGTGAGTTGCGGCGCCTTCGGCTCGTCGGCGGCGGTCGGCACCGGGTCGGTGGCGAGGCGCCGGTACTCGCCGAGCACGAGACCGGCCAGGCCCGGGGTGAAGACCGGGTCGCCGACCGCGGTGCGGCGGACCGCGTCGATCAGCTCCTGGGCGCCGGCGGACTTCAGCAGGTAGCCGGTCGCGCCGGACTTCACCGCCTCCAGGACGTCCGCGTGCTCACCGCTGGCGGACAGCACCAGGACGCGCAGCGCCGGGTGGGCGCCGACCAGTTCCTTGCAGACCTGCACGCCCGGCATGCCGGGCAGGTTGAGGTCGAGGACCAGGACGTCGGGGGTGACGGCGCGGGCCCGGCGTACCGCCTCGGGGCCGTCGCCGGCGGTCGCCACGACGTCGAAGCCGGCGGCGGCCAGGTCGCGGGCGACCGCGTCCCGCCACATCGGGTGGTCGTCGACGACCATCACCCTGATCTCGTGCGTTTCCTTCGTGCTCATTGGGTCCTCCCCCTCGGTACCTTCAGTTCCACTTCGGTGCCCTGTCCGGGGACGGACACCAGATCGGCGCTGCCGCCGAGGTCGCGCAGGCGCCCGCGGATGGACAGCGCCACTCCCATCCGGCCCTCGCCCTCCGCCTGGTCGAGCCGGCCCGCGGGGATGCCGGGGCCGTCGTCGCGGACGGTCACGATCACCTCGTCGCCCCAGTCCTCGACCAGGATCCAGGCCCTGGCCCCCTCGCCCGCGTGCCTGCGCACGTTGTCGAGGGCGGCGCCGACCGCCGCGGCCAGCTCCTTCGCGGCGGGCACGGGCAACGGCACCGGGGTGCCCGGCTCGGCGAAGCTCACCCGGGACCCGGCGTGCGGGGCGAGGAGCGTGCGCAGGTCCAGCTCGCCGTCGTCGGCCCCCGGCTCGTCCACCTCGTACGTGTCGACCAGCGCGCCGCGCGACTCGTCGGAGGAGACCCGGGAGGGGTGCGCCAGGCCGGTGGTGACCAGCGTGCGCAGCGCCACCTCCTGCTCCCCCGCCATCCGGCCCAGCTCGGCGGCCTCCCCGCCCACCTCGGCGCCGCGCCGCTGGACCATGGCGAGGACCTGGAGGACCCCGTCGTGGATGTCGCGGGCGAGGCGTTCGCGCTCGCGGGTGGCGGCCTCGATCTCCAGGGCGCGGGCGAGGGTGTTCTCACTGGCCCGGGCGACCTCGACGACGTAGCCGATGGCCACGGAGGAGACCCAGACGAGCAGCACGTTGTGCAGGGCGTCCCGGGTGGGCTGGCCGCCGTGGATGAGGATGGTGGCCGCGGCCACGAAGGTGGAGGCGAAGCAGGCCCAGCGCCAGCCGCCCTTGATGGCGAATCCGAGGACCGCGCCCCCGGTCCAGATCGTGGGGAGGGTGGGACCGCCCCCGGTGATCCGCTCGTGGGTGTCCGCGAGCGGGGTCAGTCCGATCCCGACGAGGGCGACGGTGAGGTCGGCGACGAGGAAGCCCTTGGTGCAGCTGGCGGCGTTGGCCACCTTCGAGGTGGTGGCCAGGGTCCAGACGGCGAGGAAGGCGAGGTAGCCGGCCGCGATCCAGGGGTGCGGGTACCGCTTGTAGGCGGAGGCGAACAGCAGCACCGCGTAGACCATCGTGAGCAGCCGGTACGCCGTCAGGGCACGCCAAAGCGGCTGCTCGACCGACATGCGTACGACGCGTTCGCGTTTCGCCATCTCCCCCACCCCCTGCGGGCGGTACCGCCCGACCTACTCCGGCTTGCCGTCGGCCTTCTCGGCCTTGCCGGCCTTCTCCGCCCGCTCGGCCTTCTCGGCCTTCTCCGCCTTCTCCGCATCGGCGATCTGCCGCTTCGCCGCCGTCGCGTAGATGTCGACGTACTCCTGGCCGGAGAGCTTCATGATCTCGTACATGACCTCGTCGGTCACCGAGCGCAGGATGAAGCGGTCGCCGTCCATGCCCTGGTAGCGGCTGAAGTCCAGCGGCTTGCCGATCCGGATGCCCGGGCGCATCAGCTTGGGCACCACCTTGCCGGGCGGCTGGATCTTCTCGGTGTCGATCATCGCCACGGGGATCACGGGTGCGCCGGTGGCCAGCGCCACCCGCGCGAGCCCGCCGGGCTTGCCGCGGTACAGGCGTCCGTCGGGTGAACGCGTGCCCTCGGGGTAGATACCGAACAGCTCCCCCCGCTCGATGACCTCGATGCCGCTCTTGATCGCGGCCTCGCCGGCCCCGCGCGCTCCGGAGCGGTCCACCGGGAGCTGGCCGACGCCCTTGAAGAAGGCGGCCGTCAGCTTGCCCTTGAGGCCCGGGGAGGTGAAGTACTCCGCCTTCGCGATGAAGGTGACCTTCCGGTCCAGCACGGCCGGAAGGAAGAAGGAGTCCGAGAAGGACAGGTGGTTGCTCGCGAGGATCGCCGGCCCCTCCGCGGGAATGTTCTCGAGGCCCTCCACCCACGGCCTGAAAGCGAGCTTCAGTGAACCGCCGATGGAGAACTTCATTGCGCCGTAGATCAACTCGAAAGCCTTCCTGTGTCTGTCGAACAGACCATATCCCCTGGCTCCCGCGGCAGCGGCCCGACGACCCTGGCCGGTGCCACCCCGGTCGCGTACGGTGAAGTCACACAGAGCAACGCACCCACCCGACGTACATCATGACCAAGGAGACCCTGGTGCCCGTCCTCCCTGGAGCCGAGCCGTTCCGCCACGAGGGCGGAGAGGTCGGCGTCCTCCTCTGCCACGGCTTCACCGGTTCCCCGCAGTCGCTGCGCCCCTGGGCCGAGTACCTCGCCGGGCAGGGACTCACGGTGTCGCTGCCGCTGCTGCCCGGGCACGGGACGCGCTGGCAGGACATGCAGCTCACGGGCTGGCAGGACTGGTACGCCGAGGTCGACCGCGCCCTGCGGGAACTGCTGGACCGGTGCGAGCAGGTCTTCGTCTTCGGCCTGTCGATGGGCGGCGCGCTGACCCTGCGGCTGGCCGCCAAGCACGGGGACGCCATCAGCGGCATCGTGCTCGTCAACCCGGCCAACAAGGTGCACGACCCGCTGGCCGTGACCCTTCCGGTGACCAAGCACTTCATCCGGTCCACGCCGGGCATCGCCAGCGACATCGCGAAGCCGGGCTCGGAGGAGGTCGGCTACGACCGGGTCCCGACCCGGGCCGCGCACTCGCTGCGGAAGTTCCTGCAGCTCGTGGACGCCGATCTGCCGCAGGTCACGCAGCCGCTGCTGCTGCTGCACAGCCCGCAGGACCACGTCGTACCGCCCGTCGACTCCGCGCGGATCCTGGCCCGGGTCTCCTCCACGGACGTCACCGAGACCCTCCTGGAACAGAGCTACCACGTCGCGACGTTGGACCATGACGCGGAGCGGATCTTCGCGGACAGCTATGCGTTCGTCGGCCGACTGGCGGAGAGCGTGGGCAGGGAGGGGGCGGAGGCCGGTGGCTGAGCACGAGGAGCAGTCGGGCGGAGTCCCGCCGCTGGACGAGGAAGCGGCATGGGCGGCGATCGTCGCCGGGTACGGGCAGGAGCCGCCGGACCCGCCGGGGGCCCGGCCGTTCAAGCCGATCGAGAACCTCCTCCTGCCGGAGGAGGACGTCAAGCCGCTGCCGGCCGACCCGGAGGCGGGACCGGAGGCGAAGCCCGGGCCGAAGCCCGAGCCCGAGCCGCCGGCCTCGGGGCTGGGCAGCTCGGTGGTCTTCGCCCCGGGCGTGGGCATGGCGGGCCCCCGGGACCACTCGCCGGCGGAACCGCACGAGGACGACCTGACCCCGGCGGACGAGGGCCACTTCGTCCAGCCGGAGCCGGAGCTGCCGCCGGCGGACACGACGTCGAAGTTCGCGTGGCTCGCGGTGGTCGGCGGCCCGGTGCTGCTGCTGCTCGCGGTGCTGCTGCAGTGGGAGATGACGTGGTGGCTGACGACGCTGGGCATCGGCGGCTTCCTGGGCGGGTTCGCGACGCTGGTGGCCCGCATGCAGCACGGCGACGACGAGGATGACGACCCCGGCCGCGGGGCCGTGGTCTAGGAGTCGAAACCCACGCCGGAGGGGCTGGATCTGCCGGCCCCTCCGGCGTTCGCTACGGCGCGGCCGGCAGGCGCAGGGCCGCCAGCACCGGGAGGTGGTCCGTGGCCGCCGTCAGGTCCCCGGGGGTCACCCCGGGCAGTCCCGCCGGCACGCCACAGCCCAGCACCTCCACCCCCTTCGTCACGAACACCGCGTCGATGCGCCGGTCCGGCGCGGACGCCGGGAAGGTCGCTTCCGCGCCCCAGGGGGCCGCCGACCAGCAGTCCCGCAGGGTGCCCGCGAGGTGGCCGAAGGCCGGACCGCGCGGGTCCTCGTTCACGTCGCCCGCGGCGATCACGTGGGGGACGTCCATCGCCGCGGCCCGCTCCAGCAGCATCGCCGCCTGCGCGACCCGCTCCGCCCGGTCCAGGGACAGGTGCGCGCTGACCAGCCCCACGCGGGCGGCGCCGACGCGGACCACCGCCGTGGCGAAGCCCCTGCGGTGCAGGCCGGGCGTGCGCGGCAGCAGGACGTCCTCCGTGCGCTCCACGAAGACCCGTAGCGAGCACAGCAGCAGCGGGCCGGCCGCCGTCCCGCCCCCGCTCAGCACCACGAGGTCGCATTTCGCGGCGAGTCGCGCCGCGTGTTTGCGCCACCGGAAGAACCGCGGCGCCTCCTGGACGAAGACGAGGTCGGGCTCGCACGCCCGGATGACCCGGGCCAGCGCCTCCTCGTCGTCGCGCAGCGAGCGGATGTTGTAGCTGAGTACCCGGATCACGGCGGAACCGTCGGGCTCCGTAAGGGACTTCGGCAGCGAGGGCAGCAACTGGTCCATGCACCGCAAGATACGCAGCCGCCCGCCGCTCCCCCAAGGGGCGCGGCGGGCGGGACGGGTGGAAGCCGGGTCGGCCCCGGCGGGTCGGCCCGGCGGGTCAGCCCTGGCGGGCCAGGTCCGCCGCGCCGACGAGGCCGGCCTTGCCGCCGAGCTGTGCGGCGAGCACCTGCGCGTGCGGTCGCCAGGCGCCGCCGACCAGCCAGCGCTTGAAGGACTTGCGGATCGGGTCGAGGACGAGGTCGCCCTCGTCGGAGACCCCGCCGCCGACGATGAACGCCGACGGGTCGAAGAGCGAGGCCAGGTCGGCGAGGCCGGCGCCGGCCCAGCGGGCCAGCTCGCGGAAGGCGTCGACGGCCACCAGGTCGCCCTGCCGGGCGGCCTCGCTGATGTGCTTGCCCTCGATGCCCTCGGGGGTGCCGTCGCCGAGCGCGAGGAGGACCTTCGCGTTCTCGGGGGTGGCGTTGGCGCGCTGCTTCGCGTACCGGACGAGGGCGCGCCCGGAGGCGTACTGCTCCCAGCAGCCCTGGCTGCCGCAGCCGCACAGCAGGCCGTCGGGGACGACCCGGATGTGCCCGAACTCGGCGGCGACGCCGAAGCGTCCGCGGCGCAGCTTGTTGCCGATGATGATGCCTCCGCCCAGGCCGGTGCCGAGCGTGATGCAGATGACGTCGTCGTGACCCTGGCCGGCGCCGAAGCGGTACTCGCCCCAGGCCGCGCAGTTCGCGTCGTTCTCGACGACGACGGGCAGGCCGATGCGCTGCTCGACCTTGTCCTTCAGCGGCTCGTGGCGCCAGTTGATGTTCGGCGCGAACAGTACGGTCGCGCGCTTGTCGTCCACGTATCCGGCGGCGCCGATGCCGACGGCGTCGATGGTGTGGCTGCTGCTGACCTCGGAGACGGCGGCGCAGATCGCCTCCGTCACTCCGTCCGCGGTCGGCGGGGTGGGCACCTTGTACGTCTCAAGGATCGTGCCCTCTTCGTCGACCACGCCGGCCGCGATCTTCGTGCCGCCGATGTCGACGCCGATGGTGAGTCCCATTAGTCCCTCGGTTTCCGGTCAAACCCCGCCACGGCCAACGGTACCCGAGGGCGGCGGGCCCTCAGTCGAGATCGATCCGCTCGGCCGGGCCCGCGTCGGGGCCGTCGTCGCGCGGGTCGCGCTCCCGGCGGGGCGCGGGAGGGGTGTCCTGGGTCCAGCGGCGCTCGTGGCCCTCGACGGCGGAGCGGTAGGCGGCGAGGAGCTCGGAGCCGGCGGCCGCGAGGTGGTCGAAGACCTCGGGGTTGCGTTCGATGACGGGTTTGGCCGCGGTTTTCGCCTGGTCGACGATCTGGCGCACCGCGCCCTGGGCGGCGGCGCCGAACAGCGGGTTGTTCAGCCCGGAGACCTTGTCGGCGACGGCTCCGAAGAGCTTGAACAGTTCCTCGGCGGCGGTTCCGGTGCCGGCCGAGCCGGCCCGGTCCTCTCCGCGCATGCGCTCCCTCTCGGCGGCGAGGTCCTCGGCACAGGCCTTGGCCCACGCGTCGTCGTCGGTGGGGCGGTCGGTGGCCTCGCTCATGGCGGACTCTCCTGCGGCGGCTGCTGGGCGTGCGGTACGGGCTACCTTCGACGGTACCCGAACGGGGGTACGCCGTTCACTGCGCGCGGGGCCACAGCCCCGGGTCGGGGGTGAAGCGGATGCGGAGCTCGCCGGCGGCCAGGGCGGCGCCTGAGACGGTGCAGCGGCGCAGCGCCGCGGGCAGCGGAACGGTCCTGCGGTACGGGCCGGCCGTGAGCAGCAGCTCGTCGCCGCGGCGTACGAGGTCGAGGTCGCTCTTGTGCGCGCCGGGCAGCGGTACCACCCATACGAGCACCCCGTCGGCGGCGAGCCGGTCCTCCACGGCCCAGGCCCCGCGGGGTGCGGGCGGCGCCGGGAGGAGCCCGTCCGCGGCGGCGAGCCGGTCGAGGTCCTGCGGGCCGCGCGGGTCCCGGCCCAGGTGGGCGAGGGTGACGACGGGGATCTCCCCGGCCCACTCGACGGCGCACTTCTCCTGCTGGGCGGCGAGCCCGGCGAGCCAGGGGTCGGCGGAGCCCGGCGGCAGCGTCCGGTTGGCGACGAGGTCGCGGACGGGCAGCTGGTGGAGGGCGAGGCCGAGCCGGCCGAGGCGCAGCGCGTCGGCGGCGGCCGGTCCCGGTTCGGCGACCAGGCGCAGTTCGGTGGTGTCGGCCTCGACGACGGCCTGGACGGCGGCGAGCTCCTCGTCCCAGCGGGCGGCGGCCTCGTAGAGCCACTGCGCGGGCATGGGCACGCCGGCGAGCTGGGCCAGTACGGGCCGCAGGGCGCGGGCGGCCTGCTTCTCGGCGGGGAGCAGGCGGGCGAGGTAGCGGCGCAGCTGGGCGGGCAGGGCCAGGGTGGTGAGGGCCTGGTGGAGCGGGGGCATGTCGACGACGACGAGGTCGGTGCCGGGTGCGGCGGCGGCCCGCCGCAGGGCGCGCAGCAGGGCGAACTGCTCGGCGCCGGGCAGCTCGGTGAGCTCCTCGGCCCCGAGCGGGCGGGCCCCGACCATGGCGAGGAGCGCGGATCCGCGCTCCTGCAGGGCGACGAGCTCCTCGCGGAACTCCTCGCCGGAGTCGACCCGGGCCACGCGCAGACCGGGGACGGGCTCCTGCCCGGTCAGGGCGGCGAGCGGGTCGCCGACGTCGCCGGACAGCAGCAGCACCCGCCGCCCGTGGCGGGCCGCGGCGAGGGCGGTGGCCGCGGCCACGGTGGTGCGGCCGGCCCCGCCGGGGCCGGTGATCAGCAAGGTGTGCATGTGCGGGTGCCTACTGCCGGGTCGCGCGAGTGGTTCAGACGGATTCGACGCGCTTCTTCAGGCCCGCCAGCGCCCGGTCGATGATGACCTTCTCCGCCTTGCGCTTGATCATGCCGAGCATGGGGATCTTGACGTCCACGGTCAGCTGGTAGGTGACCTCGGTGCGCTTGCCCCCGTCCACCGGGGCCAGCCGGTACGAGCCGTCCAGCTGGCGCAGCATCTGGGACTTGTCCAGGGTCCAGCTGACCTCGTCCGTGCCCTTCCAGGTGTAGGCGAGGGTGTGGTCGTCCTTGATCGCGCCGGCGTCGAGCAGCAGGCGGACCTTCTGGGCGCGCCCCGCGGCGTCGGTGGCCAGCACCTCGGCCTCCTTCACCTCGCCGGTCCATTCGGGGTAGCGGGCGAAGTCGGCGATCACGGCCATCACGTCGCTGGGCGCAGCCTCGATCGTGATGCTTGAGCTGGTGTGTTCCGCCATCGCGGTGGCTCCTCCGTGGAGTGTTTCGAGGATGTGTGCGGCCGCCGGCCGCCGCGTGAAGGCTACCGCGCGTGCGGACTCCGCCACTCCAGGGCCTCCCCGGGCCCACTGGGGGCCGTCGTGAACCGGCCGCCGGTCACCATTCCAGCACCCACGGCCGGCCTGTCGCGGCGAAGTGGCCGACGTTCACGCACTCCGTGGCCCCGATCCGCATCCGTCGCGCCAGCGGCTGGTGCACGTGCCCGAAGAGGGCGTACCGGGGGCGGGTGCGGCGGATGGCGGCCAGCAGGGCCTCGCTGCCGCGTTCGAAGCGGCGCGCGACCGTGTCGTAGCAGAGCTCGGGCACCTCCGGCGGGATGTGGGAGCACAGGACGTCCACCTCGCCGAGCGCCTCCACCTTGGCGGCGTACTCCTCGACGCTCACCTCGTACGGGGTCCGCATCGGCGAGGGCAGCCCGCCGCCGACGAAACCGAAGACGCGCCCGCCGATCTCCACGCGCTGGCCGTCGAGGACGGTGAGGCCGTCACGGTCGGCGTATTCCGGCCACAGACCCGGGATGTCGACATTGCCGTAGGTGGCGTACGTCGGGCTCGGGAACGCGGCGAACATCTCGGCGTACTGGCGGCGCACCGCGCCCTCGATCAGCCGGTCCCGGTCCAGCCCGGCCCAGAGCCGCCGTCCGAAGGCGTGGGCCTCCTCGAAGCGGCGCGCGGTGCGCAGCTCGACGATCCGGTCGGCGTTCTCGACGCCGAACAGGTCGGGGAAGATCCCGCGCGAGTGATCGGCGTAGTCGAGGAAGAGGACAAGGTCGCCGAGGCAGATCAGGGCGTCGGCCCCTTCTCCCGCACGGGTGAGGGCCTCGGTGTTGCCGTGCACGTCGCTCACGACGTGGACGCGGGTGCGGCCCGCTCCGCCGGTCCGGCTCGATCCGCTCGCGCCGCTCTGCCCGCTCCGCATGCTGCCACCCATGCCGCCCACCCTAGGGGGGCCCGGCAGCGCCTGGTAGAGCGGGTGGGAGAGGCGGCCGGACCTGCGGTTACTTCCGAGTCGCCGAAGGGGTCGACTAGTGTCGGCACGTGAGGGCCAGGCAGTGCAAGGACAGAATGTGACGCACGGAACATCTGGCCGGTTCCCTCTATCGGGAACCCACTACCGGTGGGTAACGTCCGCTCGGTCCACATGGTGGCGATGGCGCCCAGAGGAGCAGCAGTCTTGCGCGAGTTCAGCCTTCCGGCCCTGTACGAGGTCCCGTCGGACGGGAACCTGACGGATCTCATCCGCCGCAACGCCGCTCAGCATCCCGACACCGCCGTCATGAGCCGCAAGGCCGCCGACGGCCGGTGGCAGGACGTGACCGCGACGCAGTTCCTGGCCGAGGTCCGCGCCGCGGCCAAGGGCCTCGTCGCGGCCGGCATCCGGCCGGGCGACCGGGTCGCCCTCATCTCCCGCACCCGCTACGAGTGGGTGCTGTTCGACTTCGCGATCTGGAGCGCGGGCGGCGTCACCGTCCCCGTGTACGAGACCAGCTCCCCCGAGCAGGTCCAGTGGATCCTCGGCGACTCCGGCGCCGTGGCGGTCATCGTGGAGAGCCCGGCGCACAGCGCGACCGTGGCCTCGCTGCGCGACCGCCTCCCCGAGCTGCGCGAGGTCTGGGAGATCGAGCAGGGCGCGCTGGACACGCTGAAGGCCGCCGGCGCGGGGATCACCGACGAAGAGGTCGAGGAGCGCAGCAGCCTCGCGGGCGCCGACGACCCGGCCACCATCGTCTACACCTCGGGCACCACCGGCCGCCCCAAGGGCTGTGTGCTGACCCACCGCAACTTCTTCGCCGAGTGCGGCAACGTGGTGGAGCGCCTCAGCCCGCTCTTCCGCACCGGCGAGTGCTCCGTGCTGCTCTTCCTGCCGGCCGCGCACGTCTTCGGCCGCCTGGTGGAGGTGGCGGCCGTCCTGGCGCCCATCCGCCTGGGCTGCGTACCGGACATCAAGAACCTCACCGACGAGCTCCAGTCGTTCCGCCCCACCCTGATCCTCGGTGTGCCGCGCGTCTTCGAGAAGGTCTACAACTCGGCGCGCGCCAAGGCCCAGGCCGACGGCAAGGGCAGGATCTTCGACGCCGCCGCCGAGACGGCGATCGCCTACAGCCGGGCGCTGGACGCCCCGGGCGGCCCGTCCTTCGGCCTGCGGCTCAAGCACAAGCTCTTCTCCAAGCTGGTCTACAGCAAGCTGCACACGGTGCTCGGCGGGCGCGGCGAGTACGCGATCTCCGGCGGCGCCCCGCTGGGCGAGCGGCTCGGCCACTTCTTCCGCGGCATCGGCTTCACGGTGCTGGAGGGCTACGGCCTGACGGAGTCCTGCGCGGCCACGGCCTTCAACCCGTGGGACAAGACCAAGATCGGTACGGTCGGCCAGCCGCTGCCGGGCTCCGTGGTGCGCATCGCGGACGACGGCGAGGTGCTGCTGCACGGCGAGCACGTCTTCAACGGCTACTGGCAGAACGAGACGGCGACCGCCGAGGCGCTGACCGACGGCTGGTTCCACACCGGCGACGTCGGCACCCTCGACGAGGACGGCTACCTCGCGATCACCGGACGCAAGAAGGAACTCATCGTCACCGCGGGCGGCAAGAACGTCGCTCCCGCCGTGATCGAGGACCGGATCCGGGCGCACGCGCTGGTCGCGGAGTGCATGGTGGTGGGCGACGCGAGGCCGTTCGTGGCCGCGCTGGTCACCATCGACGAGGAGTTCCTCGGCCGCTGGGCCGCGGAGAACGGCAAGCCGGCCGGGGTCACGGCGGCGGAGCTGCGCGAGGACGCGGACCTCATCGCCGCCGTCCAGCAGGCCGTGGACGACGGCAACGCGGCGGTGTCCAAGGCGGAATCGGTGCGGAAATTCCGCATTCTGCCCTCCCAGTTCACGGAGGAGTCGGGCCACATCACGCCGTCGCTGAAGCTGAAGCGCAACGTGGTGGCGAAGGACTTCGCGGACGAGATCGACGCGCTGTACCGGGGCTAGTCGCGGTCGGCCGCGGTCAGCGCGGGTCCTCGGCGAGGATCCTGGCCATGTTCCGCTCCGCGAGGGCGGTGATGGTCACGAAGGGGTTCACGCCGAGCGACCCGGGGATCAGGGAGCCGTCCACGACGTACAGCCCCCGGTACCCCTTGGCCCGGCCGTACGCGTCGGTGGCGTCGCCGAGCACGCAGCCGCCGAGCGGGTGGTAGGTGAAGTTGTCGGCGAAGGCCCTGTTGCCGCCGAAGAGGTCGTACCGGTAGATCGTGAAGTTCCGCCGGTTGACGCGGTCGAAGAGGTTCTTGGCCGCGTTGACCGAGGGCGTGTTCTGGTCCCTGCGCCAGTTGAGGCGGGCCGAGTCGGTGGCGGCGTCGTAGGTGAAGTGCCCGCGCTCCGGGTTCTTCGTGATGGCCAGGTACATCGAGATCCAGTGCTCCAGCCCCATGGGGAGCGGGGCGATCTCGGCGAAGACCGGGTTGGCGGCGTTGTCCCAGTCGTCGATGCCCAGGGCGGGCATGGTGGCCTGGTTGGCGCCGACCGTGTCCCAGAGGTGGTTGGCCCGGGCGGTCATGATGTTGCCGTTGGGGCCCCAGCCGCGCCCGACCTTCGCGTCGAGCGCGGGCAGCGTGCCGGTCTCACGGGCTCGCAGCAGGATCTCGGTGGTGCCGAGACTGCCCGCCCCGAGGAAGAGCTGCCGGCAGCCGAGTTCGCGGACCTGGGTGACCCGTCCGGTCACGTCGGCGGTCTGCACGGTCAGCACGTACCCCCCGGCGGGGTCCTGCCGTACGCCGACCACGCGCTGCATGGTCTCGATGGTGACGTTGCCGGTGCCGAGGGCCGCGGCGAGGTAGGTCTTGTCGACGCTCTTCTTCCCGTGGTTGTTGCCGTAGATGACCTCGCCGGCCAGCGCCGACCTGGGGGCGGTGCCGGCCGCCTCGCGCTTCATGTGGTCGAAGTCGTAGACGTTGGGAACGAAGACGGTCTTCAGGCCGGTGTTCTGGGCGTGCTTGCGGGAGATCCGGGCGAAGCGGTACCACTCCGTGGACTCGAACCAGGCCGGGTCGATGTCGTTGACGCCGAGCATGGCGCGGGCCCGGGGGTAGTACGTGCCGTACATCTCGTCGGCGTCGACCTGCGGCAGCACCTCGGAGAAGTACGAGCGGCGGGGGGTCGGCGCCATGCCGCCGTTGACCAGCGACCCTCCGCCGACGCCCCGGCCCACGTACACGGACATGTCGCCGTAGTTCACCCGGTCCAGCACCCCGGGGTACGGGGTGATGTCGCGGTTGACCACGTCGAGCCAGAGGAACTGGGCGAGCGGGGCCTCGGTGCGGGTGCGGAACCACATGGAGCGGTGGTCGGGCGCGGAGGTGGAGGGGAAGACCTTGCCGTCGGGCCCGGGCCCGTCCCAGAGGCGGCCCATTTCGAGGACGACGGTCCGCACGCCCGCCTGCCCGAGCCGCAGCGCGGCGACGGCGGAGCCGTAACCGGAGCCGACGACGATGGCGGGGGCGTACGCGGCGGCGGCGGGTTCGACGGCGGCGGCGGAGGCCGCCCCGATCCGTGTGAAACCGAGCGCGGAGGCGGTCGAGAGGGCGCCGAGCCCCAGGAGGTGACGGCGCGTCAGATTGGGTGTCATGGCCGCATCATGGGCGGAATCCGGCCGTCCGCCCAGACGCGGTATTGACAGACATCCGAGGAACAGTCAGACGTGGCTGCGCAGTCCGTCGGCCGCGCCGCCGCTTCTGGGGGCTCCGCCACGAACCCCCCGCTCCCCAAAGCGCACACGGCCCGCTACAGCAGCTCGCGCAAGCGGTCCGCCAACAGGTCCCAGCGCCACTTCTCCTCGACCCACGCACGGCCGGCGGCGCCCATGCGCTCACGCAGTTCCGGATCCTTCAGCAGGGTGACGATCCGGTCCGCCGCCTCGTCGGGGGCGCCGCCCCGCACGACCCAGCCCGTCTCGCCGTCCAGCACCGCGTCCGGCGCTCCGCCGGAGTCACCCGCGATCACCGGCAGACCCGTGGCCGAGGCCTCCAGGTAGACGATGCCGAGCCCCTCCACGTCCAGCCCGCCCCGCCGGGTGCGGCACGGCATGGCGAAGACGTCGCCCGCGCCGTAGTGGGCGGGCAGTTCGGACCACGGGACCGCCCCCGTGAAGACCACCGAGTCCGCGACCCCGGTCGAGACCGCGAGCGCCCGCAGGTCGGCCTCGTACGGTCCGCCGCCCACGATCAGCAGCACCGCGTCCGGCACCGCCGCCAGGATCAGCGGCATCGCCTCGATCAGCGTGTCCTGCCCCTTGCGGGGAACGAGGCGCGAGACGCAGACGACCACCGGGCGGTCGGTCAGTCCGAGCCGCGCCCGGACCTCCGCCCCGCCCGATTCCGGGTGGAAGGTCTTCTCGTCCACCCCCGGCGGGAGTTGCGCCATGCGGGCCGCCGCCCGGTCCGTCACCGCCGAGGCGATCCGCGAGCGCGTGTACTCCCCCAGGTAGGTCAGCGTGTCCGTGCCCTCGCCGATCCGCCGCAGCAGCTGCCGCGCCGCCGGCAGCTGGGCCCAGCCCGCCTCGTGCCCGTGGGTGGTCGCCACGATCCGCCGGGCGCCCGCGCGCCGCAGCGCCGGGCCCATCAGGCCGAGCGGGGCCGCCGCCCCGAACCACACGGACTCGCAGCCGTGTTCGCGCAGCAGGCCCACCGCCCGCCGCGTCACGCGCGGGGTCGGCAGCAGCATCGTCGTACGGTCGCGGACCACCTGGAAGGGCTGCTCCGCGTCGAAGGCGGCGGTGGCCTCGCGGCCCTCCGCACTGTGCTTCCACGTGGAGGCGTAGACGACGATCCGGTCGGGATCCAGCCTCAGCGCCATGTTGTGCAGGAAGGCCTGGATGCCGCCGGGTCGGGGCGGGAAGTCGTTGGTCACGATCAGCGTCTTGTGCATCGCTGCCAACGTACCGGACGCCCTCAGCGGAACTCCTTCCGCAGGGCCTCCCGCCACTCCTGCGTCAGCCCGCCCGGGTCGCTCCCGAGCGCCTCCCGCAGCGCCGTCGGCCACGGCCCGCGGCCCGCCTTCTCGTACAGGTCCACGAGCGCCGCCTCGCCCCACCGGTCCGCGATCAGCCGGCAGGCCAGCCAGGCCCCCTCGTACGCCCGGGCCAGCGCCTCCGGGTCGCCGCCGAAGGCGAAGTCCTCCGTCCGGGGCAGGCCGGCCGGCACCTCGCCGCGCCGTACGGCCCGGGCCAGCGCCGGGGCGCCCTGCTCCGGGGTGGTGGGGGTGCCGCGGTACGCCGCCCAGTCCGCGAAGCCCTCGGAGAGCCACAGCGGGGTCGTGGCGGAGGTCGCCGCCCGGGTGGCCACGTGGGTGACCTCGTGGGTCAGGACGACCCGGCGGCCCGCCTCGCCCAGCTGCGCGTACCCCTCCGGGTTGACCACCACCCGGTCGGCGGGGGCGGGCCCGGCGCCCACCCGGCCCGTGGTGACGGCGCCCATGCCCCGGTACGCGTCGGCGGGCCGGCCGAGCAGCCGCGCCATCAGCTCCAGGGACCCGGGGACCAGCACCACCACCCGGCCGGCCCAGGGCCGGGGCCAGGCGGCGCTCGCCGCGGGGACCGCCCCGTCGGCCTCGGCGGCGATCGCGGCCAGCGCCTGCGGGGACTGGCCGGCGCCGCCCAGCACCAGGGAGCGCGTCCCGCGGACCACCGACACCGGGCCCTGGTCCCACAGCTGCGGCAGCGCGCCCGGCGCGGGCCGGTCGGCGCGCACCCGCCAGGGGCCGCCGCCCGCCGCGCGTTCCAGTTCCAGTTCCCGCTCCGAGCCGCCCGGGGCCGGGTCGTAGCCGGTCAGCCGGTAGCGCAGCTCGGCCCGTACGAGGGCCCGCGCACCGTCCCGGCGCACCGAGGCGACCTCGTACGCCCAGCCGTCGAGCGGGATCCCGGAGAGGCTCTCGGGCGGCACCCGCGACCAGTCGGCGACGGCCTCGCGGACGTCGTTCCCGGTCGTGTCGGCCGGCCGCGCCGCGCAGCCGGCGGGCAGCACGCACAGCACCGCGCACAGCAGCAGCGGCAGGACACGGGCGGGGCGGCGGACCGGGAGCATCCGCCGATCGTACGCACGGTCCGGGCGCCGGGCCCCCGGCCGGGGCCGGGGTCAGGGCGCGGGGGTCGGGGCTCGGGGGCAGCCGTCAGGGGCGGGTCACCGAGGACACGGGCATCATCCCGACGGGGTCGTAGCGCACCCGGGCTCCCGGGTAGGGGGCGTGCACCACCTGGCCGTTGCCGACGTACATGCCGACGTGGCTGGCGTCCGAGCGGTACGTCACCAGGTCGCCCGGGCGGGCCTGCGACAGGGGCACCTGCCGGCCGGCGTGCCGCTGGGCCTGCGAGGTGCGCGGCAGCGAGACCCCCGCCTGCCGGTACGACCAGACCATCAGCCCGGAGCAGTCGAAGCCGGAGGGGCCGGTGGAGCCCCACACGTAGGGGCGGCCGACCGCCGAGCGGGCCGCCATCACGGCGGCCGCGGCGCGCCCGGACGACGGGCCGAAGGAGGGCAGGTCGGGCAGGACGTCGGCGCGGCCGGCGGACCGCGAGGAGCGCTCGAAGTCGGCCCGCTCCTCGGACGGCATGGCGTTGAGCAGCCGCCGGGCCGCCGCGAGCTTCGCGGTGACGGAGCGCTTGTGCCGGGCCACGTCGGAGCGCAGGGCGTCCAGTTCGGCGAGCTTGCCGGAGGCCTCGCGGCGTTCCTGGCCCAGCCGGCGCTGCTCCTCGCGGAGTTCGTCGAGCTGCCGGGCCTGACGGCTGGTCAGCCGGTCCAGGGCGGCGGCCTGCGCCAGATAGGCGTCGGGGTCCTCGGCCAGCATCAGGCCCACGGCGGGGTCGATGCCGCCGCTGCGGTACTGGGCCCCGGCGAAGGTGCCGAGGACGCCCCGCATGGTGTTGATGCGCTCCTGCCCACGGGCCACCGCGTCCTGGGCCCGGTTGACCTCGACGCGGAGCCGGTCGGCCTTCTCGCCCGCCTCGTTGAACCGCTCGGTGGCCTGCTCGGCCTCCTCCAGGAGCCGGTCGACCTGGGCGCTGACTCCCGTCCTCGCCGCACCGCCGGGCTCGTACGGGAGGCCGGGGGCGGCGCCTGCGGGTGCGCCCGTCATGGCTACCGCGGCCGTGGCCGCGGCGGCGGTGAGGACGGTGACCTTCGTGTTCCGGTCGAGGCTGCCGAGCCCGCTCCGGCGATGGGACGCCACGTGAAACCGCTCCCTTCCGCTGTGTGCGCCCGGGTCCGCCCCCCGTGGACGGCCTTGTGCCGGGTTCCGCGCTGGCAGACAGTAGCCGGACCGTCACATGCCGACCAACGACCGTCGGCGGGCGCACACGGCGACGCCCCGCCGGAGACGCAGGTCACCGGCGGGGCGTGTGGTCGGAAAGCGGCCGCGGAATTCGCCCGGATGGGCGGTGTGCGGCGCGTCAGCCGATGCGGACGCCGAACTGGAACGGCATGTTGTCCATGGACTCGTACTTGATGCCGCCGCGCGGGTTCGAGGCGTGCAGCGTCATGTTGTTGCCGGCGTACAGGCCGACGTGGTGCAGGTCCCCGTAGAAGAAGACCAGGTCACCGGGCTGGAGCTGGCTGCGGCTGATGCGGGTGCCGTCGTTGGCCTGCGTGTAGGTGACGCGGCTGATGCTGACGTTGGCCTGCTTGTAGGCCCACTGGGTCAGGCCCGAGCAGTCGAAGACGTTGGGGCCGGTGCCGCCGGACTGGTACGTGAACCCGAGCTTGGTCTTGGCGGCTTCGAGGGCGGCTCCGGCCCGGCCGGAGGCCTTCACGTTGCCGAGGTCGACGCGCTGGCCGTCGGCGCGGCTGGCGCGCGACTCGTCGTCCTTGATGGCCGCGCGCTCCTGCGCGGTCAGGGTATTGAGCAGGGCCTGGGCCGCGGCGAGCTTGTCGGTGGAGGCCTTCTTCTTCTCGGCCAGCTCCTTGCGGGTGGCGTCGAGGTCGGCGAGCTTGCCGGCGGCCTCCTGGCGCTGCTGCGCGAGGCTGCGCTGCTTGGCCTGGATCTTCTGGACCGCCTCGACCTGCTTGCCGCTGAGGTGCTCCAGGGAGGAGGCCTTGTCGAGGTAGCTGTCGGGGTCCTCGGAGAGGAGGAGGGCGAGGGAGGGGTCGATGCCGCCGTTGCGGTACTGGGCGCTGGCCATCGAACCGAGGGTGCTGCGCAGCTCGTTGAGGTCTCCCTGGCCGCGGGCGACCTGGTCCTGGAGCTGGGCTATCTCCTTCTCCAGCGTCTCCTGGCGCTCCTTGGCCCCGTTGAACTTCTCGGTGGCCTGCTCCGCCTCTTCGTAGAGGGCGTCGACCTGGGTCTTGACCTCGTCCTTGGTCGGCTTCGCCGGGGCGGCGGAGGCGCTCTGGGAGGTGAGGGCGACCACGGCGGCCGCGGTGGCGCCGAGCACGGTCACACGAGTGCGGTTCGGCTGCTTGGGTCGACGGTGGGACGCCACGGAGGCGAGCTCCTTCTTCCTAGAGCCACCGAAGAACGCAACTCGGCAGCACCTTCGCCGCCACCCCGAATGAGTGATCTACCGCACGAAGGTTTGAACGCACACTAGTGACCTCGCTGTGATCAGTTCAAATCCCGTCGGGAAAAAACGTGCTCTCCGACCAGGTTCTTTACCTACAGAGCACGCTCCGTGCCGGGCACTTGACGGTCCGTTCGCTGCCACGCCGGTCAATTCCGGCATTCAGGAGGGGAGTTACGAAACGCGCGAAAGCCGCTTCAGGAGCAAAGCGGACGTCACCGGCCGCGCACCCGCCTTGGCCACCCCGTCGGCGACCTCCCGGTCGGTGGAGACCACGACCACCGGCCGGCCGGGCGGTTCGGCCCGCACCAGCTGGCGGATCAGCTCGTCCGCCGTCACCCCGGCCTTGGAGAACAGCACCCGCACCCCGCGCGGCGGCGCGAGCAGCACCGGGGCCGCCAGCTCCGCGCCGTCGAAGACACAGGTCATCTCCGCGCCCGTCTGCGCGGCCAGCATCGACAGCCCGCCCAGCAGCCGCAGCCGCTGCTTCTCCAGCGGCATCGTCGGATAGCCGGTCTTGGTCACGTTGTAGCCGTCGACCACCAGATGGGCCTGGGGCAGCGCCAACAGCTGGTCCAGCAAGGCCGGATCGGTCTCGGACAGGGCGCGCGCCGCGATGTCCTTCGGCGTCATCCGGCCCGGCTCCACCGCGTCCACGGTGTCCGCCGGGCGCGTGTTGACGGGCGGCAGCGCCAGCTCGCGGCGCAGCCCCTGGGCCGCGTCCAGCACGGTGTCCAGCAGCAGCCGCAGCCGCATGTCCTCGATGCTGCGCCCCTCGCGGGTGGCCCGGCGCGAGGTCTCCAGCGCCGCCTCCACCTCCGCGAGGCGGGACTTGAGCCGCCGGCTCTCGCTCTCGGCGGCGGCCACCCGGGTGGCCGCGTCCCCGCGGATCCCGTCGACCTCGGCGGTCAGCTTGCGCAGGGCCGCCTCGCCGCGCTTGACGTCGCTGAGGGCGCTGCGCAGCTTGCGCTGAAGCGATTCCGCTTCCTTGCGGGCCGCGTCCAGCTCCACGCGCACGTGCTCACCGCCCGCGCGCTGCAGCTCCCGGGCGTGCGCCAGCTCCTCGCGCAACCGCTCCAGCTCGCGCCGGGTCTCCTCGCCGACCCGCTCGGCGTCGGCGCGCTGCGCCTCCTCGCCCGCGGCGGCCACCAGCTTGACCCAGCCGGCGGGCCGCAGGACGAACGCGGCGGCCGCGACGTCCAGCGGGTCCGCGGCGGCGGGCGGCGCACCCGCCTCCAGGGCCGCGGCCAGTTCCGCCTGCGCCTCGCGCAGCTTCTCGGCGACCCGGCTGCGGAACACGGCGTCGGTCTCGACCGCCGTGGCCATGGCGTTGCCCGCGAACTTGGCGCGCCGGGTCGGGGTGAAACGGGCGTACTGGCGCAGCTGCGCCGGCAGGTCCGCGACCGTCAGCGCGCCGAAGGCGTCCGAGACGAGCGCGACGACCCGCCGCCGCACGCCTTCCGGCAGCGGGCGGTCGAGCGCCTCGGCGGCGTCGCCGGCCGCGTCGGCCGGCTCAGCGCCGCTTGCTGGCTCCACAATCCGTCACCCCTACCGTGATCTACCTGCGGGCACGCCTCCGTCAGGAGTCCGCACCCGGCCTGTCCACGAGCTCGATCTGGTCCACCGCGTTGCACCAGCGGCAGCGGACCGACTCGATGGTCTCATTGACCACCTCGCGCTCCTCGACCTTGGGCTCCCCGGCGAGGTCCAGGTGGACGTACTCGACGACCTTCGACGAACGGGTGACGTCGAAGCGCGTGAGGTTGCCGCACAGGGTGCAGCGCCACCGGGTGGTGTCGGTCGGCAGGGGAACCGTCATCAGGCCGCTCTCTCCTTCGTAGCTGATTCAATTAAAGCCGTCCGGGCCGCCGGCCGCGCGTGTCTCCACCGGCCGTCGGACCGCAGCTCGTAACCCTACGGCCTGCCACCGCCTCAGGTGGGTCCCGTTGCGTCATGCTCTGTCACATGATCGTAAGGTGGCGGGCCCTCCGCGAGGCCGCCCGGGGACCGGTGGTCACCCATGCGCTGATCGCGGGCTGCGGTGTGGTGTTCGTACTCGGTCCCGCCTCGGGGCTCAACCCGGTCTACGGGACCGGGGACGAGCTGCTGGCCGCCGGGACCGCGTACTTCCGGCGCTGGGGCGTGGTCCCGGACGAGCTCTTCACGGGCACCCCGCGCGCCTGGCTGACCCCGCTGACGGCCCTGTTCGTCCACGGCAGCTGGCTGCACCTGCTCGGGAACATGCTCTTCCTCTACGTCTTCGGGGCGATGACGGAGGAACGGATGGGGCGCCCCGCGTTCCTCGTCTTCTACGTCTGTACGGGGTACGTGGCGCTGGCGGCGTACGCGGCGGCCAACGCGGGGTCCGCGCAGACCCTGGTGGGGGCGTCCGGAGCCATCTCGGCGGTGCTCGGCGCCTTCCTCTACCTGCTCCCGCGGGCGCGGGTGACGAGCCTGTTCCCCTTCCTGTTCTTCCTGCCGCTGCGGTTCCCGGCGTGGATCGTGCTGCTGTTCTGGTTCGCCCTTCAAGGGGTGGCCGCGCAGCGGGCGGAAAGCGGCCCCGGGGTGGCCTACCTGGCCCATCTGGTGGGCTTCTCGGTCGGCTTCCTCTACGCGTGGGCCCGCTATCGGGGTGCGACTAGAGTGAGGCGACCAGCGACGGCCACCGAGGGAGACAGCCAGCCGTGATCACCGCGATCGTGCTCATCAAGACCAGCGTGGACCGCATCCCCGAGATCGCCGAGTCGATCGCCGCGCTGGACAGCGTCAGCGAGGTCTACTCCGTCACGGGGACGTACGACCTGATCGCGCTGGTCCGCGTGGCCCGCCACGAGAACCTGGCGGACATCATCCCGGGCCGCATCAGCAAGATCCCCGGCGTCGAGGCGACGGACACCCACGTGGCGTTCCGCACCTACTCGCAGCACGACCTGGAGGCGGCGTTCGCGATCGGCCTCGACGCGTAGCGCTGTGCCGTGCGGGTATCGGGCCGCCGCGTAGCCCCGGCTCCGCGACGCCTCAAACGCCGGCGGTGCTGGGTTCGGTGCCCCCGAGCAGTGGCGTGAGCCGTCGGGCCGACCGCGGGGCCCCTCCGGGACGTCTCCTCGTCGTCGCGCCTGCGGGCCCGTCACGGCCGTGAGGGCGGTTGCGCGCTCCTCCTGCGGGGACCCCCCTGCGCGCCCCCGCTCCCCCGCACCGGCCGTGGGGTGGGGACACGGTGGAGTGTCCCCGCAGGAGGAGCGCGCAACCGCCCTCACCCGTCGCAGCGATGCCCGCAGGCGCGACGACGAGGAGACACTCCGCCGGGGCACCACCCCACCCCGCCGAGCCGACCGCAGGTCACACCGCCGGGACGCAGCGGCCTTCCTCCGTGCGGTACTGCCACTTCGCGCCGTCCGCGACGAGCTCCTTCACCGCGCGGACGAAGCGCTCGACGTGCTCGTCGGGGGTGCCCGCGCCGAAGCTGACGCGGATCGCGTTCAGGGAGCGCTCCCCCGGTGCGGCCTCCGGGGCCCCGCATTCGCCCTGCGCCTGCGGCTCGCTGCCGAGCAGGGTGCGGACCAGCGGGTGGGCGCAGAACAGGCCGTCGCGGACGCCGATCCCGTACTCCGCGGACAGGGCGGCGGCGAAGTGGGAGCTGTTCCAGCCGTCCACCACGAAGGAGATGACGCCCACGCGCGGGGCGTCGTCACCGAAGAGCGACAGGACGCGGACCGCCGGGACCTCCGCCAGGCCTTCGCGGACCGTGGCGATGAGGTGGCGCTCGCGGGCGACGAGGCCGTCGAAGCCCGCCTCGGTCAGGGCCTTGCAGGCGGAGGCGATGGAGTAGACGCCGATGACGTTCGGGGAGCCGGCCTCGTGGCGGGCGGCCGTGGTGTGCCACTCGACGTCCACGCCGCCGTCCTCGCGCCGGGCCACCTTGCGGGAGGCGCCGCCGCCCGCCAGGTACGGCTCGGCCCGCTGGAGCCAGTCCGCGCGGCCGGCGAGCACGCCCGAACCGAAGGGCGCGTAGAGCTTGTGTCCGGAGAAGGCGACCCAGTCCACGTCCAGGTCCTGGACCGAGACGGGGTGGTGCGGGGCCAGCTGGGCGGCGTCCAGGACGATCCGCGCGCCGTGGGCGTGCGCGGCGGCGGCGAGTTCCTTCACCGGCCACAGTTCACCGGTGACGTTGGAGGCGCCGGTGACGCAGACCAGGGCCGGTCCGTACGGCTCCCTGTCGGCGAGGGCCCGCTCCAGGGTGGCGACGGCCTGGCCGGGGGTGCGGGGCGCGTTGAGGTAGGTGACCTGCGCGTTCGTCCAGGGCAGCAGCGAAGCGTGGTGCTCGGTCTCGAAGACGAAGACCTGGCAGTCGGCGGGGAGCACGGCGGCGAGCAGGTTCAGCGAGTCGGTGGTGGACCGGGTGAAGACCACCTGGTCCGAGGGGCGGCAGTCGAGGAACTCGGCGACCGTGACCCGGCTCTGCTCGAAGAGGTCGGTGGAGAGCTGCGAGAGGTACCCGGCGCCGCGGTGCACGCTGCCGTAGTACGGGGCGTAGGCGGCCACGTCGTCCCAGACCCGCTGGAGCGCCGGGGCACTGGCGGCGTAGTCCAGGGCCGCGTAGGTGACCTCGCCGCCGGTGACGAGCGGGACGGTGACGTCCCGGCCGAGCACCGGCAGCGGCTCGGCACAGGCGGGGCCCGCGGCGGTGTCGGCGGTGGCGACGGAGGTGGCGGCGGCGTTCAGGAATGCGGACATGGCGGTATCTCCCGGCAGGCAGGGCTGAATGGCTTCGAAAGTGCCCGTACGCGGGTACGGCCGTGCGGCCGTCCGGGATACGGGAGAGCCCTCGGGCCGGACCGCAACGGTCGGCGGGGGTACACGGAAGTGACCCTGATCCGAGGGGTGAAGTAGGGGCGGAGTCGCCCTATCGCATTCGCTTGCTCACGGAAAACGCTCCTCGAGAAGACCAGGACCCCTGGTGTCGAGGGATCCGCGCTTGCCGTAGGCCTTGCTGCCTACGACCTGGTCATCACCCGGGGCACCCCGCCACGGAAGGAGGGTTGCCGGACAGCAAGCCGGGGCCTAAACGCTGTCACTCGTGACCTGGTCAGCATCCTGCCACAAGATCCCCCGCGCGCAAGACCCCGGTCCGCATCGTGGACCGGGGCCTTGGCGCGATTCGGCCGATGGGGGGTCAGGCGTTGCTCGCCGCCACCCAGCGCTCCAGCGCCGCGCGCGCGGCGCCCGAGTCGATGGACTCCGCCGCGCGCACCAGACCGGCGGCGAGCTGCTCTTCCAGCGTGCCCGTGCCGGGGTCCAGGGCGACCAGGGCCGCCGCCGAGTTCAGCAGTACGGCTTCGCGGACCGGGCCGGTCTCTCCGGCCAGCAGGCGGCGGGCCACGTCCGCGTTGTACGAGGGGTCGCCGCCGGACAGGGCCGAGACCTCGACCAGGTCGATGCCGATGTCGCGGGGGTCGAAGGACTGCTCGGAGACCTCGCCGTCGCGGACCCACCAGACGCGCGAGGTGGCCGTCGTGGTCAGCTCGTCCAGGCCGTCGTCACCGCGGAAGACCAGCGCGGACGAACCCCGCTCGGCGAGGACGCCCGCGATGATCGGGGCCATCCTCGGGTCGGCCACGCCGGTCGCCTGGGAACGCACCCGGGCCGGGTTGGTCAGCGGGCCCAGCGCGTTGAAGAAGGTCCGGATGCCCAGTTCCTTGCGGGCCGCGGCCACATGGCGCAGTGCCGGGTGGAACTTCACCGCGAAGCAGAAGGTGATGCCGGCCTCCTCGGCGACCTCAACGACCCGCTCCCGGCTCAGGTTGAGGTTGACCCCGAGCTTTTCCAGGACGTCCGAGGAGCCGCTCGCGGAGGAGGCGGCCCGGTTGCCGTGCTTGACGACCTTGGCACCGGTTCCGGCCACCACGACCGCCGACATCGTCGAGATGTTCACCGTCTTGGCCCCGTCGCCGCCCGTGCCGACGATGTCCACGGTGCGGCCCGGCACCTCGATCAGGTTGGCGTGCTCGTACATGGCCCGTACGAGACCGTTGATCTCCGCGACCGTCTCCCCCTTCGCCCGCAGCGCGACGGTGAAGCCGGCGATCTGGGCGTCGGTGGCCTCCCCCCGCATGATGCGGTCCATGGCCCAGGCGGTGTCGTCGGCGCGCAGGTCCTGGCCGGTCAGCAGAGCGTCGAGGACGCCCGGCCAGCCACGGGCCGCCACGCTGTCGCCGCCTGCCGGGGTCACAACGTTCATGGTCCGCTCCTGCTGCTTGTCAAGGTTTCCACGTCGAATGGGAAGGGCTCCAGCCTATCCAGCCCGGGAGACGGCAAAGAGCCCCGTCCGGACACTGGACGGGGCTCTCGCCGTGGCGACACCGGAACTGACCTGAATCAGTCCCTCATGCGGTCGTGCAGGGGATCAGTGGTGGCCGTGGCCGGCCTGGATCTCCTTGTACTCCTCCACCGTGGGCTTCGGAATCTGGTTGTTCTCGGCGTAGAAGCCCTTGCTGAGCTTCGCGCGGAGCTTCTCCGTGGCCTTCACCTTGCGCTCGACACCGTTCTCGTCGACCGTCGGGCCGATCTCGATCGGCTTGTACTGCTCGTGCGCGGTGAGCTTGTGCAGCTGACCCGCCGGGAGCGGCTCGTGGACCTCGACGAACTCACCGTGCGGCAGACGCTTGATGATGCCGGTCTCGCGACCGTGCAGCACCTTGTCGTGGTCCCGGCGCTGGAGGCCGAGGCAGAACCGCTTGGTGATGATGAAGGCGAGGACCGGGACGACGAAGAAGCCGATCCGGACGAACCAGGTGATCGAGTTGATCGACAGGTGGAAGTACTGGGCGAACATGTCGTTGCCACCGCCGATGAGGAGCACGATGTACTCCGCGATCCAGGCGACACCGAAGGCCGTACGGGTCGGGACGTTGCGCGGGCGGTCCAGGATGTGGTGCTCGCGCTTGTCGCCGGTGACCCAGGACTCGATGAACGGCCAGACGGCGATCGCACCGAGCACCAGCGGGAAGAGCAGCAGCGGGATGAACACGCCCAGGACGAGCGTGTGGCCCCACAGGTTGATCTCCCAGCCGGGCATGGCACGGATCAGGCCTTCCGGCATGCCCATGTACCAGTCGGGCTGCGCACCGGTGGACACGTGGTCCGGGCGGTACGGGCCGAGCGCCCAGATCGGGTTGATCGAGGCGAGGGCCGCGACGGCCGCGATGACACCGAAGACCAGGAAGAAGAAGCCTCCGGCCTTGGCCATGTAGACCGGCAGCAGCGGCATGCCGACGACGTTGTTGTTCGTCTTGCCGGGACCCGCGAACTGGGTGTGCTTGTGGTAGAAGACCAGGATCAGGTGGGCCACGAGCAGGCCCATCATGATGCCGGGCAGCAGCAGGATGTGCACCGAGTAGAACCGCGCGACGAAGTCGCCGCCCGGGAACTCCCCGCCGAACAGGAACATCGACAGGTACGTGCCGACGACCGGGACGGACAGGATGGCGCCCTGCATGAAGCGGACACCGGTACCCGAGAGCAGGTCGTCCGGCAGCGAGTAACCGGTGAAGCCGGTGAACATGCCGAGGACCAGCAGCAGGAAGCCGAAGATCCAGTTGACCTCACGCGGCTTGCGGAACGCGCCGGTGAAGAAGACGCGCATCATGTGCACGACCATGGCCGCGACGAAGATCAGCGCCGCCCAGTGGTGGATCTGACGGATCAGCAGGCCACCGCGGACGTCGAAGCTGATGTCGAGCGTCGAGGCGAAGGCCTCGGACATCATGACGCCCTGCATCGGCACGTACGAGCCGTGGTACACGACCTCGTTCATGCTCGGGTGGAAGAACAGCGTCAGGTACACACCCGTGAGGATGATGATGATGAAGCTGTAGAGGCAGATCTCACCCAGCATGAAGGACCAGTGGTCCGGGAAGATCTTGCGCATGTTGGCCTTGGCCAGGCCGTAGATGCCCAGGCGGCCGTCCGCCCAGTCGGCTACGCGCTCGCCGGCCGGCGCCTTGCGCTCGGTGTTCTGGCTGGTGCTCATCCGCGCTCCCAGAATGCAGGACCGACGGGCTCTTCGAAGTCGCCGAGCGCTTCGAGGAAGCCTTCGTCATTCACGCCGATCCGCAGCTGCGGAAGCGCGTGACCGGCCGGGCCGAAGATGACACGGGCGCCGTCGGAGAGGTCGAAGGTGGACTGGTGGCACGGGCAGAGCACGTGGTGCGTCTGCTGCTCGTACAGGCTGATCGGGCAGCCGACGTGGGTGCAGATCTTGGAGTAGGCGACGATCCCGTCGTGGGACCACTCCAGCTCCTGCTTGTCCTTGATGTCGTCCGGCTGGATACGGACGATCATCAGGGCGGCCTTGGCGATCTGGACCTGGAAGTCGTGCTGCTCCTCCTCCAGGCCTTCCGGCCTGGCGAAGGTCAGCGACCCGACGAGCACGTCCTCGGGACGCAGCGGCTCGTTCGTGTTGTCGTTGATGAGCAGCTTGCCCTTGGCCCACACGGTCTTGCGCAGCTTCTGCTCGGGCAGCGGGCCCAGGTCGCGCATGATCATGACGGCGGAGAGCGGCAGCATCGCCAGCGCACCGAGCATCGTGTTGCGGATCAGGGGCCGGCGTCCGATGCCGGACTCGTTCGCACCGTCGCGGAAGTCCTGCAGGACCTGCGCCTTGACCTCCGGCGGAGCGGCGATCTCGTGGCGCTCGGCGGCGACCTCCACGTCGGACATCAGGGTGCGGGCCCAGTGGACCGCGCCCGCGCCGATGCAGAAGAGGGCCGTGCCCAGCGTCATGCCCAGGGCGAAGTTCAGCGCGCTGACCTTGCCGATGGGGAAGATGTAGACGATCTTCTCGACCGGGAAGATCACGTAGGACGCGATGAAGCCGATCGTGGCCAGCATCGACAGCGTGAACAGCATCGCGACGGTGCGCTCGGAGCGCTTCGCCGCCCGCTCGTCGATGTCCTGGATGCGGGGCTTGTGGACCGGCAGGCCCGGGTCGGCGAACGGATCGTCCGCGACCGCTACGGCACCGTGGTGCGCGTCGCCCTGCTCGCTCGGCAGGTGCTTCTCTTCGGGAATCTCTTGGCTACTCATGACTTCTTGGCCTTAGCGGTGTGGGCCGCGACCCAGACGGCGACAGCGATCAGCGCACCCAGAGCGAAGATCCAGCCGAACAGACCCTCGGAGACGGGGCCGAGGCCACCGAGCTTGAGACCACCGGGGCTGGTCGACTTCTCACCGTTCACGTTCTGGAGGTACGCGATGATGTCCTTCTTCTGCTGCTCCGGCATGGTCTGGTCCGGGAAGGAGGGCATGTTCTGCGGGCCGGTCAGCATGGCCTCGTAGATGTGCTTCGGGTCGACGCCCTCGAGGTTGGGGGCGTACTTCCCGTTCGTCAGCGCGCCGCCTTCACCGGTGAAGTTGTGGCACTGCGCGCAGTTGTTGCGGAACAGCTCACCACCCTTGGCGATGTCGGCACCTGCCGGGTCGTACTGCTTTGCGGTCGGCGTGATCGGACCGGCGCCGAGGGACGCGACGTACGCCGCCAGCTGGTCGATCTGCGCCTGGGTGTAGATGACGGGCTTCTTCGGCACCTGGGCGCCGGGCTGCTGGGCGGGCATGCGGCCCGTGCTCACCTGGAAGTCGACGGCCGCGGAGCCGACGCCGACCAGGCTCGGGCCGTCAGAGGAACCCTGACCGCCGGTTCCGTGGCAGCTTGCGCAACCCACGGCGTAGAGCTTCTTGCCCTCCTCGATGGCGAGGGACTGGGCGGTTTCATCGGCCTGCGCCTTGCCCGCGGGAGCAAAGGCGGCGTACAGCCCCCCAGTGGCCGCCAGCGCGAGGAGTAGAACGACGACCGCCGCCAGCGGATGGCGTCGTCGTGCGGAGAGCTTTTTCACGGATTACCCCGGTGTCAGGATCTTCTGCGTCGGTGTGTCTGGATGGAGTGCCGGGTCTTGCCCGGTGACGTGTTCGCTACTTGATCAGGTAGATCGTGGCGAAGAGGCCGATCCAGACGACATCGACGAAGTGCCAGTAGTAGGACACGACGATGGCCGACGTGGCCTGTTCGTGGGTGAACCTCTTGGCCGCGTACGTCCGGCCGAGGACCAGCAGGAAGGCGATGAGGCCGCCCGTCACGTGCAGACCGTGGAAGCCGGTGGTCAGGTAGAAGACCGAGCCGTACGGACCGGACGAGAGGCTCATGCCCTCGTGCTTGACCAGCTCGGTGTACTCGAACACCTGGCCGCCAATGAAGATCGCACCCATGACGAACGTGATGATGAACCACGTCCGGAGCTTCTTCACGTCACCGCGCTCGGCGGCGAATACGCCGAGCTGGCAGGTGAGCGAGGAAAGCACCAGGATCGTCGTGTTCGTCGCCGAGAAGGGCAGATTCAAGGCCGAAGCCTGCTCTGTCCAGTACTCGGTTCCCGTCACGGATCGCAGGGTGAAGTACATCGCGAAGAGGGCCGCGAAGAACATCAGCTCGGAACTCAACCAGATGATGGTTCCGACGCTGACGAGGTTCGGCCGGTTGACCGTCGGGTGCGCGTGCCCGGTATCTACTGTCGTTGCTGTCGCCACGACCGACATTATGTCGGTCGCTTATCCCGCCCTCACCCCGGGGGGTGCCGTTCGGAGTGTCAGGGGCGTGTGCAAGGCCCGAACGGCCCATCAGATCGCCCCGGTGGGATGTCCCGTGCACATGTCCGAAGCGATGTTGACAGCGCATCGGGAGGAGTAGCATCCCGCGCAACAGCAACGTGATTCACGGGACACGTGGAGGAACGAAATGCGGGCGACTGCGCGGGTTCTGGTCTACAGCGACGACGCGGGCACCCGGGAGCAGGTGCGGCTGGCGGCCGGACGCCGGCCCGCCGCGGACCTGCCGCCGGTGGAGTTCGTGGAGTGCGCGACGCTGCCGGCGGTGCTGACGCAGCTGGACGCGGGCGGCATCGACGCGTGCGTGCTCGACGGCGAGGCGGTCCCGGCCGGGGGCATGGGCGTGTGCCGGCAGATCAAGGACGAGATCTTCCGGTGTCCGCCGGTGCTGCTGCTGATGGGGCGCCCCCAGGACGCCTGGCTGGCCACGTGGAGCCGCGCGGACGCCGCGGTGACCCTTCCGGTGGACCCGGTGGAGTTCGCGGAGGCCCTGGCGGGCGTGCTGCGCTCCCGTCTGTCCTCCTCGGCCGCCTGACGGTGCGCCTGCGGGCCCACGGGTGACCGTGGGCCCGCACAGGTGCTCGCGTCAGACGGTGGGACGCAGGCGGGCCTGGTCCATGGGGTGGCGGCCTTCCTCGGTGCCCTTGAGCAGCGCGCTGCCCTGGCGCCAGTCCTTCCAGTCCATGTTCCAGTCGCCGAAGCCGTTGCCGAAGACGTCCATGTCGTCGCCGATGCTGTTGATCACCTTGACGATGTCGCCCTCGGTGATGTTCTCGTAGAACCAGGCGGCGTTGCCGGTGCTCATGCCGGTGCATCCGTGACTGACGTTCTCGTAGCCCTGGGAGCCGACGGACCACGGCGCGGCGTGGACGTATTCACCACTCCAGGTGACGCGGGTGGCGTAGTAGACGGGCAGGTTGTAGTACTCGCTGCCGCCGATGCCCACGGTGTCGCCGCGCATCTGGACGAAGTACTGCTTGCCCAGCACCACCTTGACCCCGTTGCGGGTGGAGAACCCGGGCTTTCCGGTGGTCACCGGGATGGTGTTGATCACTTCTCCGTTGCGCCGGAACGTGAGGTAGTGCGAGGAGGCGTCGGTGGTGACCTCGACCCGGTCCCCGATCTCCAGCTTGACGGGCTTGGCCGCGACCCCGTGGAGCTCGTCGGTGATCCTGATGCCCTCCAGGTTGCTCCGTACGGAGACGGTGGAGTGGGCGGGCCAGTAGTCCTTGGGCCGGTAGTGGAGGTTCTTGTCGTCCACCCAGTGCCAGGCGCCCTCGACGCCGGCCGGGGCGTCGACGATCAGGCCCCGTTCCACGATGGCGCGGGCCGCCTTGTCCTTGACCGGCTCGCTGAGCTCGGCCGTGAGGGGCTGTCCGACGCCGTATTTGCCCTCCTCCGGGCCGAATTCGACCTTGAGGACCCCCTTGGACGGGGTGGTGTCGAACGTCAGCGTGCGCTGCCCCGGAGCGCCCCGCTCGTCCTCGGTGCTCACGGTGACCGTGTAGCGGACTCCTGAGGCCATCGGGACGGTGCTGTGCCAGCGGTCGCCCTTGGCGCTCAGCTCGCCCGCCAGGCGGCGGCCGTGGGTGTCCACGGCGAGCACGTCGGTGATCCGGCCGCCCCCGGGCTTGGCGGTGATTTCGAGGGGCTTGTCGGGGTCCACGGGGCGCTTGCCCGGGGTCTGGTTGAAGGCGATCCGATCGCCCGCGTCGTACGGGCGGGCTGACAGCGGGTTCTTGTCGCCGGACCCGCATGCGGTGGCGCCGGCCCCGAGGGACGCGACCAGCAGGGAGCAGCTGAGTACCGTCCAAAGACGCGGTGAGTGCTTCATGGAGCCAACGCTATGAAGATATGACAATTACGGCGCGCGGGGTGACTGCAAACGAGGGGCCCGGACTCCTCCGAAGAGGTGTCCGGGCCCCGGGTGTGCTCACGCGGCGCCGCCGCGCGGGGTGCTGCTACTGGTTCGCGTTCTCACCGCGGTAGTACTCGTACACCCAGCCCCACAGGCCGATCACGATGATCGGGGCCGAGAAGTACATCAGCCACCAGCCGAAGACGACGCCCATGAAGGCGAGCGCGCCACCGATGGCCAGCGAGAGCGGCTGCCAGCTGTGCGGGGAGAAGAACCCCAGCTCGCCGGCCTCGTCGGCGACGTCGGCCTCCAGGTTGTCCTGGGCCATCTCGTCGACGCGCTTGGCCGTGAAGGCCAGGTAGTAGCCGATCATGACGCTCAGGCCGAAGGCGAGGAAGAGCGCGGTGGTGCCGACGGGCTCCTTCGACCACACGCCGTACACGACGGCCATGATCAGGATGAAGAAGGAGAGCCAGAGGAACATCTTGCCCTGGATCTTCACTTGCCGGCCTCCTTGTCACCGGTGAGCGCCGCGGTGCCGCCGGCGATGTGGTCCTCGAGGTGGTCGAGGGCCGCGATCTCCGGGTGGTGCAGGTCGAAGGCCGGGGACTCGGAGCGGATCCGCGGCAGGGTGAGGAAGTTGTGCCGCGGCGGCGGGCAGGAGGTCGCCCACTCGAGCGAACGGCCGTAACCCCACGGGTCGTCGACCTCGACCTTCTTGCCGTACTTGGCGGTCTTCCAGACGTTGTACATGAACGGAAGCATCGACATGCCGAGCAGGAAGGAGCTGATCGTGGAGATCGTGTTCAGCGTGGTGAAGCCGTCGGCCGCGAGGTAGTCCGCGTAACGACGCGGCATGCCCTCGGCGCCCAGCCAGTGCTGCACCAGGAACGTGCCGTGGAAGCCGATGAACAGCGTCCAGAAGGTGATCTTGCCGAGGCGCTCGTCCAGCATCTTGCCCGTGAACTTCGGCCACCAGAAGTGGAAGCCGGCGAACATCGCGAAGACCACGGTGCCGAAGACGACGTAGTGGAAGTGCGCGACGACGAAGTACGAGTCGGAGACGTGGAAGTCCATCGGGGGCGAGGCCAGGATGACGCCGGTCAGACCACCGAAGGTGAAGGTGACCAGGAAGCCGATCGTCCAGAGCATCGGGGTCTCGAAGGACAGCGAGCCCTTCCACATGGTGCCGATCCAGTTGAAGAACTTCACACCGGTCGGTACCGCGATCAGGAAGGTCATGAAGGAGAAGAACGGCAGCAGTACACCGCCGGTGACGTACATGTGGTGGGCCCACACGGTCACCGAGAGGCCGGCGATCGCGATCGTCGCGGCGATCAGACCGATGTAACCGAACATCGGCTTGCGCGAGAAGACCGGAATGATCTCGGAAACGATTCCGAAGAACGGCAACGCGATGATGTACACCTCTGGATGTCCGAAGAACCAGAAGAGGTGTTGCCATAGCAATGCGCCGCCGTTCGCGGCATCGAACACATGCGAACCGAACTTGCGGTCGGCCTCCAGCGCGAACAGCGCGGCGGCCAGCACCGGGAAGGCGAGCAGAACCAGGACACCGGTCAGCAGCACGTTCCAGGTGAAGATCGGCATGCGGAACATCGTCATGCCGGGTGCGCGCATGCAGATGATCGTGGTGATGAAGTTGACCGAGCCGAGGATCGTGCCGAAGCCGGAGAAGGCCAGACCCATGATCCACATGTCGGCGCCGATGCCCGGCGAGCGGACCGCGTCCGACAGCGGGGAGTAGGCGAACCAGCCGAAGTCGGCGGCGCCGTTCGGCGTCACGAAGCCGGCCACCGCGATGGTCGAGCCGAAGAGGTACAGCCAGTACGCGAACATGTTCAGCCGCGGGAACGCCACGTCGGGCGCGCCGATCTGCAGCGGCATGATCCAGTTCGCGAAGCCCGCGAAGAGCGGGGTGGCGAACATCAGCAGCATGATCGTGCCATGCATGGTGAACGCCTGGTTGAACTGCTCGTTCGACATGATCTGCGTACCCGGACGGGCCAGCTCGGCGCGCATGAAGAGCGCCAGCAGACCGCCGATGATGAAGAACACGAACGACGTCAGCAGGTACATCGTGCCGATGGTCTTGTGGTCGGTGGTGGTGAGCCACTTCACGACCACGTTGCCCGGCTGCTTGCGCCGCACCGGCAGCTCGTTCTCGTACGAGTCAGCTGCGGCGGCACCCTGGGATTCGTTGAGGATGCTCACAGTTTGTTCACTTCCGCATTCCGGGCCGGGTCGGTCTGCTGGATGCCGGCGGGCAGGAAGCCGGTCTGGCCCTTCTCGGCCAGCTCCTTCAGGTACGCCTGGTACTTCTCGGGCGAGACCACCTTGACGTTGAAGAGCATCCGGGAGTGGTCGACGCCGCAGAGCTCGGCGCACTTGCCCATGAAGGTGCCCTCTTGGCTCGGGGTGACCTCGAAGACGTTGGTGTGGCCCGGGATGACGTCCTGCTTGAACAGGAAGGGGACCACCCAGAAGGAGTGGATGACGTCGTTGGACGACAGGATGAAGCGGACCTTCTCGCCCTTGGGCAGGACGAGGGTCGGGCCCGGGTTGCCCGTCTGGGGGTTCCGGTCGCCCGGGACGCCCTTCTCGTAGACGCCCTCGGCGCCCGCCGGGAAGTCCTTCGTGAAGCGGTCCGGGATCGTGGCGAGCTCCTTGGGAACCTCGCCCGCCTTCGGGCTCGCCGGGTCGCCGTCGACGTTCTCGACGTAGTTGAAGCCCCAGCTCCACTGGAAGCCGATCACGTTGATCGTGTGCGCCGGCTTGGAGAGGGCGAGCAGCTTCGACTCGTCACGCGCGGTGAAGTAGAAGAGCACCGAGACGATGATGAGCGGGACCACGGTGTACAGCGCCTCGATGGGCATGTTGTACCGGGTCTGCGGGGGGACCTCCACCTTCGTCCGGCTGCGCCGGTGGAAGATGACGCTCCAGATGATCAGGCCCCAGACCAGGATGCCCGTGACGAGCGCGGCCGCCCAGGATCCCTGCCACAGGGAGAGGATGCGCGGCGCCTCCTCGGTTACCGGAGTCGGCATTCCGAGGCGGGGGAAGTCTTTCCATGTATACGAGCAACCAGTGGCGGTCGCCAGGACCACGCCCGCAGTCAGCGCCTGCAGCAGCTTCCGCCGCATCGGGCGCCGCGGCGAGCGGTCGGAGCCGTAGGGACTCACGTAGCGCCTTCCCGAGAGTCTCGGCCCGCGCGGCCGGCCGCGGCCGTGTTCGGGTCGGTCGCCGGCCCTGACGCAGGCAGGGGTTTGGATGTTTATGCGGACCAAACCCTACTGGACGCTATTTGGGGTCGCGCGGGGAGGGTGCCCAACGCGCCGCTACAGCCCCCGAAGGGATGGATCCGCCGTCCGGGGGACGGTGCGAATGGCCCTGAATGGCGGGCTCCGGGGCACAACTGACGCCCCCTGACCTCGAACGCTCCCGGAGTCACCACCTTGCCTTACGGTGGCCGGATGCCGTACTTCGACAGCGCGTCCGCCGCCCCCCTGCACCCCGTGGCCCGGCAGGCGTTGCAGGCCTCCCTGGACGAGGGCTGGGCCGATCCGGCCAGGCTGTACCGGGAGGGCAGGCGCGCCCGGCTGTTGCTGGACGCGGCGCGGGAGGCCGCGGCGGAGGCGGTGGGATGTCGCCCCGACGAGCTCGTGTTCACTCCTTCGGGAACGCACGCGGTTCACACGGGAGTGGCGGGGGCCCTCGCGGGGCGCCGGCGCGTCGGGGGCCATCTGGTCGTGTCGGCGGTCGAACACAGTTCTGTCCTGCACGCGGCGGCGGCGCACGAGGCGCACGGCGGGACGCTGACCGAGGTCCCGGTGGACCGGTACGGCGCGGTGACCGCGGCCGGCTACGCGGACGCGCTCCTCCCGACGACCGCCCTCGCCTGCCTCCAGTCGGCCAATCACGAGGTGGGCACGGTCCAGCCGGTGGCGGAGGTGGCCGAGGTCTGCGCGGCGGCCGGGGTGCCGCTGCTGGTGGACGCGGCGCAGTCGCTGGGCTGGGGCCCGGTGGAGGGTGGCTGGTCGGTGCTGGCCGCGAGCGCCCACAAATGGGGCGGCCCGCCCGGGGTCGGCCTGCTGGCGGTCCGCAAGGGGGTCCGGTTCGCCCCCCAACACCCCTCGGACGAGCGGGAGTCGGGGCGCTCCCCCGGGTACGCGAACCTCCCCGCGATCGTGGCGGCGGCGGCGTCGCTGCGGGCCGTACGGGCCGAAGCCGACGCGGAGGCGGCCCGGCTGCGGATCCTGGTGGACCGCGTCCGGCGGCGGGTGGTGCGGCTGGTCCCGGACGTGGAGGTGGTCGGCGACGCGGAGCGGAGGCTGCCGCACCTGGTCACCTTCTCCTGCCTGTACGTCGACGGGGAGAGCCTGCTGCACGAGCTGGACCGGGCGGGCTTCTCCGTGTCCTCGGGCTCCTCGTGCACGAGCTCCACGCTGACCCCCAGTCACGTGCTGCGGGCGATGGGCGTGCTCTCGGAGGGGAACGTACGGGTGTCCCTGCCGCCGGGGACCACGGCGGAGGAGGTCAACGCGTTCCTGGAGGTGCTGCCGGGTGCGGTGGCGGGCGTACGGGAGCGGCTCGGCGTCTCGCACCCCCCGGCGGTGGAGCCGGAGGCGGACACCCTGGAGCTCGACGCGCTCGGCCTGCGGTGCCCGCAGCCGGTGATCGAACTGGCCCGGGCCATTTTCCGGGTACCGGTGGGCGGCACGGTCACGGTCGTCTCCGACGACGAGGTGGCCCGGCTGGACATCCCGGCGTGGTGCGCGATGCGGGGCCACGCCTACCTGGGCGAGGCCCCCCGCCCCACCGGCACGGCCTACACGGTCCGCCGCCTGACCTGACCCGGGCTCCGCCCGGACCCGCGCATCGAGCGCCGACGAGGCCGTGGGGCGGCGGCGGAGCCCCGGCAGCGGCGCCGCGCACGGGCTCGGCGCCGCCGGGCGGGTCAGGCCAGGTGGGCGGGTCAGGCCAGGTGGGCGCGGACCTCGGTCGCGGCCTCTTCGCCGTAGGCCTTCGTGAAGCGCTCCATGAAGTGGGCGCGGGCCAGCGTGTACTCCTGGGTGCCGAGCGTCTCGATGACGAGGGTCGCGAGCATGCAGCCGACCTGCGCCGCCCGCTCCAGGCCCACGCCCCAGGCCAGCCCCGTCAGGAACCCGGCGCGGAACGCGTCTCCGACACCCGTCGGGTCGACCTTCGCGGTCTCCTCCGGGCAGCCGACCACGATCGGGGCCTCGCCGACCCGCTCGATCCTGACTCCGTTGGAGCCGAGCGTGGTGACGCGCGTGCCGACCTTGGCGAGGATCTCCGCGTCCGTCCAGCCCGACTTCGACTCGATGAGGCCCTTCTCGTACTCGTTCGAGAAGAGGAAGGTCGCGCCCTCCATCAGGGTGCGGATGTTGTCGCCGTCCATGCGGGCGATCTGCTGCGAGAAGTCGGCGGCGAAGGGGATCCCCCGCGTCCGGCACTCCTCCGTGTGGCGCAGCATCGCCTCGGGGTCGTCGGCGCCGATGAGGACCAGGTCCAGTCCGCCGACCCGGTCGGCCACGGACTTCAGCTCGATCAGGCGGGCCTCGCTCATCGCGCCCGTGTAGAAGGAGCCGATCTGGTTGTGGTCGGAGTCCGTGGTGCACACGAAGCGCGCGGTGTGCAGCACCTCGGAGATCCGGACGGACTCGGTGTCGACGCCGTGCCGGTCCAGCCAGGCGCGGTACTCGTCGAAGTCGGATCCGGCGGCTCCGACGAGGATCGGGCGGCTGCCGAGCTGCCCCATGCCGAAGCAGATGTTCGGGCCGACACCGCCCCGGCGCACGTCGAGGTTGTCGACGAGGAAGGAGAGGGAGACCGTGTGCAGCTGGTCGGCGACCAGCTGGTCGGCGAATCGGCCGGGGAAGGTCATGAGGTGGTCGGTGGCGATGGAGCCGGTGACTGCAATGCGCACGGCGTGGACGCTCCTGCTGAGGACGGCGGGGACAGTCAAAACTACCCGGTGAGCGACCCCAGGCCGAACCCCAGAAACTACCCCTTAGTAGCTCTTTCTTCGCGAGAGCCCCGATGTCTACGGTGCCTTCATGACCTATACCGATGGTTTCGGCTACGGCGAGTACAACGCGGACAAGCGCGGCACGGAAGCCCCCCGGCAGCCCGGCCTCACCCGGCTGCTCGGCGACTGCGCCCGGATGGCCCCGCACTGGGCGGTCCCGGCGGACCCCCGGCCGGCCCGGGTGGCCCCCTCGCAGATCCACGGGATCAGCGTCCCGCCGGCCTCGGCGCGGCTGATCGCCTCCACCGCGGCGTACGGGGACCAGTAGGGGGACGGGAACCGGTTTCGCCCCTGTTCCGTCACACCCGCATCAGACACTGCGGGACCGGAGAAGGAGCGATGCGGTGACCAGCGAAGAACCCGACACATCACGCGGCACACGACGGCGGCCGGCCTGGGCCGTCGGCTCGATCGCGGCCGCGGTCCTGCTCGCGGGAGGCGGCACCGCGTACTGGGCGTCCAGCGCCCACGGCGACGGCGGGCCGGGCCACCGTACGGGTGACAGCGCGGCGGCCGCGCCGCGCGACGCGGGAGATCCCTCGGGCCCGGGCATCGCGCCGGGCGAGCCCGATCCGTCCGGCGAGGGGGTCGTCTACCGAACCGACGTGCGACTCCCGGAGGGCCCGGCCTCCGCGCCGGCCTTCGCCGCCTCGGGCGAGGTCACCTCGGCGGAGGTGGCCCGGCTAGCCGCGGCCCTCGGCATCGCGGGCGAGCCGCGGCTCGCCGGGGACGTCTGGCTGTCCGGGGAGGCCGCCGACGGGTCCGGCCCCCGGCTCACGGTCAGCCGTACGGCCCCGGGGACGTGGAACTTCTCCCGCTTCCAGGCGCCGACCAACGGCACCGGGGACGACTGCGCCCGCGGCAAGGACACCTGCGGTCCGGCAGCCGTCCCGCGGGACGGCGCCGGCACGGTCCCGGGAGCGGGCCGACCCGAGGCGACGGCCAAGCCGGTGTCCGAGGAGGCCGCCAAGGCCGCCGCGGCCCCCGTACTGGCCGCCGCGGGGCAGGACGGGGCGAAGCTCGACGCCCGGCTCACCCAGGGTTCCGTGCGGGTGGTGAGCGCCGATCCGGTGGTCGGCGGGCTGCCCACGCAGGGCTGGTCCACGAAGGTCAGCGTGGCCGGCGACGGCACGGTCGCGGGCGGCAGCGGCGAGCTGAAGGCGCCGGTGCGGGCGGCCGAGCAGCCGGTGGTGGGGGCCGTGGAGGCGCTGGCCCGGCTGAACGCGAAGTCGGGCGGCCGGGAGGGCGCCGCCCCCGACCCCAGCGGCTGCGCCAGCGCGGTCCCGCTGGCACCGGACGCCCCGGTGGCGGCCACCGACACGGTGCCGTGCAACCCGGAGCCGCGGCCGATGAAGCCGCCGCGGACGGAGACGGTGCAGGGCGCGGTGCTCGGGCTGGCCCCGGGCACGGTGAACGGCGCGCGGGGCCTGGTCCCGGCCTGGCTCTTCGAGGTGGCGGGCCGCGGCGGCGCGCCCGCCCACACGGTGGCCCAGCCGGCCGGCGCCGAGCAGAGCACGCCCGCTCCGAAGGACGGTCGTACGGTGCCCGGGTTCTCGTACGCGCAGGCCGACCGGAAGCTGACCGTGAACTTCTGGGGCAGCGTGTGCAGCACCTACGCCCTGGAGGCGCGCGAGTCGGCCGAGTCGGTCCTGGTGAAGATCACGGACACCCCGAACAAGCCGGGTCAGGCGTGCATCATGCTCGCGCAGGAGATGTCCCTGACGGCCACGCTGGAGCAGCCGCTGGGTGACCGGAAGGTGCTCGACGCGACCACGGGCAAGCCGCTCCCCCGGCAATAGCCGTCAGGTCTGCGGGGCCACGGCGCTTCGGGCATACGGCGAGGGCCCGCCTCCGGTCGATGTGACCGGAGGCGGGCCCTCGTCGGACGTGCGGGGTTCAGGCTTAGCTGAACGAGTCGCCGCAGGCGCAGGAACCCGTGGCGTTCGGGTTGTCGATCGTGAAGCCCTGCTTCTCGATGGTGTCGACGAAGTCGATGGACGCGCCGTGGAGGTACGGAGAGCTCATCCGGTCCGTGACGACCTTCACACCGTCGAAGTCCTTCACGACGTCGCCGTCGAGGGAGCGCTCGTCGAAGAAGAGCTGGTAGCGCAGGCCGGAGCAGCCGCCGGGCTGGACGGCGACGCGGAGCGCCAGGTCATCGCGGCCTTCCTGCTCCAGGAGGGTCCTGACCTTTTCGGCGGCGGCGTCGGACAGGAGGATGCCGTCGCTCACGGTGGTCTTGTCGTCCTGTACGGACATCTGCATTCACTCCCGAAGTGGGCGGCTCCCCGCCGGAGACGGGGAAACGTCGGACTCTTGCCGTCGGTGGCAACGAGCGGGACCGCGGATTCATTCCGGGACCCGACGCTTGTTTCAGATATTCCATGCTCGCACACCGCGCGCGGGGCCGGGTCCGACGAATCGAGGGCTGATGCGTCACATTGACACTATCGGCATCGTCAAACTGACGTGAAGCGGTTATGATAGATAACGTCAAGTAGACGAGAAGTCGAAGCGATGATCCAGAAGTCCCTTGTCGCAGAACAGAAAGGGTGCGTGTCGTGACCACCGCCCAGCCGTTGGACGTCCAGCCGACGCCCCTTGCCCTGCTGCTGCTCGGCCGTGAGGCCGACCCCAAGAGCGAGCGCGGGGTGGAGTGCCCCGGCGACCTGCCCTCGCCCTCGGACCCGAACCTCGTGGAACGGGCCCGCGCGGCCAAGGAGAAGCTCGGGGACAAGGTCTTCATCCTCGGCCACCACTACCAGCGTGACGAGGTCATCGAGTTCGCGGACGTCACCGGCGACTCCTTCAAGCTGGCCAAGGACGCGGCCGCCAAGCCGGAGGCCGAGTACATCGTCTTCTGCGGCGTGCACTTCATGGCCGAGTCCGCGGACATCCTCACCTCGGACGACCAGAAGGTGGTCCTGCCGGACCTGGCCGCCGGCTGCTCGATGGCCGACATGGCCACCGCCGAGCAGGTCGCGGAGTGCTGGGACGTGCTGACCGAGGCCGGCGTCGCCGGTACGACGGTGCCCGTCTCGTACATGAACTCCTCCGCCGACATCAAGGCCTTCACGGGCAAGCACGGCGGCACGATCTGTACCTCGTCCAACGCGAAGAAGGCCCTGGAGTGGGCCTTCGAGCAGGGCGAGAAGGTGCTCTTCCTGCCGGACCAGCACCTGGGCCGCAACACCGCCGTCCGCGACATGGGCATGTCCCTGGACGACTGCGTGCTGTACAACCCGCACAAGCCGAACGGCGGCCTGACCGCCGAGCAGCTGCGCAACGCCAAGATGATCCTGTGGCGCGGGCACTGCTCGGTGCACGGGCGGTTCTCGGTCGACTCGGTCAACGATGTCCGCGCCCGCATCCCCGGCGTGAATGTCCTGGTCCACCCCGAGTGCAAGCACGAGGTCGTGGCGGCCGCGGACTACGTCGGCTCGACGGAGTACATCATCAAGGCGCTGGAGGCGGCCCCGGCCGGCTCCAAGTGGGCCATCGGCACCGAGCTGAACCTGGTCCGCCGCCTGGCGAATCGATTCGCCGCGGAGGACAAGGAGGTCGTCTTCCTCGACAAGACGGTCTGCTTCTGCTCGACGATGAACCGCATCGACCTCCCGCACCTGGTGTGGACCCTGGAGTCGCTGGCCGAGGGGACCCTCGTCAACCAGATCCAGGTCGACAAGGAGACGGAGAGCTTCGCGAAGCTCGCGCTGGAGCGGATGCTCGCGCTCCCGTAGCCGTCGCGCCGGAACGCCGAAGGGGCGCCCCCAGCCGGGGGCGCCCCTTCCGCGTTCCGTTCGGCGACCAGGCCGGCGACCAGGCGCGGGCCCCGGAGGGCCCGCGCCCGCCGTCAGACCTTCGCGGGCTCGCCGTCCGTCTCGTCCGCGGACTCCTGCGGGGTCGGGACCGCCGTCAGGCGCGCACGCTTCTTCTCGCGGCGGCGCTCCTTGCGGAGCTCGACCATCGTGTAGAGGGTCGGCACCAGGAGCAGGGTGAGCAGGGTCGAGCTGACCAGGCCGCCGATCACCACGACCGCGAGCGGCTGCGAGATGAAGCCGCCCTCGCCGGTGACGCCCAGCGCCATCGGGAGCAGCGCGAAGATCGTCGCCAGGGCCGTCATCAGGATCGGGCGCAGGCGGTGCCGGCCGCCCTCGACGACCGCCTCGACGACGCCCAGGCCCTGGGCGCGGTACTGGTTGACCAGGTCGATGAGGACGATCGCGTTGGTCACCACGATGCCGATGAGCATCAGCATGCCGATCATCGCCGGGACGCCCATCGGGGTGCCGGTGACGAGCAGCAGGCCGAGCGCGCCGGTCGCCGCGAACGGGATGGAGACCAGCAGGATCAGCGGCTGGACCAGCGAGCGGAAGGTCGCGACCAGCAGCATGAACACGATCGCGATGGCCGCGAGCATGGCCAGGGCGAGCGAGCCGAAGGCCTCGTCCTGGTCCTCGGAGACACCGCCGATGGAGGCGGTGGCGCCCTCCGGGAGGTCCAGGGCCTTGAGCTTCGTCTGGAGCTCGGCGCTGACCGCGCCCGTGTTGTCGCCCTGCGGCCTCGCGGTGATGGTCGCGGCGCGGGCGCCGTCGATCCGGGTCATCGCGACCGGGCCGGCGACCTCCTTGACCTCGGCGATGTCACCGAGCTTGAGGGGGCCGACGGGGAGCGCCTGCAGTTCGGCCAGGGTGGTGGCCGGCTGCGCGGACTTGATGACGATGTCCCGCTCGGTGTCGTCCAGTACGGCCTTGCCCGCCGGGTTGCCCCGTACGGCCTGCCCGACGAGTGCGCCGAGCGCGGCCTGGTTCAGGCCGGCTTCCGCCGCCTTGGGGGTGGCGGTCACGGAGATCCGGGGCACGGACTGGGACAGGTCGCTCTGCACGTCGGTGACGTCGTCCAGCTTCGCCACCTCGGCGCGGACCTGCTCGGCGGCCTTGGCGAGGACCTCGCCGTCACCGGCCTTGACGACCACGCTGAGGTTCTGGCTGCCGAAGGCGTCGCCCGCCGAGATGCGGGTGTCGCCGATGCCGTCGAGCGCGGCGAGCCGGTCCTCGATCTGCTTCTTCACGGCCTCCCCGTCACCCGCGTCCTTCAGCGAGACCTGGTACGAGGCCTGGTTGGAGCCCGTGCCGCCGCCGAAGGCCGCGAGGAAGCCGGAGGAGCCGACGGTGACCTGGTAGCTCCTGACGCCCTCGACCGAGGCCAGCACCTTCTCGATCTTGCGGCTCGCCTCGTCGGAGGCGGCCAGCGAGGTGCCGGGGGCGAGCTCCTGCTTGACCGTCAGGACGTCCTGCTCGCCCTGGTCGAAGAAGTTGGTCTTCAGCATCGGGGTCATCCCGAAGGTGCCGAGGAGGACGACCACGGCGATGGCCACACTGGTCAGGCGGCGCCGGGTGGCGAAGCCGAGGACCCGTACGTAGAACTTCTGCAGGCGGCTGCGCGCCTCCTTCTCCTCGGCCTCGCGCCGGGCCTCGGCCGCGCTCTCGGCGTCCCCCGCGGTGACGCCCTCGGGCGCGCTGAGGAACCAGTACGAGAGCACCGGCACGACCGTCAGGGAGACGAGCAGCGAGGCCAGCAGGGCCGCGGTGACGGTGAGCGAGAAGGAGCCGAAGAGCTCGCCGATCATGCCGCCGACGAGGCCGATCGGCAGGAAGACGGCGACGGTGGTGAGCGTGGAGGAGGTGACCGCGCCGGCGACCTCCTTGACTGCGGTGATGATGGCGGCCTCGCGCTCCTCGCCGTAGCCGAGGTGGCGCTTGATGTTCTCCAGGACCACGATCGAGTCGTCGACGACGCGGCCGATGGCGATGGTGAGGGCGCCCAGGGTCAGCATGTTGAGCGACAGGTCGCGGGTCCACAGCACGATGAGCGCGAGGACCACGGACAGCGGGATGGAGACCGCGGTGACCAGCGTCGAGCGCAGCGAGGCCAGGAACACCAGGATCACGATCACCGCGAAGAGCAGGCCGAGCAGGCCCTCGGTGGTGAGGCTGGAGATGGACTTGGCGACGGCCGGGCCCTGGTCGCTGACGACGGTCAGGTCCGCGCCGGCGCCGAGGGTGGAACGCAGCTCGGGGAGCTTGTCCTTGACGGCGTCGGAGATGGCGACGGCGCTGCCGTCCTTGTCCATGGTGAGGACGAGGGCGAGGCTCGGCTTGCCGTTGGTCCGGGTGAGGGAGTCGGCCTTGGCCGCCTCCTGCTTCACGGTGGCGACGTCGCCGAGGCGGACGGCGGGCTTGCCGGGGCCGGGGCTCAGGCGCAGCTCCTCCACCTGGGCGAGGGAGGTGTAGCCGGCGCCGACCCGGACGGTGCGGTTCTTGCCCGCCTCGTCGAAGGAGCCGGCGGGTACGGCCGCGCCGCCCGCCTGGAGGCCCTGCGCGAGCGCGGCGCCGTCGAGGCCGGCGGCCGCGAGCCGGGCCTCGTCGGGGGTGACGGTGACCTGGAGGTCCTGGACGCCGTCGACGGTGACCTGGCCGACGCCCTCGATGTCCGACAGGACGGGGACGACGGAACGTTCCAGCTGGTCGGCGAGCGCCTGCTGGTCCTTGTCGGAGGTGACGGCGAGGATGACGGTCGGGATGTCGTCGGTGGAACCGGCCACCACCTGGGGGTCCACCTCGGCGGGCAGCCGGACGCGGGCCCGGTTGACGGCCTGCTGGACGTCGGCGACGAGCTGCTTGGTGCCGCTGTCGCCGTAGTCGAAGGTGGCCATGATGAGGGCGTTGCCCTCGCTGGCGGTGGAGGTGATGCCGGTGATCCCGTCGACGCCCTTGAGCATGGCTTCGATCGGTTCGACGACCTGCTTCTCCACCACGTCGGGCGAGGCGCCCTGGTACGGCGCGAGCACGGACACCATCGGCAGTTCGATGGACGGCAGCAGCTGCTGCTTGAGCTGCGGGATGGCTATGGCGCCGAAGAGGAGCGCGACGATCGACACGAGGCCGACCAACGCCCTTTGGGCAAGGCTGAAGCGGGACAGCCACGACATGGTTGTGGGATCTCTCTGCAGTGACGAACGCGAGGGCACTCCCACCCTGTTCCATCCTCCGGGTGCGTTTCGTCGCTCGCAGGTGCCGTCCTTATGTGCGGCATACCGCGTCCGTAGTACGCCGCACTACTGCCGACTGCTCCCGCCCTCCTCCGCGCGGGGCCGGACCAGTCCCGATTCGTAGGCAATGACCACCAATTGCGCCCGATCGCGCGCGCCGAGCTTGGCCATGGCCCGGTTCACGTGGGTCTTGACGGTGAGCGGGCTGACCTCCAGCCGGCCGGCGATCCCGTCGTTGGACAGCCCCGCCGCGACGTGTACGAGGACCTCGCGCTCCCGGACGGTCAGCGCGGCGAGCCGCTGCGCGTGCATCCCGGCCGAGGCCCCGGCGGCGGCCGGGTCGGCGCCGCCGCCCTGGGCGAGGAAGGTGGCGATGAGCCCCTTGGTGGCGGCCGGGGACAGCAGCGCCTCACCGGCGGCGGCGATGCGGATGGCGCTCAGCAGTTCCTCGGGCTCGGCGCCCTTGCCGAGGAAGCCGGAGGCGCCGGCCCGCAGCGCGGAGACCACGTACTCGTCGACCTCGAAGGTCGTCAGCATCACCACGCGCACGGCGGCGAGTTCCGGGTCCGCGCTGATCATGCGGGTGGCGGCGAGGCCGTCGGTGCCGGGCATCCGGATGTCCATGAGGACGACGTCGGCGCGGGTGCGGCGGGCCAGTTCGAAGGCCTGCGCCCCGTCGGAGGCCTCGCCGACGACCTCCATGTCGGGTTCGGAGTCGACGAGCACCTTGAAGGCGCTGCGCAGCAGCGCCTGGTCGTCGGCGAGCAGCACCCGGATGGGCGCGGCGGCGGGCAGTTCCGTCGGCGTGTCGTCCACGGGGCGAGCGTACGCGGGCCGGCCCGGGCCGGGCGCACGGGTCCCGTCGGACCGGACGGCCGCCGGTGCCCGGCGCCGGCTCAGCCCAGGGCGAGGACGATCAGGGCGGTGGTCGCCGCGACCTCGGCCAGGGCGCCGAAGACGTCGCCGGTGACCCCGTCGAAGCGGCGTACGCAGCGGCGGAGCAGGAGCTGCGCGGCGAGCAGGGCCAGCAGGACCGCCGCCGCGTACCGGGCGGCGGCGGGCAGGCCCAGCGGAAGGGCGGCCGCCCCGGCCGCGGCGACGGCGAGGGCGGCGACCACGGCGGCGACGGGGCGCGGGACCACTTCGGCGACGGCGGCGCCGAGCCCGCCGGGGCGGGCGCCCGGGACGCCTTCGCGGCAGGCCAGGGTCATGGCGACGCGGGCCGTCACGGCGGCGACCACGGCGGCGAGGCCGCCGCGGATCCAGCTGTCGGCGTACGCCTCGGACAGGGCCGCCACCTGCACCAGCATCACGATGACCAGGGCCACGACGCCGAAGGGGCCGATGTCGGACTGCTTCATGATGCGCAGGGCCTCGTCGGCCGGTTTGGCGCTGCCCAGGCCGTCCGCCGTGTCGGCGAGCCCGTCGAGGTGCAGCCCCCGGGTCAGCGCGGCCGGTACGGCGACGGTGACGGCCGCGGCGAGCAGCGGGCCCCCGCCGAGGACCAGCAGGAGCACTCCGGGGACGGCCGCGAGCACGCCCACGACCAGCCCGGCGAGCGGGGCGCAGGCCATTCCGGTGCGGGCGGCGGGACGGTCCCAGCGGGTGATGCGGGCGGGCAGCACGGTGAGCGTGCCGAAGGCGAAGCGGAGGCCGTCGGGGAACGAGGCGCGTTCCGGGGGCGGCGTCAGGGGCGGGCCATCGAACGAATCTGTCATCGGCGGGAACGCTACCGCCTCGGCGCGAGCGGTAAATTACCCATTACGTGCCAAATAGGGAGTCCGTGGGATGGGTCACTGGTGGTATCGGAACATCGTCGAACCGGGGAAGCTCCCCCTCCTCCTCGCCCTGCTCTCCTTCGTGATGTCGTTCCTGGTCACCCGTGTGATCACCCGGATGATCCGGGCCGGCCGCGGCCCCTTCAAGAACGTCACCCCGGGCGGTCTGCACATCCACCACGTCGTCCCCGGCGTGATCCTTGTGATCATCGGCGGTTTCGGCGCGGTCGGCGCCGGCCGGTACGGCTTCGGCGGGGCGCTCTCGGCCGTGATCTTCGGGCTGGGTGCGGGCCTGGTCCTGGACGAGTTCGCGCTGATCCTGCACCTCGACGACGTCTACTGGAGCGAGCAGGGCCGCAAGAGCGTGGAGATCGTGGTCGTGACGGCGGCGGTGGTCGCCCTCGTGCTGGGCGGGTTCGTGCCCTTCGGGGTCAACGACCTGACCCCCGAGGAGCGTCAGAGCCGCGGGCTGGTCGCCATGAACGCGGCCTTCAACTTCTTCCTGGCCCTGATCGCCCTGTGGAAGGGCAAGGCGCGCACCGCGCTCTTCGGGGTGATCGTGCCCTTCGTGGCGCTGGTCGGGGCGATCCGGCTGGCCCGGCCCGGGTCCCCGTACGCGAAGAGGTTCTACGCGAACCGCCCGCGCGCCCGTGCCAAGGCCGGGCTGCGCGCCTTCCACCACGACCGGCGCTGGGCGCGGCCGCGCCGCAGGTTCGAGAACTTCATCGGCGGCACCCCCGACCCCGAGCGCAATGCCGTCTCCCTGGAGAAGCCGCCGCAGTGAGGGCGAACCCGCGACGGGCCCTCCCCCCGAGGGGAAGGGCCCGTCGTGACGTCCGGTGTCGGTGGGTGCGTGCGTCCGGCTGCCGTGCGGACTCAGCCCGGGATCAGGCCGTTGTCGCTGAGCATCTCCCTGACCTCGTCGAGGCTCGCGTCGGCGCCGGGCAGGATCAGCTCGGACGGCTCCAGCGCGTCGTCCGGGAGCGGCCGGCCCAGCCGCCGTACCGCTTCGAGCAGGGCGTCCAGCGTGCGCCGGAAGCCCTCCGAGTCGCCGCTCTCCATCTCCGCGAGCAGTTCGTCGTCCAGCTTGTTGAGCTCGGCGAAGTGGCTGTCGGCCAGCTCCACCTGACCTTCCCCCATGATGCGGACAATCATGACGGGCCCCGTCCTACTGCTTGTCGAACCGGTGCTGGGTCTGGGGGGACTGCTGGGCGCCGCCCTGGGCACCGCCCTCGATGGCCTGCTGCTGCGCGGACGGGCCGCCCGCCAGCTCGGCCTTCATGCGCTGGAGCTCCAGCTCCACGTCCGTACCGCCCGACAGGCGGTCCAGCTCGGCCTGGATGTCGTCCTTGGAGCCCAGCCCGCTCTGGTCGTCGAGCGCGCCGGAGGCCAGCAGCTCGTCGATCGCGCCGGCCCGGGCCTGCAGCTGGGCGGTCTTGTCCTCGGCCCGCTGGATGGCCAGGCCGACGTCGCTCATCTCCTCGGAGATGCCGGAGAAGGACTCGGCGATCCGGGTCTGCGCCTGGGCCGCGGTGTAGGTGGCCTTGATGGTCTCCTTCTTCGTCCGGAAGGCGTCCACCTTGGCCTGGAGCCGCTGGGCGGCGAGGGTCAGCTTCTCCTCCTCGCCCTGCAGGGTCTGGTGCTGCACCTCCAGGTCGCTGACCTGCTGCTGGAGCGAGGCGCGGCGGGACAGGGCCTCGCGGGCCAGGTCCTCGCGGCCGAGGGCGAGCGCCTTGCGGCCCTGGTCCTCCAGCTTGGCGGACTGCCCCTGGAGCTGGTTCAGCTGCAGCTCCAGGCGCTTGCGGGAGGTCGCCACGTCGGCGACTCCGCGGCGCACCTTCTGCAGCAGCTCCAGCTGCTTCTGGTACGAGTAGTCGAGGGTTTCGCGCGGGTCCTCGGCCCGGTCAAGGGCCTTGTTCGCCTTCGCGCGGAAGATCATCCCCATACGCTTCATGACACCGCTCATGGGCTTCGCGCGCCCCCTTCTAGACGGACTGTGCTCCAGGTCACCGACAGGTCCCACAGTACGGGCCCTGTCTCCATTACCGCACTGTTCGAGTACGGATGCGCTCCTCCTCCAGGACGACTACAGCCACGCCGTATCAGGCGTAAGGAGTAGGTGATCCCAGGAGAGGCGGACACCGCACACACCGTGCAAGGGGGAAGACGCCCGCCGTTGCCGGATCGTTCCCCGCCGGGGTGGGGCCCGTGCCCACGACCACGTAGGCTTGGGTTTTGTGTTTGGTAGCCGCTCCTCCAAGGAAGAGAAGGCCGCCGCCACCGACAAGGTGAGCGCCGACCTCTCGCAGCCCCGTGATCCGCAGGCCCCGAAGGGCCGCCCTACGCCGAAGCGTGCTGTGGCCCAGTCGCAGCGCAAGGCCGTGGTGGCCTCGACCGGCAACCGCAAGGAGGATGCCAAGCGAGCCCGTGAGCGCCGCCGCGCCGAGATGTCCCGGCAGCGCGAGGCGCTGGCCAGCGGCGACGAGCGTTACCTGCCCGCCCGGGACAAGGGTCCCGTCCGCAGGTACGTCCGCGACTTCGTGGACTCCCGCTTCTCCGTCGCCGAGATGTTCCTGCCCCTGGCCGTGGTCATCCTGGTGCTCAGCATGATCCGGCAGCCGACGATCCAGAACGTCGCCCTGCTGCTGTGGCTCGGCGTGATCGTCCTGATCATCGTCGACTCCATCGGCCTGCTGTTCCGCCTGCGCAAGGCGCTGAACGAGCGCTTCCCGGACGAGCCGCGCCGCGGCGCCGTCGCGTACGGCCTCATGCGCACCCTCCAGATGCGCCGGCTGCGCCTGCCGAAGCCGCAGGTCAAGCGCGGGGAACGGCCCTGAGCGGATTCTCCGAGGGCGCGCGGATCTGGCTCGAGGGCCTGGGCGGACTGCGTAACGCCGTCCGGCAGGAACTGGTGGGCCGGCAGGTCGACGAGCAGATCGCGCAGCGCTTCCCGGTCGGGCAGCGCCTGCGCGTCCTCGACGTGGGGATGGGCCAGGGCACCCAGGCGTTGCGGCTGGCCCGGGCCGGGCACAAGGTGACGGGTCTGGAGCAGGACCCCGGCATGCTGGCGGTCGCCCGTGCGGCACTGGCCGAGGAGCCCGCCGGGATCCGCGACCGGGTGCAGCTCATGGAGGGGGACGGGCGCGAGACCGGCGCCCACTTCCTGCCGGGCAGCTTCGACGTGGTGCTGTGCCACGGGGTGCTGATGTACGTGCCCGAGCCGGACGCCATGCTCGCCGGGCTGGCCCGGATGCTGGCCCCGGGCGGTCTGCTGTCCCTGCTGGTGCGCAACGGCGACGCGCTCGCCATGCGGCCCGGGCTGGACGGCGACTGGAAGGGCGCGCTGGACGCCTTCGACAGCACGGAGTACACGAACCGGCTGGGCCTGGACGTGCGCGCCGACAGGCTGGCCGGGCTGACGGCCACGCTGGCCGGGATCGGTGCTCCGCTGGGCGCCTGGTACGGCGTACGCGTCTTCACCGACGGCACCGAGGCGGGCGAGGTGCTGCCGCCGGACGAGGAACTGGAGCGGCTGCTCACCGCCGAGGACCGCGCGGGGCGGACCGACCCCTACCGCGGCGTGGCCGCGCTGCTGCACTTGTGCGGCGTGCGGGGCTGACCCCCGGCTGCGCGGGGTCACGGGGGCTGCGCCCCCGCGCCCCGCGCCTCAACCGTCGGCGAGGCTGAGGACCGCTACGCCTCCAGGGCCGAGCGCAGGCTCATCGTGTAGAGCTCGGTCCCGTTGTCGTCGGACAGCTTCACCTGCTCGGTGCCGCCGTCCAGCAGGTCCTTCCAGTACTCACCGATCCAGGACTCCGCGTCCCCCTGCGTGGTGAACTCCTCCGGTACCACCGACGGGCTCGTCTCGGTGCCGTCGGCCGTCTCGAACCGCCACGTCCACGCCATGTCCGCCTCCGTTGCTCGCACGCTTCCTGCCCTGAGTCTGCCCGCAGAGTAACCGGGCGCGCAGCAGTCTCGGGGACGCGGGAGGATCATCCTGTGGAACTCACTCTGCTCGGCACCGGCACCCCCGAGGGCCTGCCCCGTCCCGACTGCCCCTGTGCGGCCTGCGCGGTCTCCGTCGGCGCCTGGTCGCGCGCCGCCACGGCCGTACTGGTCGACGGGGCGCTCCTCCTCGACCTGACGCCCGGTGCCGTGCTGGCCGGCGCCCGGGCCGGACATCCGCTGGCCGGCGTACGGCAGGTCCTGCTGACCCACCCGCACGACGGACCCGCCGTGGAGCTGCCGCCCGGGCTGCCGGCCGCGGGGCGGGTCCCGGACGGGCGCGAGCTCGCGGTGATCTCCGGACACCGGGTGCGGGCGGTGCCGATGGACGCGCCGGGCACCGGGTACGAGGTGACGGGCCCGGACGGCGGCCGGCTGCTGTACCTGCCGCCCGGCGGGGCCCCGGCCGGGACGAACGACGTGACCGGGCAGCGCCCGTACGACGTGGTGCTCGCCGATGTGCCGGGGCGGCCCGAGGCCCTCGCCCGGCTGCGGGCGAGCGGGGCCGTCGGCCCGGCCACGGACGTGATCGCCGTCCACCTGGACCACGACGTCGCGCCGGGCCGGGAGCTGGAGCGCCGGTTGGCGGCGGCCGGGGCCCGGGCCGTGCCGGACGGGACGACCGTGACCGTCGGGGAGTACCGCCCGGTGCCGGACCTGCCGCGCCGGACCCTGGTGGTGGGTGGGGCCCGCTCGGGCAAGTCCGTGGAGGCGGAGCGGCGGCTGGAGTCCTTCCCCGAGGTGGTCTACGTGGCCACCGGCGGCACCCGGAACGGGGACGTGGAATGGGCGCAGCGGATCGGCCTGCACCGGGAGCGCCGGCCGGGCAGCTGGCGGACGGTGGAGACCTGCGAGCTGGTCCCGCTGCTGGCCGAGGAGGGGCCGCCGCTGCTGATCGACTGCCTGGCGCTGTGGCTGACGGACGCGATGGACCGGGCGGGCGCCTGGGACGACGCCGTCTGGGCCGAGAGCGGGCAGCGCAAGCTCGGCGAGCGCACCGCCGGGCTGGTGGCCGCGGTGCGCGCGACCCGGCGCCGCGTGGTGCTGGTCAGCAACGAGGTCGGCTCGGGCGTCGTCCCCGCGACCGCCTCGGGCCGCCGCTTCCGGGACGAGCTGGGCCGGCTGAACGCGCGGGTCGCCGGCGAGTGCGAGCACGTGCTGCTGGTCGTCGCGGGGCAGGCGAGCCTGCTCAAGGAACCACCGGGGTGACCGCGCGGAGCGGGCCGTGGACGGGCCCCGGAACCGGGCCGGCGGCCGGGCCGCGGGAGGCCGCCGGGAACGTGAACTCGGGGGCTTCGCCCAAGGCCTGAGGGTGCGCCTCACCGGCTGTACTCTCTGGCAGATGAGCACGCTGAATCTCGACGACTTCTCCGATCTGATCGAGCGCCCCGACGGGGGCGTCCGGCGTGATGCCGAGGAACGCCGTGAGCGCCTCGCCGTGCCACCCGGCGCGTTGGGCCGGCTGGACGAGCTCGCCGAGTGGCTCGCCGCCGCGCAGGGGCAGGTGCCGGTCAAGCCGATCGAGCGCCCCCGCGTGGTGCTGTTCGCCGCCGACCACGGGGTCGCCTCCGCGGGCGTCTCCGCGCGGGCCGCGTCCACCGGCCACGAGCTGGTGCGGGCCGTCCTGGACGGGGCCAGCCCCGTCGCCGTCCTCGCCGGCCGGCTCGGCGCCACGATACGGATCGTCGACGCCGGCCTGGACTGCGATCCCGGGCTGCTCCCCGCGGACGTGACCGGGCACCGGGTGCGGCGCGGCAGCGGCCGCATCGACGTGGAGGACGCGCTGACGGCCGAGGAGGCCGAGGCTGCGGTCCGGCTCGGGATGCGCATCGCCGACGAGGAGGCCGACTCCGGCACGGACCTGGTCGTCCTCGGTGACCTCAGCGTCGGCGGGACCACCGTCGCCGCGACCCTCGTCGCCGCACTGTGCGGCACCGACGCCTCGGTGGTCACCGGCCGCGGCGGGCTGCCCATCGACGACCTGACCTGGATGCGCAAGTGCGCGGCGATCCGCGACGCGCTGCGCCGGGCCCGCCCGGTGCTGGGCGACCAGGTCGCGCTGCTGGCCGCGGTGGGCGGCGCGGACGTGGCCGCCATCACCGGTTTCCTGCTCCAGTGCGCGGTGCGCCGTACGCCGGTCATCCTCGACGGCGTGGTCTCGGCGGCCTGCGGGCTGGTGGCCCAGCGGGCCGCGTTCCGGGCGCCGGACTGGTGGCTGGCCGGTCAGGCCAGCGGCGAACCCGGCCAGGCGAAGGCACTGGATCGGATGGCGCTCAACCCTGTGCTCGACCACGGCGTCACAGTGGGCGAAGGTACCGGGGCATTGCTGGCTCTCCCCCTCGTCCAGGCGGCCGCCGCACTCGCGGCGGAACTCCCTGAGCGGGCGGCGGCGGAGCCGACGGAATGAGCCACCGGGGCCCGCGGTCCTGACCAGGCCGTGGTCCCGGACCGCCCAACCACGGACAGCGGCGCCCCATATGATCGCTTTTTATGGGAGAGGTCCGTTTGACCAGCGCAGAGACCGACCGCACCGCCTCACCGGCGACCGGTCCGTCATCCGGCAGGAAAGAGACCGGCGGCAACCCCGCCGGCAAGTCGGCAGGGGGAGGCCGGGAGGCCGGCAGGGAACCGGGCCGGGAGGCCGGACGAGAACCGGCCCGGGGGTCCGCCCGCTCACGGCGCGGCGCCGCGTTCGCGGTCTGGTACCTGCGCGCCGTCACCTTCGTCAACTTCCTCAGCGCGGTGTGGGTTTCCCTCGGGCAGGACCTGCGGCGCCACAACGTCGAGGACTTCTACACCCCGTACATGCTCACGGCGGGCTTCGCCTCCGGGCTGTTCACGCTGCTGCTCGCCGTCACCCTCGGCCGCCGCAAGCGCGCCTCCTGGATCCTCAACCTCGTCCTCAGCGGCCTCCTGGCCCTGCTCCTCGCCTACGCGCTCTTCGCGTACGAGGAGATCCGCGAGCATCCGCAGAACTGGGTCTCCCTGGCCCTGACGGCCGCCTTCACCGGCGCCCTGCTGCTGGGCCGCCGCGAGTTCTACGCCAAGGGCGACCGCTCCAACCCGGCGCTGGCCACCGCCGTCGCCGCCGTCGGCCTGCTCGTCACCTCGCTCGTCGCGGCCCTGCTCGTCGGCGCCGCCAACACCGCCCCGCACAGCTCCGAGGCCACCTTCCTGGCGCGCTGGAAGTACGGCGTGATGCGGCTGATCACCCTCGCCCCGGACGACCGGGCCTACGAGGCGATCACCACGCCCGCCTGGGTGGACGTCGTCATCAACGTCATGTCGATGCTGCTGCTGCTCGCCGTCCTCTTCGCCGCCTTCCGCTCGCGCCGCGCCGTCGACCCGATCAGCGAGGAGGACGAGGAGCGGCTGCGGGCGCTGCTGGCCCGCCAGGGCGACCGCGACTCGCTCGGCTACTTCGCGCTGCGCCGGGAGAAGTCCGTCATCTGGTCCCCCACCGGCAAGGCCGCCGTCACCTACCGCGTCGTCGGCGGTGTCTCGCTGGCCTCCGGCGACCCCATCGGCGACCCCGAGGCCTGGCCCGGCGCCATCGACCCGTGGCTGGCCGAGGCCCGCGAACACGGCTGGGTGCCGGCCGTCATGGGCGCGAGCGAGGAAGCCGGGCAGATCTACGCCCGGCACGGCCTGGACGCCCTCGAACTGGGCGACGAGGCGATCGTCGAGACCGCCGAGTTCACCCTGGAGGGCCGCGCCATGCGGACCGTCCGGCAGGCGTTCAACCGCGTCAAGCGCGCCGGGTACACGGTCCGCATCCGTCGCCACGCCGACATCCCGGCCGACGAGATGGCCGAGCTGGTGCGCCGCGCCGACGACTGGCGCGACGGCGCCACCGAGCGCGGCTTCTCCATGGCGCTGGGCCGGCTGGGTGATCCCGCCGACGGCCAGTGCGTGATGCTGGAATGCACCGACGGCAACGGCGAACTGCGCGCCGTGCTGTCCTTCGTACCGTGGGGGCCCAAGGGCCTGTCGCTCGACCTGATGCGCCGCGACCGGGACTCCGAGAACGGCCTGATGGAGTTCATGGTCATCGAACTCCTCGAACGCTCCAAGGAGATCGGGGTCACCCAGGTCTCGCTGAACTTCGCGATGTTCCGGTCCGTCTTCGAGCGCGGGTCCAAGCTCGGCGCGGGTCCGGTGCTGCGGATGTGGCGCTCGCTGCTCAGCTTCTTCTCCCGCTGGTGGCAGATCGAGTCCCTCTACCGGGCCAACGCCAAATACCGGCCGATCTGGGAACCGCGGTTCATGCTCTTCGAGAAGAGTTCGGACCTGCTGCGGATCGGTGTCGCGGCCGGCCGGGCCGAAGGCTTCCTGGAGGCCCCCGGCCTTCCGAAGTGGCTGCACCGCAGACACCTGGAGACCCGCCGTTGACAGCGTGGCACACCTCCCCACTCCGGCGGTTCGCCCGCCGTGAGTGGGGGCCCCTGTTCCGGACCGTCCGGAACGCGCTCGTCCGCGACAGGTGGCGGGCGGTCCCGATGACCATCGGCGCGGTCTGTCTGACGTCCGTCTTCCAGATCGTGCAGAACACCCCCTGGGGCTTCCAGCCGGTCCAGGACCTCGGATCGGTCAAGGCCGCCGACCCCCTCTGGCTGGCCCTGCTGCGCACCCCCCTGTCGCTGTTCGTCCCCGCCCTGGACCTGCCGGTGTGGGGGGCGCTCGCGCAGATCCTGCTCGTCTTCGGGATCTCCGAGATCTGCATCGGCTGGTGGCGCACCCTGCTGATCGGCTACGTCGCCACCCTCGCCGGGACCACGTACGCGCGGATCGGGCTCGCGCTGGGCCACGACCATCCCTTCGGCCTGCCCGTGTCCGACCGGATCGTCAACGACACGGGACCGTCGGCGGCCGTGGTGGGGCTCGCCATCTACGTCTGCTGGCGCTACCGGGCGTACCTGACCGGCGCCGTCGTGATCCTGGCGATGATCGGCGAGGTGCTCGTCAAGGACAACCTGGCGGGCAAGGAGCACCTGGCGGCGATCGCGGCGGTGATGGCGGTGTGCGTGGTGCGGGCGCAGTGGCACCCGGTGCGCTCCCGTGCCGCCGTGGGACAGCCACCGCCCTAGGGGGTGCCGGGCAGGCCGTACCGTATCGGGGTGACGACAGACCTCGGGCGGTTCGCCCCCACCCGGCAGTGGATGCGGGCCCATCCGCTCGCGACCGACGCCGTGCTGGCGTTCGGGGCGTTCACCGCCATGGTCGTCGGCTCCTTCGCCGATCCGCACGGACCGCACGGGCCCACCTTCGGGACGCGCACCCCCGAGCCCCTCTCACTGCTGCTGATGCTGCTCGGCGCGGCCGCCCTGGTGTTCCGACGCCGGCAGCCGCGCGCCGTACTGGCCGTGACCTGCGGGCTCTCGCTGGTGGAGCTGACCACCGGGGAGCCGCGGGCGCCCGTCGTGATGTCCGCGGTGATCGCCCTGTACACGGTGGCCGCCCGCACCGACCGGCCCACGACCTGGCGGATCGGGCTGCTCACCATGGCCGGGCTGACGGGCGTGGCGATGCTCGCCGGACCGCTGCCCTGGTACGGGCAGGAGAACATCGGGATCTTCGCCTGGACGGGCATGGCCGCGGCCGCCGGCGACGCCGTGCGCAGTCGGCGGGCCTTCGTCGACGCCATCCGGGAGCGGGCCGAGCGCGCCGAGCGGACCCGGGACGAGGAGGCCCGGCGGCGGGTCGCCGAGGAGCGGTTGCGGATCGCCCGGGACCTCCACGACGTGGTGGCCCACCACATCGCGCTGGTCAACGTGCAGGCGGGAGTGGCGGCGCACGTCATGGACAAGCGGCCGGACCAGGCAAAGGAGGCGCTGGCCCACGTACGGGACGCCAGCCGGTCGGCGCTCAACGAGCTGCGGGCCACGGTGGGGCTGCTGCGGCAGTCCGGTGACCCGGAGGCGCCGACGGAGCCCGCGCCGGGGCTGGGCGTCCTGGAGGAGCTGGTGGACACCTTCCGGCACGCCGGGCTGCCGGTGAAGGTGATCGTCCAGCTGGACCGCGAGGCGGGGGCGCTGCCGGCGGCGGTGGACCTGGCGGCGTACCGGGTGATCCAGGAGGCGCTGACCAACGTGCGCAAGCACGCGGGGCCCGGGGCCCGGGCCGAGGTCAGCGTGGTCCGGGTCGGGCCGTCGGTGGAGGTGACCGTGCTGGACGACGGGGGCGCGGAGCCGTCCGCCGCGGAGCCGGGGGGCGGGCACGGACTGCTCGGCATGCGGGAGCGGGCCGGCGCCCTCGGCGGCTCCTGCTTCGCGGGCCCCCGCTTCGGCGGCGGCTACCGCGTCCACGCCATCCTCCCCGTCTGAAGCCCGCCCGGCCTCAGCGCCCGGCCTCAGCGGCAGGGCCGGCGCCACGCGTCCAGGTCGTAGTGCTTCTGCAAGGAGCTCAGCTTCAGTTCGCGCGAGCGGGCGCAGAAGCGGCCGGGCGGCAGTTCGTACTCCACGTGGAACACGGCCTTGCCCGCCGCGATGAACGGCTTCAGCAGCTCGCACTCGTCGTACTGCGCGCACTGCTCGTTCACCGCGAAGTCGAACGCGTCGACGAGCTGCGGGATCTGGTCCAGGTCGTTCTTCAGGCCGACGGCCAGCCCCCGGTCGTGGGCCAGCTTCGCGATCAGCCGGTTGTACCGCAGCTGGTCCTCCGCCGTCAGCGGGAAGCCGGTCGTGTTGCGGTAGCCGTCCATGTTGTCCGGCTCGACGGCGTCGAAGCCCTTGTCCCGGCACATGTCGAACCGTTTGGCCATCAGCGGTTCCAGTTCGGCCACCCGCCGGACGTCCAGCCAGCGTTCCCCCTCCCAGCCGTTGCCCCGGCCGATCAGGTCCTTCGGGAAGGCGTCCGCGTCGGGGCGGAAGTCCTCCCAGGCTCCGGTGGAGAGGTAGCAGATGGTCTTGCGCCCGGCCTTCTTCAGCTCGGCGACCTGTTCCTCGGTGGTGGTGAAACCGTCGACGTCGTACACGGGCACCTTCACCGAGGTGTCGAGCTTCCCGGTGAGCTGCCACTGCCAGCCGACGCCCGGCGGGGGTCGCCAGATCTCGCCCGGCGCCTGCTCGGGCCACGCGTGCGGCGCGTCCTCGTCCTCGCCGTCGTCCGGCGGCCCCGCGGTACAGGCGGCGAGCAGTGCGGCGAGGAGCAGCAGCGGCAGGAGCAGCAGCGGTCCGAGGCGTTTCATCCCGCCGCCTCCAGGGCGTACGGGAGGGTCCCCCACGGGTGTGCGCCGGACCCGGGGACCGCGCAGTGCACGCCGGCCCGCCGTTCCTCGGCGAGTTGGGCGGCGGGCGCGCCCGGGGGCACCGCGTACACGAGGTGGCAGAACCGCTGGGCGGGATGGTCCGCGGTCCAGGGCGGTACCGCGGCCTCCCGGTAGGCGTCCCAGGGGCCCTCGAAGGTGACGAGCAGGTCCGCGAGTTCGGCGTAGCCGGGGTGCGGGTGGACCCCGTGGTTGAGGACGAGGGTGCGGGCGCCCGCGGCGCGCGCCGCGACCGCGAGCCGCCCGTAGTGCGGGAGGAGTTCCGGGTCGGCGCAGGCCTGGTCGAGGAAGGCCCCGTCGGTGGCGTACCAGTCGCGGTGGCGCAGCAGGTCCTGCACCACCGCGGCGTGCGGGCGCCGCCCGTAGTCGGTGTCGGCGTATCCGAGGACGGGTACGCCGGCGGCGCGCAGCCGCTCGGCGACGACGGCGAACCGTTCGTCGGGGGCGGAGCCCGGCCCGTTGTCGGGGTTGAGCACCACGGAGTGCAGCCGGCCGGCGGCGCGGATGAGCCGCTCCCAGTCCTCGGGCCGGTCGGCGGGGTGCTCGTAGAGGGGCACCAGCAGCATGGGGTCCTTCTTCTCCTGCGTCTCGTACGTCTCGTACGTCTTCTCGTACGTCATCGGTGGGCGGTGGCGCGGCCGAGGAGCAGGCAGACCAGGGCGGCCAGGACGGCGGCGGCGGTGCCCGCCACCACCAGCTGGACCGCGCGGGGCTGGCCCAGCCCGGTCAGCAGGGCCAGGCTCTGGGCGACGGCGGCCGAGGCGCAGACGGCGGCGGCGGGGCGGACCGCGCCGAAGGACTGCAGGAGCAGCCCGGTCCACATCACCGCGCCGAGCAGCAGCAGCGTGGCGACCCGGACCGTGGTGAGGCCGGGGGCGCCGGGCCACAGGAGGGTGCCGGTCAGGCCCAGGAGCAGCAGCACCGCCAGGTAGACGGCGAGGCACCGGGCCAGTGTGCCGAGCATCCGCTGCCGGAACGCGGCGGGCGAGCGGGCTCCCTGGAGCCCGGAGAGGCTGCCGCTGCGGAACCGGTGGAGCAGCCATTCGGCGGGGCCCATGCTGAGGGTGAGGGCCACCGCCGAGGGCGCGGCGACCGCTTCGGCGGGGCCGCCGGCGAGCACCTCCCCGAGGGCGGCGTACAGCACGAGCAGGCCGGTGCCGAGGCCGAAGACCCCGTACGGCACCGAGTCCCCGAGGCGCGGCCCGCGGGCCGCGAGCTGCTCCTCGGCGCCGCGCAGCATCCGCCAGCGCACGGGGCCCTTGCCGGGCCGGCGCGCCGCCCAGCCGCGGATGCGCACCACGGCGGCGCGCGTCCCGTCGGCCAGCGGGAGTTCCCGTACGGCCAGGACGCAGGCCGCCGCGAGGGACACCACGAGCAGGGTCACCCGTACCGGCACGGGCAGGTCGACGAAGAGCGCGAGCAGCGCCCCCACGGCCATCGGGCCGAGTGCGGCGAGCAGCACCCGCTCCCGGCCGAGGACCAGCAGGACGGTGGCGGCCCCGACGTAGAGGGCCTGTCCGGCGGCGAAGGCGTAGGAGAAGGGCGGCCCGCCGGGCACGGCCAGCGCGGCGGCGGTGCCCAGCAGGGCGCCGGCGGGGGCGCCGACGAGCAGGGTCCGGCCGGCGGCGGCCCGGTCGCCCGTGCCGAGCCAGGAGTAGGCCCGGTGGGACAGGGTCTGGTCCCAGACCCAGCCGATGAGCGCCCCGGCGAGCAGGGTGAGCGTTCCCGCGGGCAGGCCGAGCCGGTCCTGGGGCCCTTCGAGGAGGGGTGCGCCGAGGAGGTAGGCCAGACCGGGCAGGGCGAAGATCACCCCGCGCAGCAGGCAGGCGGTGAGGGAGACCTTCCAGGGGTCGGGGGCGGCGCCCGGGTCCGGGAAGGAGCGCGGGACCCGGGCGTAGAGCTCCTCGGCGAGGCCGAAGGAGTCGTGCCGGCCGTAGGTGAGCCGGATGTACTCGTCCGTCATGCCGTCGGATTCGAGGATGGCGGCGATCTCGTCGGGGTGGACGGCGGCGGAGATGAACCCGTCGAGGCGTGCGGCGAGTTCGTCCATCGGGTCGGCGGCCGGGCCGGGGCCCTCGCGGCGGGGCCGCGGGATGGCCGGGAGGGTGTCGGCGCCGTTGCCGGCGCCGGGCGGCTTGAGCCAGAGGGATCCGCTCACCACAGGCCTCCTTCGGCGGAGTCGGGCCGGGGACGTCCCAGGGCGGCGAGTTCGCGGTACCAGGGATCGGCGAGCCGCTGGGTCCAGCTGTCGCCGGCGTGGACGGGCAGCACGGGCTGGCCGGCCAGTTCCCGGTAGATGTGCCGGAAGCCGTCGACGGACTGGTGGAGGGTGAACTTCTCCACCACCCGCTTGCGGGCCAGCCGGCCGAGCTCGGCGCGGCGTTCGTCGTCGCGGAGCAGGGCGAGGGTGGCGCGGGCCATGGTCTCGGGCTCGCGCGGCGGGACGACCAGGCCGGTGTCGCCGACGGCCTCGCGGACCCCGCCGACGTCGGTGGAGACGGTGGTGCGGCCGCAGGACATGGCTTCGATGATGCTGAAGGGGAAGCCCTCGCTGATGCTGGAGAGCATCACGACGTGGCCGGCGGCGTAGGCCCGGGCCACCTGCTCGATGCGGCCCTCGTACGTGATCCCGTCGCCCACCCCGAGTTCGGCGGCGAGTTCCTCCAGGCGGAGCCGGTACGCCTCGCAGCCGGCCGGGACCGGTCCGAAGAGGCGCAGCCGCAGGGCGGGCAGCTCCTCGCGCATGAAGGCGTAGGCCCGGATGAGGGTTTCGAGGTCCTTGATCGGGTCGATGCGTCCGCACCAGCTGAGGGTGGGCACCTCCGGTTCGGGGCCGGCTTCGGGGAAGGCGTGCGGGTCGACGCCGTTGTAGACGGTGCGGATGCGCTCGGAGTCGGCGCCTCCGCGCTCCTCCCAGCGGCGGTTGTACTGGTTGCAGGGCGTGATCAGGTCGGCCTGCCGGTAGCCCTCGGTGTTGAGCTCGCGGTAGAAGCCGAGCATGAGCGCCTTGACGGGCCAGCGCTGGCCGGCGCTGCGGTAGCCGAGGTAGCGCTCGCGCAGGTAGATGCCGTGCTCGGTGAGCAGGAAGGGGACCCCGTCGAGGTGTTTGGCGGCGAGGGCGGGGAGGGTGGCGAGGCCGCTGCTGACGGCGTGGGCGACGCTGTCGGGCGGGATCCGTACGCCGAGCGGGCGCAGCGCGTGTTCCAGCAGGTCGGTGGCGGTGAGCGCGTCGTGGATGGTGGGCGCGGCCGCGGCGGTGGTGAGGCCGGGGCGGGTCCATACGGTCATCAGCAGCCGCAGAACCGATTCGGAGCGCAGGGCCGGGGCGAGTTTTCCGGCCCTGGCGAGGACGGCCAGTTCGCGCAGGGCGGCGGAGAACCCGTGCCGGGCGGTATCTCCCGCGGGGTCGAGCAGGGAGAGCAGGAAGGCCTCGTAGACCTCGGTGAAGCGGCGGTGGGCCTTGCCGCGCAGGGCCGAACGGCGGCCGCGTCCGGGGGGCGGACCCCAGAGCGGGACGGCGGTGTGCCGGTAGACGTTGCGCGGCAGTTCCCAGGTGACCGGCTCGCGTCCGGAGCCGGTCAGGGCTATGACGTTGAAGTCGACTTCCGGCATACCGCGTACCAGTTGGTCGCACCAGGTGCTGACGCCCCCGTGGACGTGCGGGTAAGTGCCTTCGGTGAGCATGGTGACGTGACGCCCATGGCTCATACGGTGTGTCCCCCCAGGACGGAAAAGGGGCCGGCGCCCATGGGTGTGCGGAGCGCCGGCGCTGGGTGTTGCTCGTGACGGCTTGCGGGACGGACGGTCGGCCGGACGGCGTGAGCGTGACGGACGGTCAGCCGGCCGGCGTGGACGTGAGGGAAGGTCAGCTGGGCAGCTTGAGCGTGACGGCGCTCTGCATCAGCTCCGGTGCGGTCCAGGTGGAGCGGGTGCCCGCGTACGCGGTGCCGAAGTCGCTGGTGCCGAGCAGCATCTGCTTCTTCGTCCCGGTGGGGGCGGTGACCGGGGCGACGACTCCGGAGGGCGCCTTCACGGTGACGGTGGTGCCGATGCGGTACGCGGTGACCTTGCCGTCCGCGAGCGCCTTGTCCCAGGCGGCGCGGCGCTGGAACTCGACGCCGGTGTCCTTCATGGTCTGGTTGACGATCGGCGCGCTGGGCGCGTACAGGGTGCGGTAGGTGTCGAGGACCTGGTCGAGCACGGGGTAGAGGGTCCGGTCCTCGGCCAGGTTGGCCTGGTGGACGTAGTGCGGGCGGGGGTCGTTGGCCAGGACGTGGCGCAGGGCGGTCCGGGCCTCCTGCGGGACGATGTACTGGAGGTAGCCGGTGTTGACGTCGAGCGCGGCCGGGAGGCAGGTGGAGGTCCCCGGGTTGTCCTCGCAGGCGCCGCTGCCGCCGGCGGCGCGGCTGGTGTAGATCCAGTTGTACTCGTCGGCCATCTCGGCGTTGGTGCCCGTGTTGTAGTACACGTTCATCGGGTGCCGGGGGACGGTGAGGGCCGCGCCGACCGCCCGCTGGGCGGGCTCGCGGGAGTTGTCGCTGCCGGCCCACTTGACCCCGGTGTCGGCGAGGGCGCCGGCCAGGTTGGGGTTGTCCACGGGCTGCTGCGGCGCGGTCTTGAGGCCGGAGTGCTCGCCGGTGACGAGCTCGGTCCGGTCGGTGGTGATGCCCTTGGAGGCGGCCCAGTTGTTGTTGTCGCGGATCTGGGCGGCGATGTCCGCGCGGCTCATGTACTGGACGGCGCCCTGGGCGTTCTTCGTGCAGGTCCAGGGGACGACGGCGGTGTTCTGGACGCAGCCGAGGAACGGGTGGGTGTAGGTGTGGTTCATCCAGCGGTACTTGGCGCGGTCGGCGACGAGCTGGGCGGTCAGGGCGTCGACCCCGCCGTTCGCGGCCTTCCACTCCTCGCCGGCGCCCCCGTTGAAGAGCATGTCGAGCTTGAAGTTCTTGGACGTCTGCCACTGCGCCGCGTACACGGCGTCGGCGGCGGTCATCCGGATGGTGCTCTCCTTGCCCTCGCCGCCCGCGCAGGCGTAGTCGCCCGGCGTGCAGTTCAGGTCCTTGTTCCAGCGGGCGTCGGGGGCGAAGACGTCGTCGACGTGGACCGCGAAGTAGTTGCGGCTCTGGCCGAGGTGGACCCCCTGGGTGAGCCAGTCGACGATGCCGCGGGCGAGCAGCCGGAACTGCTGCTGGTACTGGTTGTAGCCGAAGGTGACGACCAGTTCGCTGCGCCCGTCGTGGGCGTACTCGCCGACGAGCGAGGCCCGGCCCGCGCCGACGGGGGCGTCGAGGTAGCTGGTGTAGCCGGGGCGCGGCTTGCCCATGAACCCGAAGCTCTCGGGGACGAGGGCGGAGTTGTCCTCGAAGGTGACCTGTCCGCCGAGGTAGGCGAAGGGGCCCGCCTTGCCGGCCGGGGTGACGGCGGCCTGGGTGCCGTCGAGCTGGCCGCTGTAGCCGCCGTTGTCGGTGTACTCCAGCCCGACGCCCGGGTGCGCCCAGGTGTAGGCGTCGACCTGGCGGATCCCGTACGTCGTCTCGTACGCGGCGAGCGCGGCCATCTCGGCCGAGCCCTCGCCGAAGGGGTTCTCGTTCGGCAGGACGACGCCCTGGTACTTGGCGCGCGGCCGGCCGTCGAGGGTGTCGCTGAGGAACGCCGCGTTGATGACCGGGCGGCTCGCGCTGCCCAGCTCGACGCGGGTGTACGGGACTCCGGTGTCCCGGAGTTCCGCGGTGACCGCCTGGACCGAGCTGCCGCCGTCGTCGACGACGAGCACCTTCAGGTCGATCCGCGGTGCCTCGGCCGCCTGGGCGGACGCGGCGGGTACTGCCACGGACACCAGGGCTGCTGCGGCCATGACGGCGGCAAGCCTGTTCATCCGGTTCTTGTTGACCATTTCGGCCTTTCCCCCCGCAGGCATCCCTCGACACGGCCCATGGCGGACGGCCGGGCCGGGGAGGCTCTGTGGAAATCATGCAAAGGAACCCCGCGTCCCCTTGCGAGAGTGGACCGAGTCTCTCGGACCTCGTCAGGTCTACGAGGCAAACCTGGAGCAGAGTCCACGGATGGGTGAACCTGGCGGCCTCTTGATCGAACAACTTGCCAAACCTTCGAGTGGCGTGCGGGCGAGCCCGTGCGCGTAGGCTCATTTCTGGCGGCCGTCGGGCCCGAATACGATCGCTACGGATGGCCGTCCACCCACTCGGCCCACACACACAAACGGAAGCGAGACTTCACCACCGTGACTGCTCTGACTCTCAGCACTGCCGGCGCGGCGACGCTGCGCGCCGACGCCCTCGTCGTCGGCGTCGCGAAGGGCCCCAAGGGCCCGCTGGTCGCCGCGGGCGCCGAGGCCGTGGACAAGGCGTACGACGGTAAGCTCGCCGGCATCCTCGAAGCGCTCGGCGCCTCGGGTGGCGAAGGCGAGATCACCAAGCTGCCGGCTCCGGCAGGCCTCAAGGTCCCGGTCGTGCTGGCGGTGGGGCTCGGCTCCGTCCCGGAGAAGGACGAGTCGTTCGACGAGGAGGTGCTGCGCCGCGCCGCCGGCGCCGCCGCCCGCGCGCTGCACGGCACCAAGAAGGCCGCCTTCGCCCTCCCGCTGGAGGACGCCTCGGCCGTCACCGCCGTCGCCGAGGGCGCGCTGCTGGGCGCGTACGCGTTCACCGCGTACCAGGGCGGCGAGAGGAAGGCCGGCAACGGCAAGGACTCCGGTCCGAAGCAGCCGCTCGCCGAGGTGGCCCTGCTGGGCGCCAAGCCCCGCGACAAGGAGCACAAGGCCGCCGCCGAGCGCGCCGCGGTCGTCGCGGCCGAGGTCAACGTCGCCCGTGACCTGGTGAACACCCCGCCGAACGACCTGACCCCCGAGGCCTTCGCCGCGGTCGCCTCGGCGGCCGCGAAGGAGAACGGTGTCAAGGTCCAGGTGCTGGACGAGAAGGCCCTGGTCAAGGGCGGCTACGGCGGCATCATGGGCGTCGGCAAGGGCTCCGAGAACCCGCCGCGCCTGGTGAAGCTCAGCTACACCCACCCGAAGGCGGAGAAGACCCTGGCCTTCGTCGGCAAGGGCATCACCTACGACTCGGGCGGCATCTCCCTGAAGCCGGCCGGCCACAACGAGACGATGAAGTGCGACATGGCCGGCGCCGCCGCCGTCTTCGCCTCCGTCGTCGCGGCCGCGAAGCTGGGCCTGAAGGTCAACGTCACCGGCTGGCTCGCGCTCGCCGAGAACATGCCCTCCGGCTCCGCCACCAAGCCCGGTGACGTGCTGCGCATGTACAGCGGCAAGACCGTCGAGGTCCTCAACACGGACGCCGAGGGCCGACTGGTCCTCGGTGACGCGCTGACCAGGGCCTCCGAGGAGAACCCGGACGCGATCGTCGACGTCGCCACGCTGACCGGCGCCATGGTGCTCGCCCTCGGCGACCGCACCTTCGGGATCATGGCGAACGACGACGCCTTCCGCACGTCGATCCACGAGATCGCCGAGGAGGTCGGCGAGTCCTCCTGGCCGATGCCGCTCCCCGCGGAGCTGCGCAAGACCATGGACTCCCCCACCGCCGACATCGCGAACATGGGTGTCCGGATGGGCGGCGGCCTGGTGGCCGGCCTCTTCCTGCAGGAGTTCGTCGGCGAGGGCATCACCTGGGCCCACCTCGACATCGCCGGCCCGGCCTTCCACGAGGGCGCGCCGCACGGCTACACCCCCAAGGGCGGCACCGGCTCGGCCGTGCGCACCCTGGTGCGGCTGGCCGAGCGCACGGCCACCGGCGACCTGGGCTGACGACCCGGATGTGAGACGTGACGCACCCCGGGCCCGGGTCGGGGCCCGGGGTGCGTTCGGCTTATGGCGAAACATCGGGGAACCGTACGTTTCTACGCATCGGTAACCCTCGCCTCGGACGGAAGCTCCGCCGACAGTGCGGGCCCGGCGTCCCGCGTTCCCCCGACAAATGCGAAGATGGGTTCTCGGCAGGACAGGGCCCCCACCACAGGGCCGAAGAAACAAGCGGCCGATGACCAGCCGCCGCCCGGTCACAGAGGACCGGTGCCCGGCGCACATGCATGGAGGACGTGACGTGGCGAACGACGCCAGCACCGTTTTCGACCTAGTGATCCTCGGCGGTGGCAGTGGCGGTTACGCCGCGGCGCTGCGCGCATCCCAGCTGGGTCTGGACGTTGCCCTGATCGAGAAGAACAAGCTCGGCGGCACCTGCCTGCACAACGGCTGCATCCCCACGAAGGCTCTGCTGCACGCGGGCGAGATCGCGGACCAGGCTCGCGAAGCCGCCCAGTTCGGTGTCAAGGCCTCTTTCGAGGGCATCGACATCGCGGGGGTCCACAAGTACAAGGACGAGGTCATCTCGGGCCTGTACAAGGGCCTGCAGGGCCTGGTCGCCTCCCGCAAGGTGACCTACATCGAGGGAGAGGGCCGCCTCTCCTCCCCGACTTCCGTCGACGTGAACGGCCGGCGCATCCAGGGCCGCCACATCCTGCTGGCGACCGGCTCCGTGCCGAAGTCGCTGCCGGGCCTGAACATCGACGGCAACCGCATCATCTCCTCGGACCACGCGCTGGTCCTGGACCGCGTGCCCGAGTCGGCGATCGTCCTGGGCGGCGGCGTCATCGGCGTCGAGTTCGCCTCGGCGTGGAAGTCCTTCGGCTCCGACATCACCGTCATCGAGGGCCTCAAGCACCTCGTGCCGGTCGAGGACGAGAACAGCTCCAAGCTGCTGGAGCGCGCGTTCCGCAAGCGCGGCATCAAGTTCAACCTCGGCACCTTCTTCGACAAGGCCGAGTACACGGAGAACGGCGTCCGCGTGACGCTGGTCGACGGCAAGACCTTCGAGGCCGAGGTGCTCCTGGTCGCGGTCGGCCGCGGTCCGGTCTCGCAGGGCCTGGGCTACGAGGAGCAGGGCGTCGCGATGGACCGCGGCTACGTCCTGGTCGACGAGTACATGCAGACCAACGTGCCGACCATCTCGGCCGTCGGTGACCTCGTCCCCACCCTCCAGCTCGCGCACGTCGGCTTCGCCGAGGGCATCCTGGTGGCGGAGCGTCTGGCCGGCCTCAAGGCCGTCCCGATCGACTACGACGGCGTTCCGCGCGTCACGTACTGCCACCCCGAGGTCGCTTCCGTCGGCATCACCGAGGCCAAGGCCAAGGAGATCTACGGTGCGGACAAGGTCGTGGCCCTGAAGTACAACCTTGCGGGCAACGGCAAGAGCAAGATCCTGAAGACCGCGGGCGAGATCAAGCTCGTCCAGGTCAAGGACGGTGCCGTGGTCGGCGTCCACATGGTCGGTGACCGGATGGGCGAGCAGGTCGGCGAGGCCCAGCTGATCTACAACTGGGAGGCCCTGCCGGCCGAGGTCGCGCAGCTCATCCACGCGCACCCGACCCAGAACGAAGCGATGGGCGAGGCCCACCTGGCCCTCGCCGGCAAGCCGCTTCACTCCCACGACTAATCGTCACGGGCGCGACGACCACTTCCGCACTTTCGTTAGGAGCAACTGAAACCATGTCGGTTTCCGTAACCCTTCCGGCGCTCGGTGAGAGCGTCACCGAGGGCACTGTCACCCGCTGGCTGAAGGCCGAGGGCGAGCGCGTCGAGGCCGACGAGCCGCTGCTCGAGGTGTCGACCGACAAGGTCGACACCGAGATCCCGTCGCCCGTCTCCGGCATCCTGGCCTCCATCAAGGTCGCCGAGGACGAGACCGTCGAGGTCGGCGCCGAGCTGGCCGTCATCGACGACGGCTCCGGGGCCCCGGCCGCCGAGGCGGCTCCGGCCGCCGAGCAGGCCGCCGCCCCTGCCGCCGAGGCCCCTGCCGCCGAGGCCCCCGCCGCTGCGGCCCCCGCCGCCGAGGCCCCCGCGGCCCCGGCTCCGGCCGCCGAGGCCCCCGCCGCCGCGCCGGCCGCGTCCGGCACCGATGTCGTGCTCCCCGCCCTGGGCGAGTCCGTCACCGAGGGCACCGTCACCCGCTGGCTGAAGCAGGTCGGCGAGTCCGTCGAGGCCGACGAGCCGCTGCTCGAGGTCTCCACGGACAAGGTCGACACCGAGATCCCCGCGCCGGTCTCCGGCACGCTGCTGGAGATCCGGATCGGCGAGGACGAGACGGCCGAGGTCGGCGCCGTCCTGGCCGTCATCGGCGCCGCCGGTGCCGCCCCCGCGGCCGCCCCGGCCGCCGCCGCCCCGGCTCCGGCCCAGGCTGCCGCTCCGGCCGCCGCCCCGGCTCCGGCCCAGGCCGCTCCCGCCGCTGCCGCCCCGGCTCCCGTGGCCGCTCCGGCCCCGGCCGCCGCTCCGGCCCAGGCTCCGGCTCCGGCCGCTCCCGCCGCTGCCGCTCCGGCCCCCGTGGCCGCTCCGGCTCCGGTGGCCGCTCCGGCTCCCGCCGCCCCGGTCTCCGCCGGTGACGAGGGCGCGTACGTGACCCCGCTGGTGCGCAAGCTCGCCTCGGAGTCCGGCGTCAACCTGTCCACGGTCTCGGGCACCGGTGTCGGTGGCCGCATCCGCAAGCAGGACGTCCTGGCCGCCGCCGAGGCCGCCAAGGCCGCTGCCGCCGCTCCGGCGCCGGCTGCCGCTCCCGCCGCCAAGGCTCCGGCCGCCGCGGTGTCCGAGCTGCGCGGTCAGACGGTCAAGATGACCCGCATGCGCAAGGTCATCGGCGACAACATGATGAAGGCCCTGCACTCGCAGGCTCAGCTCAGCTCCGTGGTCGAGGTGGACATCACCAAGATCATGAAGCTGCGCGAGAAGGCCAAGGACGCGTTCCTGGCCCGTGAGGGCGTCAAGCTCTCGCCGATGCCGTTCTTCGTCAAGGCCGCTGCCCAGGCGCTGAAGGCCCACGCGGTCGTCAACGCCCGGATCAACGAGGACGAGGGCACCATCACCTACTTCGACTCGGAGAACATCGGCATCGCCGTGGACTCCGAGAAGGGCCTGATGACCCCGGTCATCAAGGGTGCCGGTGACCTCAACCTGGCGGGCATCTCCAAGGCGACCGCCGACCTGGCCGCCAAGGTCCGCGGCAACAAGATCACGCCGGACGAGCTGTCGGGCGCGACCTTCACCATCAGCAACACCGGTTCGCGCGGTGCGCTGTTCGACACGGTCATCGTGCCCCCGAACCAGGTCGCCATCCTGGGCATCGGTGCCACGGTGAAGCGCCCGGTGGTCATCGAGACCGCCGAGGGCACCAACATCGGCATCCGCGACATGACGTACCTGACCCTGTCCTACGACCACCGCCTGGTGGACGGCGCGGACGCGGCCCGGTACCTCTCGGCCGTCAAGGCGATCCTCGAGGCCGGCGAGTTCGAGGTCGAGCTCGGCCTCTGAGCCGAACGGCTTGTAACCAGCCTCACTGTCGGCGCCCCCGCCCGGGATACTTCCGGGCGGGGGCGCCGCCGTATTGTCTACGCATCAGGCCCCGCATGACCCTGCACACCCACCAGGAGATGAAGCCCCGATGATCACCCCACCCGTCGTGCACTCGCTGCGCGAGCAGATCCGCGAGCACATCGTGGAGGGGATCGTCAGCGGGCGCTGGAAGCCCGGTGAGCGGATCGTCGAGCGCCGGATCGCCGTGGAGCTGGAGGTCAGCCAGACCCCCGTACGGGAGGCCCTGCGCGAGCTGGAGACCCTGCGGCTGATCGAGTCGGCGCCGAACAAGGGCGTGCGCGTACGGAACCTCTCCGCGGCCGACCTGGAGGAGATCTACCCCGTCCGGGCCGGCCTGGAGCAGATCGCGGCCGAGCTGGCCGCGCCGCGGCTGGCGGCCGACTGCAGCGCCCTGGAGCCGCACGTGGCGGCCCTGTGGGAGGCCGACCGCGTCGAGGACGGCACGGCGCAGGTGCGGCACACGGTGGGCTTCCACCGGGAGATGGTGCGGGCGGCCGGGAACAGCGTGCTGCTGCACACGTGGGAGAGCCTGGGCATCGAGGTGTTCACGGCCCTGTCCATCCGGTGGCTGGGAACCGTCCAGAAGTCCTACGCCGAGGAGCACGCGGCCCTGGTCGAGGCGTTCCGCAGCCAGGACCCGGACATCGGTGTGCTCGTGAAGCGGCACGTCCTGGGGTGCGCTCCGAGGGCGTGAGCCGCCTGCATTGCCCCCATTTGACCGGCACCGCGTGCCTTTCTTCCTGGCACGCGGTGCCGACTTTCGTCAGATGGACGTTTCTTCGTCACTTTTATTTGATCGATCATCGATCAGCGATTTACAGTCGTCGCGGACCTCAACCAGGTCCACCGACCCTGTCCTGCCCGTCAGGGATTTTTTCACCACCTCTCCATTACCCGGAAGGCGGCGCACAGCGATGTCCGACCCCGTAGGAAAGCTTCCGAGCGAGCTCGACCAGCTCCCGGACCGCGACACCGAGGAGACCGCCGAGTGGGCGGCCTCCCTCGACGCCGTCGCCAAGGCCGCCGGTACGCGCCGGGCCGAATACCTGCTGCGTCGCACCCTCCAGCACGCCGAGGCCGCCGGCCTCGCCCTGCCCAAGCTGCTGGAGACGGACTACGTCAACACCATCCCCACCGCCGCGGAGCCCGAGTTCCCCGGTGACGAGGAGATGGAAGCCAAGATCACCGCGTGGAACCGCTGGAACGCGGCCGCCATGGTGACCCGCGGCTCCAAGTACGGCGTCGGCGGCCACATCGCCACCTTCGCCTCCGCCGCGTGGCTGTACGAGACCGGCTTCCAGCACTTCTTCCGCGGGAAGGAGGCCGACGGATCGGGCGACCAGCTCTACATCCAGGGCCACGCCTCCCCCGGCATCTACGCCCGCGCCTTCCTCGACGGCCGGATCTCCGAGCAGCAGCTCGACAACTTCCGGCAGGAGTCCGGCGGCAACGGCCTGCCGTCCTACCCGCACCCGCGGCGCCTGCCGTGGCTGTGGGAGTTCCCGACGGTGTCCATGGGCCTCGGCCCGCTGTCCGCGATCTACCAGGCGCGCTTCAACCGCTACCTGCAGAACCGCAGCATCAAGGACACCGCCAACTCGCACGTCTGGGCCTTCCTGGGCGACGGCGAGATGGACGAGCCCGAGTCGACCGCCGCCCTGGCCCTCGCCTCCCGCGAGCAGCTCGACAACCTGACCTTCGTCATCAACTGCAACCTGCAGCGCCTCGACGGTCCGGTTCGCGCCAACTTCCGCGTGGTCCAGGAGCTGGAGGCGCAGTTCCGCGGCGCCGGCTGGAACGTCATCAAGTCGCTGTGGGGCTCCGCCTGGGACGAGCTGTTCCAGCTCGACACCACGGGCGCCCTGGTACGCCGCCTGCGCGAGGTACCGGACGCGCAGTTCCAGACGTACGCGACCCGCGACGTGGCCTACATCCGCCAGCACTTCTTCGGCGCCAACGCCGAGCTCGTGCAGCTGGCCGGCGTGCTGTCCGACGCGAAGATCGCGGAGTGCTTCCACAGCTCCCGCGGCGGCCACGAGCCCCGCAAGGTCTACGCCGCGTACAAGGCCGCCCTGGAGCACAAGGGCGCGCCGACGGTCATCCTCGCGCAGACCGTCAAGGGCTACACGCTGGGTGCCGGGTTCGAGTCGAAGAACGCGAACCACCAGATGAAGAAGCTGACGATCGACGAGTTCAAGGACATGCGTGACCTCCTTGGCCTGCCGATCCCGGACAGCGCCTTCGCCGACGGCCAGGTCCCGTACGGCCACCCGGGCGCCGACAGCCCCGAGGTCCGGTACCTGAACGAGCGCCGCGCGGCGCTCGGCGGCCCGGCCCCGGCCCGCAAGGTCAGGCAGGTCGCCCTGCCGGCTCCGGCCGACCGTTCCTTCGCCCCGCTGCTCAAGGGTTCCGGCAAGCAGGAGATGGCCACCACCATGGCCTTCGTCCGCCTCGTCAAGGACCTGATGCGGGACAAGGAGACCGGCAAGCGCTGGGTGCCGATCGTCCCCGACGAGGCCCGCACCTTCGGCATGGAGTCGCTCTTCCCGTCGGCCGGCATCTACTCGCCGCTGGGCCAGACGTACGAGCCGGTCGACCGCGACCAGCTGATGTACTACAAGGAAGCCAAGGACGGCCAGATCCTCAACGAGGGGATCACCGAGGCCGGCGCCATGGCCGACTTCATCGCCGCCTGCACGTCGTACGCGACGCACGGCGAGCCGATGATCCCGTTCTACATCTTCTACTCGATGTTCGGCTGGCAGCGCACCGCCGACCAGATGTGGCAGCTCGCCGACCAGCTCGGCAAGGGCTTCATCGTCGGCGCCACCGCCGGCCGCACCACGCTGACCGGTGAGGGCCTCCAGCACGCGGACGGCCACTCGCACCTGATCGCGTCCACGAACCCGGCGTCGCTGAACTACGACCCGGCCTTCGCGTACGAGATCGCGGTGATCGTCAAGGACGGTCTGCGCCGGATGTACGGCGAGCAGCCCGAGGACGTCTTCTACTACCTGACGGTCTACAACGAGCCGAAGGTCCAGCCGGCCATGCCGGAGGGCGTGGAAGAGGGCATCCTCAAGGGTCTGTACCGCTTCAACACGGCGGCCGACCTGGCGGAGGCGGCCCCGGCGGCCGACGCGCCCAAGGTCCAGCTGATGGCCTCCGGTACGGCGATCCACTGGATCCTGGAGGCGCAGAAGCTGCTCGCCGCCGACTGGAACGTGTCGGCCGACGTCTGGTCCGCCACCTCCTGGGGCGAGCTGCGCCGCGACGCGCTGGAGTGCGACGAGGCGCTGCTGCGCGGCGAGGTGCGCACCCCGTACGTCACCCGCGCGCTGGAAGGCGCCCAGGGCCCGGTCCTCGCCGTCTCCGACTGGATGCGTCAGGTCCCGGACCAGATCAGCCAGTGGGTGGAGCAGGACTACACCTCGCTGGGCACGGACGGCTTCGGTCTGTCCGACACCCGCGAGGGCGCCCGCCGCCACTTCGGTGTCGACGCCCAGTCGATCGTGGTGGCCGCGCTGGCCCAGCTCGCCCGCCGCGGCGAGGTGCCGGCGTCCGCCGTCAAGGAGGCCCGGGAGCGCTACGGCCTCTGAGCCGTACGACTCCGACCGACCGCCGAAAGGCCGGTGTCCGACCCCCGCGGGGGTCGGACACCGGCCTTTCGCCGTATGCGCGGTGGCGGCGCGGGGGCGCACCCGTGATGCTGGAGCGGTGATGGACGAGACGGAGTTCTGGGAGATCGTGGACCGTACCCGCGAGGCCGCCGACGGCGACCCCGAGGAACACGCCGAGCTGCTCGTGGAGCGGCTGGCCCAGCTCGACCCGGACTCCGTCCTCGACTTCGCCCGGCATTTCGAGTCGCGCTACAACCGGGCGTACACCTGGGACCTGTGGGGCGCGGCGTGGGTGCTGCTCGACGGGGCGAGCGACGACGCCTTCGACTACTTCCGCTGCTGGCTGATCGGGCAGGGGCGGGAGGTCTTCGAGGGCGGGGTGCACGATCCGGACCATCTCGCGGAGCTCCTGGGCGAGTTCGACGAAGAGATCGACGGGGACGGCGAGGAGCTGGGGTACGCGGCCGACGAGGCGTACGAGCAGCTGACCGGGGCGGTGGCACCGGACCTGGGGGTCCCGCTGCAGGCGGCGGAGCCGGAGGGCACCCCGCTGGACTTCGAGAACGAAGCCGTGCTCGCGGAGCGCTTCCCCCGGCTGTGGGACCGGTTCCGCGCCTGATCAGTGGTGGGTGCCGCCGTCGATGCGGATCTCCGTACCGGTGATGAAGGCGCCGTCCTCGGAGCCCAGCATCGCGACGACGCCGGCCACGGTCTCGGGGCCGGCGAAGCCCTGGCCGAGGGCCGGGGCGAGCTTGGCGAAGAGGCTCCAGTCGGTGTCCTCGGGCAGGCCGGGGCCGTTGCCGGTGGTCATGCCGGACTCGATGGAGCCGGGCGCGACGCAGGTGAAGCGCAGGCCCTGCTTGCTGTATTCGGCGGCCAGCGCGTGGGTCATGGACTGGATGCCGCCCTTGCTGGCCGCGTAGGCGGACATGTAGGGGTGCGCGAAGGACGCCGAGGTGGAGCTGAAGTTCACGACGGCCGGGCGGTCGCCCGCGAGCAGGGCCGGGAGGGACTCGCGGATCATCAGGAAGGTGCCGGTCAGGTTGACGCCGACGACCTGGTTCCACAGGTCGAGGGTGGTCTGGTGGGTGTGCGCGGAGCGCAGGATGCCCGCGGCGTTGACGAGCACGTCGATCCCGCCGAGGGCGAGGGTCGCGGCGGCCACGCCCTCCTTGACGGCGTTCTCGTCGGATATGTCGAGGACGGCGGTGGTGAGCCGGTCCCGGTGGCCCTCGGCGGCCGCCTGATCGGCGGTGGCCTTCAGGCCGGCCTCGCTGACGTCCACGGCGTGGACCAGGCCGCCCTCGGCGAGGATGCGGTGGACGGTGGCGCGGCCGATGCCGGAGCCGCCGCCGGTGATGAGGACGCGACGTCCTTCGTAACGGTTCATGGCGCGAGCGTACCGAAGCGATGGCACGTTTTGCCATGATGTCACGGAATGACATTTACCTGGGCCGGGGGAGGTTACGCTTCACCCCGTGAGATCCCCTCGTCCGTACTCTCCCCAGGCCGGCCCCGGAGCCCAGTCGCTGACCGAGCGCCGCAAGGCCGCCACCCAGCTCGACATCGCCCGCGCCGCCTGCGAACTGTTCGCCGAACACGGCCCCGACGGCACCACCGCCGAGGACATCGCCCACCGCGCGGGGGTGGCGCTGCGCACCTTCTACCGCTACTTCCGCAACAAGCAGGAGGCGGTGGCCCCGCTGCTGGCGGGCGGCGGCGACGCCTGGCGCGCGCTGCTGGCGGAGGAGACCCCCGGTACGCCCCTCGCCGAGGCGCTGGAACGCGCCGTCACCCGGTCCCTGAGCGACCTGCAGGCGGTCGAGGAGGGCCTGGAGGTGACCCGCGGCCTGCTGCGCGCGGCGGCGGGCGACCAGGCCCTGCGGGCGGTCTGGTACCGCGTGAACCAGGACTCCGAGGAGCACCTGGTCCCGGTGATCGCCCGGCTCGCCGGACCGGAGGCCGATCCGCTGGAGGTCCGGCTGCTCGCCGCGGCGGCCACGGACGCGATCCGCGTCGCGCTGGAACTCTGGTCGACCACGGACGCGCCCGTCGCGGGCACCGGCTCCCCGGCCGAACTCGCGGTCCGCTGCCTGCGCGACCTCACGGGCGCGATGCCCCTGCTGCGCTGACTTCGGCGCAGCAGGGGCATCGCCCCGGGCCCACGACCCTATGTGTCGTACGTGTCGGACGTGTCGTACGCGTCCCGGTCGGCGCCGGTCTCAGTGACCGCCCCAGCCGCTTCCGCCGCCGTTGCCACCGTCGCCGCCGTGACCGCCGCTCCAGCCGCCGCCCCCGCCGTCGCCGCCGTTGCCGCCGTCGCCACCGCGGACGCCGCCCCACCCGCCGTCGCCGCCGTTGCCGCCGTCACCGCCGCCCCAGTTGCCCCAGTCGCCGTTGCCGCCGCGGCCGGAGTCGTTCCAGTTCGAGTCACGCCAGTTCGAGTCGTTCCAGTTGTTGTTCCAGTGGTGGCGTCCGCTGTTGCCGCCGACCCGGCCGTCGTCCCAGCACCAGCTCGGACGGTCACGCCAGTCGCGGTTGCAGCATTCGTCCCAGCGCCAGTGGCGCGAGCTGTTGTCGGAACACCTCCAGTGGCCGCCCCCGGTGGGAGCGGTGCTCGCCGACGCGGTGGCCACGGGCATCAGGCCGATCGTGATCCCGGCGGCCCCCGCCAGGCACGCTGCAACGATCCTTCGGCGCATCTTCATGCACCTCCGTACGTGTCTCGCTTATACGGCATTTAGGTGATTCCACCCTCGCCCTCCCGCGCTGCGCTGTCAAAGCGAAAGGCCCCCCGCCCCTCTCCGTGGAGAGTGGCGGGGGGCCTCCCATCAGGCATGACGCTCGTTCCTGAGCGTTCGCGACCTAGAGGTCGAAGTACAGCTCGAACTCGTGCGGGTGCGGACGCTGCGCGATCGGGGCGATCTCGTGCGTGCGCTTGTAGTCGATCCAGGTCTCGATGAGGTCGGGGGTGAAGACACCGCCGGCCAGGAGGTACTCGTGGTCCGCCTCCAGGGCCTTGAGGACGTCCTCGAGGCTGGTCGGGACCTGCGGGACGCTCGCGTGCTCGTCGGGCGAGAGCTCGTAGAGGTCCTTGTCGATCGGCTCCATCGGCTCGATCTTGTTCTTGATGCCGTCGAGGCCCGCGAGGAGCAGCGCCGAGAAGGCGAGGTACGGGTTCGAGGACGGGTCCGGCGCGCGGAACTCGACGCGCTTGGCCTTCGGGTTCGAGCCCGTGATCGGGATGCGCATGGCGGCGGAGCGGTTGCGCTGCGAGTACACCATGTTGACCGGCGCCTCGAAGCCCGGCACCAGGCGGTGGTAGGAGTTCACCGTCGGGTTGGTGAACGCCAGCAGCGACGGGGCGTGCTTGAGGATGCCGCCGATGTAGTAGCGGGCGGTGTCCGACAGGCCCGCGTAGCCGGCCTCGTCGTAGAACAGCGGGTCGCCGTTGGCCCACAGCGACTGGTGCACGTGCATGCCCGAGCCGTTGTCACCGAAGATCGGCTTCGGCATGAAGGTCGCGGTCTTGCCGTTGCGCCAGGCGACGTTCTTCACGATGTACTTGAAGAGCATCAGGTCGTCGGCCGCGGCCAGCAGCGTGTTGAACTTGTAGTTGATCTCGGCCTGGCCGCCGGTGCCGACCTCGTGGTGCTGGCGCTCGACCTGGAGGCCCTGGGCGTCCAGCTCCAGGGAGATCTCGGCGCGCAGGTCGGCGAAGTGGTCGACCGGGGCTACGGGGAAGTAACCACCCTTGTAGCGGACCTTGTAACCACGGTTGTTCTCCTCGGAGCCCGTGTTCCACGCGCCGGCCTCGGAGTCGATGTGGTAGAAGCCCTCGTTCGCGGAGGTCGCGAAGCGCACGCTGTCGAACACGTAGAACTCGGCCTCGGGGCCGAAGAACGCGGTGTCGGCGATGCCGGTGGAGGCGAGGTACGCCTCGGCCTTCTTCGCGATGTTGCGCGGGTCGCGGCTGTAGGCCTCGCCCGTGATCGGGTCGTGGATGAAGAAGTTGATGTTCAGCGTCTTGTCACGGCGGAACGGGTCCAGACGCGCGGTCGTGATGTCGGCGCGCAGGGCCATGTCCGACTCGTGGATCGCCTGGAAGCCGCGGATCGAGGAGCCGTCGAAGGCGAGCTCCTCCGCCGGGTCGAATGCCCGAGCCGGGATGGTGAAGTGCTGCATCACACCAGGCAGGTCGCAGAAGCGGACGTCGACGAACTTGACGTCGTTCTCCTCGATGTACTGCTTCACTTCGTCGGCGTTCTGGAACATCCAACTCCTCCTACTCCCGGCCCCGGGGCAGGGCGGGCTTTACGGCTCGTGGTGCGTCAGTGCGGTGCCGCACGCTGACCCGACCATAAGCACAAGGGATTTCTCAAGCATGACCCATTTGTTTCGCACAAGTTAACCAGGGTCCCGCCGGAGTGCGGTGAGGCACCACCGGTACCGTGGTCGGGTGGACAACAGACAGGCAATCGGATCCTGGCTCTCCGGCCCCCGCGCGGCCGCCGAGGAGATGGGCGTCGACTTCGGCTATCCGGGTCAGCGGCTCGGCCTGCCCCAACAGGGACCCGGCTCGGTGGCGCGTTTCGGGCGCCGGCTCGGCGCCGTCGCGATCGACTGGATCGGCTGCCAGCTCATCGCGTACGGGCTGATCACGGGCGGCGACGTGGCCGCGGCGGGCAACTGGACGCTGTGGCTCTTCCTGACTCTGAGCGTCCTGACGATCGGCACCGTGGGCTTCACCCCCGGCAAGCGGATCCTTGGCCTCCGGGTGATCTCGGAGAACGGCGGCCGCCTCGGCGTCGGCCGGGTGCTCCTGCGCACGCTGCTGCTGGCCCTGGTCATCCCGGCGCTGATCTGGGACCGGGACGGCCGCGGCCTGCACGACAGGCTGGCCCGCGCCGTCCAGGTCCGCATCTAGCCCGCGCCCGGGTTCGCGTCCGGGTCCACGTCCGGGTCCGCGTACGTGACACAGGGGCGCCCCCCGAGCCGGTCGGCTCGGGGGGCGCCCCTGTGTCGTATACGAAAATCAGCTCAGCGGGTCAGCGCATCTTCCCGCCGCGCGGCATCTTCATGCCCTTCGGCATGGGGCCCTTCGGCAGCGGCATGTTGCTCATGAGGTCACCCATGGCGCGCAGCTTGTCGTTGATCTCGGTGATCTGCGGGCCGGCCAGCACGCGCGGCAGCTTGAGCAGGGTGGTGCGCACCTTCTTGAGCGGCACCTCGCCCTCCCCGGTGCCCACGATGAAGGCGTGCACGGGCACGTCCGGCATGATCCGGGCCAGCTTCTTCTTCTCGTTCGCGAGCAGCGGCTTGACCCGGTTGGGGTTGCCCTCCGCGATCAGCACGACGCCGGCCTTGCCGACGGCCCGGTGGACGATGTCCTGCTGCCGGGTCATCGCGACGGCCGGAGTCGTCGTCCAGCCCCGGCCGACGTTGTCCAGTACGGCCGCGGCCGCGCCCGGCTGTCCCTCCATCTGCCCGAAGGCAGCCCGCTCGGCCCGTCGTCCGAAGACGATCGCCATCGCGAGGAACGCCACGAGGAGGCCCAGGATGCCCAGGTAGAGCTCGTGCCCGGTCAGGAAGCCGATCGCAAGAAGGACACCGAAGGTGACAATTCCCACGCCCGCGACGATCAGACCGACCTTCGGGTCGGCCTTGCGCGTCATCTTGTACGTGAGGGCGATCTGCTTCAGTCGCCCGGGGTTCGCAGCAGTCTCTGCGTTTGACTTCCTCGCCATACAGCGAAGTTTACGTGGCCTGCGGGGTTCGGGTAGCCGCGGCCTCAAGTACGTGTTCGGTTTCGACCCGGTCCTTGGCCCTGCGGCGGTCTTCGAGCACCGCCGTCCAGGCGTTCCGGCGGGCGCCGCTCATCAGCAGGGACTCGACGCCCCGGAAGGCGTCGGAGAGGGACGGGATGGCGATGGCGCGTACGGGCGCGGCCTGCATGATGTCGATCCCCTTCACGGAACTCGCGTCGGCAGTGCTTGTAGCGTGCGTGCGTACTGCGGTACCTGCGCACCGCGGTGTGTGCGGTGCGTGGACCCAGCGTCACTGATTGGTGTTACCAGCGCATGACCTCGCGGTCAAACGTGACGAAACATCGACGCGGCCCGCCGGGCTCTTCCTCGAAAGAGCCTAGGGGCCGCGTCGCTGCGGTGTTACCGACTAGTAAGCTTTTGTGCGCGAGTTCACACGCCTGCGGCGCGCTTCTCCATCGCCTGGTTGTAGAGACGCCCCGCCCGGTACGAGGAGCGGACCAGCGGGCCCGACATCACGCCGGAGAAGCCGATCTCCTCGGCCTCCTTCGCCAGCTCCACGAACTCGGCCGGCTTCACCCAGCGCTCGACGGGGTGGTGCCGCGGCGAGGGCCGCAGGTACTGGGTGATGGTGATGAGCTCGCAGCCGGCCTCGTGCAGCTCCTTCAGCGCCTCCGAGACCTCCTCGCGCTCCTCGCCCATGCCCAGGATCAGGTTGGACTTGGTGACCAGGCCGTAGGCGCGGGCCTGCCGGATCACGTCGAGCGAGCGCTCGTAGCGGAAGCCGGGGCGGATCCGCTTGAAGATGCGGGGCACGGTCTCGACGTTGTGCGCGAAGACCTCGGGGCGGGAGGCGAAGACCTCCTCCAGCAGCTCCGGGACCGCGTTGAAGTCGGGGGCCAGCAGCTCGACCTTGGTGTGCCCGCTCTCGCGGCCCGCCGTCTGCTGGTGGATCTGGCGCACGGTCTCCGCGTACAGCCAGGCGCCGCCGTCGGCCAGGTCGTCGCGCGCGACGCCGGTGATGGTGGCGTACTTCAGGTCCATGGTGACCACGGACTCGCCGACACGGCGCGGCTCGTCCCGGTCCAGGGCCTCGGGCTTGCCCGTGTCGATCTGGCAGAAGTCACAGCGCCGGGTGCACTGGTCGCCACCGATGAGGAAGGTGGCCTCCCTGTCCTCCCAGCACTCGTAGATGTTGGGACAGCCGGCTTCCTGGCACACCGTGTGCAGTCCTTCGCCCTTCACCAGGGCCTGCATCTTGGTGTACTCGGGACCCATCTTCGCCCGGGTCTTGATCCACTCGGGCTTGCGCTCGATGGGCGTCTGGGCGTTACGGACCTCCAGGCGCAGCATCTTGCGTCCGTCGGGTGCGACTGCGGACACGACCGGCTCCCTGTGACTTCGATTGTTCGGGCGCCCACCAGGGTACGCCCGTAATTTCGTACGCTCTTACGTCGGCCAACCTGCGAGGGGGCGGCCGCATTCCCGGGGCGTCAGACGCCCGCGGCGGGCTCCGTCTCGCGGGGCCGCAGCTCCGCGTGCTCCAGTACGTCCTTCAGGTGGCGTTCGACGACCGGCAGCACCTCGGCGATGGTGATCTCGCGGCCCAGTTCGTAGGAGAGCGAGGTCACACCGGCGTCCCGGATGCCGCAGGGCACGATCCGGTCGAACCAGGTGTTGTCCGGGTTCACGTTGATCGCGAAGCCGTGCATCGTGACGCCCTTGGCGACCCGGATGCCGATCGCGGCGAGCTTGCGGTCCTCGCGGCGCTGGCCGGCGTTGGACGGCGCGTACTCGGGGCCGTTGAGCCGGGCGTCGAACTCCTCGTCGTGCAGCCGCGGGTCGAGGTCCAGCGAGAGTCCGCCGATCGCGGGGCGGTCCTCGACGGGGTCGCCGAGCACCCAGACGCCGCTGCGGCCCTCGACCCGGGTGGTCTCCAGGCCGAACTCGGCGGCGGTGCGGATCAGCGCCTCCTCCAGCCGGCGGACGTGCGCGACCACGTCCACGGGACGGGGCAGCTTCATGATCGGGTAGCCGACCAGCTGGCCCGGGCCGTGCCAGGTGATCTTGCCGCCGCGGTCCACGTCGACCACGGGCGTGCCGTCGAGCGGACGCTCGCTGGGGTCGGTGCGCCGGCCCGCCGTGTAGACCGGCAGGTGCTCCAGCAGCAGGCAGGTGTCCTCGACCTCGTCCGCGAAGCGGGCCGCGTGCACCCTGCGCTGCTCTTCCCAGGCGACGGTGTACTCGACGGATTCCGGCCCGAAGCCCAGATGGACAAACCCAAGCTCAGCCACCGCAGCGCCTCCTCGTTGAACCTGCTGTGTGCACGTACTTCACTGAGCAAGGGTACGGCGACCCGTTCGAGCCCCCTCAGGGCCCCGTCAGGACCCCGTCAGGACCCCGGCGGGAGCTCCGGACCGGGCTCCGGACCGGGCTCCGCGGCGGGCCCCGTGGCGGGCGTCGGCGCCGGTGCCACCGGGGGCCACGGCAGCTGCTTCGGGCGGCGCCGGCCCTTCGGCGGCCGGTCCGGGTCCTCGTCCGCGCGCGGCAGCCGCCGGTGGCCCTCGGAGTGGTCGTTGACCCAACCGCAGACCCCGCACGCGTACCGCCCGTCCAGCCCCGCGATGTAGGTGCCGCAGCGCCGGCACTCCGCCTCGGTCAGTTCGGGCGGGGGCAGCGGGGCGGTGGATTCGGTTCGCTCCTCGGGGAGGTGCGCCCCGTGGGGCCGAGGGGTCATGGTCCGCAGCCTATGTGGGCGGAAGGGGTCGGTCCGTAAAGGGCCCTCCGCATTCTGCACACGATCGGATGAATGTGGGGCAGAGAGGGCGGCATGAGCGAAGTTCGCCGCTACATTCACGCCGTTCACAGGGCCGGGACTCCGGTCCGTCACGTCAGGAGACCGTGGAGCCGATGACGGAACGACCTGCCCAGCGCGTCCCCAACCGGCAGCTCGCGGCGCTGATCGCGGAAGCCGGGTTCTCCAACGCCGGGCTCGCCCGCCGCGTCGATCAGCTCGGCCTGGAACACGGTCTCGATCTCCGGTACGACAAGACCTCCGTGACCCGCTGGCTGCGCGGGCAGCAGCCGCGCGGGACCACCCCCGCGCTGATCGCCGAGGTGTTCACCAGGCGTCTGGGGCGGCGGCTCTCCGCTCAGGACCTGGGGCTGGACGCCTGCGCACCGGTGTACGCGGGCCTGGAGTTCGCGGCCACACCGGAGGAGGCCGTGGACATCGCGAGCGGGCTGTGGCGCAAGGACTCCGGCTCGCACGCCGAGCTCCGGAAGATCGCCTTCACCCCGGCCGGGCTGGTCGTGCCGAGCCGGGACTGGCTGATCGGGCGGCCCGACGAGCGGGTGGGCCGGGGCGCGGATCCGGCGGCGGCCCGCGTCCCTCTCCAGGGCCGGGTCACGGTGCCCCGGCAGCGGCAGATCGACCGGGGGCCCGGGCAGCGGGTGACCGGCGGGGACATCGCCGCGCTGAGATCGGTGAGCGAGCTGTTCCGCACCCTGGACCAGGCCTACGGCGGCGGCCACGCCCGGCAGGCGCTGGTGCGGTACCTGGAGCACGAGGCGGAGCCGATGCTCCGCGGCACCTACGGGGAGACCACCGGGCGCCGGCTGTTCTCGGCCGCCGCCGATCTGACCCGGCTCGCGGGCTGGACCTCGTACGACATCGCGGCGCACGGGCTCGCCCAGCGGTACTTCGTGCAGGCCCTGCGGCTGGCGCAGGCGGCCGCCGACCGCCCCTACGGCTCGTACGTGCTGGTCACCATGAGCCGGCAGGCGGTCTACCTCGGCCACGGCCGGGAGGCGGTGCAGCTGGCCCGGGTGGCCCAGCAGGGCGTGGGCTCCGGCCCGCCGCCGGTGGTGCAGGCGCTGCTGCACTCGGCGGAGGCGCGGGGGCACGCGGTGCTCGGCGAGGTCCGGGCGTCGACGGCCTCACTGGTGCGGGCCGAGCGGGCGCTGGGCGCGGCCCGGCCGGGGGACGACGTTCCGCACTGGGCCCGGTTCTACGACGAGGCGCAGCTCGCGGACGAGTTCGGGCACTGCCACCGGGACCTCCAGCAGTACCGGGCCTCGGCCCAGCACGCGGAGCGGTCGCTGCAGCTCAGGGGGCCGGGGTACGCGCGGTCCCGGCTGTTCTGCCGGGTGGTGCTGGCCACGGCCCGGCTGGGGCTGGGCGAGCTGGACCAGGCGTGCGCGCTGGGCGCGGAGGCGGCGCAGCAGGCGTCGGAGATGCGGTCGGTGCGGGCGGTGGAGTACGTACGGGACTTCGAGCGGCGGCTGGAGCCGTACCGGGACGCGTCCGCGGTGCGGACCTACCGGGACCGGGTGGCGGCGTTGTCGTGACCTCGTGCGGACCCGGCCCCCATGGGGGACCGGGCCCGGGCCGAGTGGTTCTCAGGCCGCCACCGGCAGGGCGGGCTCCGGGGTGGCCGGGAGCGGGATGCCGAAGTCGCGCAGGAGGGCGCGGGCGGCCCGCCGGGCGGAGTGCAGGGCTCCCTGGACGGTGTTGGTGTCGCGGTGGTCGCCGCACACGTACAGCCCGGCCAGCACCCGTACCGGGCGCCGCAGGTCGTGGGGCGGCGGCATGGCGGGGACGGCCTCCGGGGTGTGGTGGACGGCCAGCAGCTCCCAGTCCCGGGTGGGGGTGTCGTAGAGCCGGGCGAGGCGCGAGGCGACCGTCCGTACGGGTGGCGGGGGTCCGAGCACGGTCGTGGTGACCAGGCTGCGGCCGGCCGGGGCCCGCGTCGGGTCGACCGCGCTCATCACGGCGGTGTGCGAGACGGGCCACGCGGGGTCCGCGTCCAGGAGCAGCGAGCCGTCCCGGGACAGGGGCGTGGCGGTGGCGTGGTGCAGGACGGTGACCTCGTGGAAGGCGGGCACGCGCAGGCCGGGCAGCAGCTCGGCGGCGGCGCGGGCGCCGGTGGCGAGGAGGACGGAGCGGCAGCTGAAGTCGCCGTGCTCCTCGGTGGTGACCAGGTTCGTCGCCACCGAGCGGACCCGGACGCCGGTCCGGACGGTGCCGGGCGGCAGGGCGGCGGCGAGCAGGTCGGGCAGGGCCGCGGCGCCGCCCTCGGGCACGGCGAGCCGGCCGCGGGCGAAGGTCCGCAGGGCGAGGTCCGCGACCCGGCTGGAGGTGGTGAGCTCCGGATCGCGGAGCAGGGCGGCGAGCAGTGGCCGGAGCACCCCGTTGAGGGTGCGCGGCGGCAGTCCGCGGGAGCGCAGGGCGGCGTGCGCGGTGCGTTCGGGACGCGCGAGCAGCCTGTCCTCGGGCAGGGCGGCGAGCCGGCCGAGGGCGGCGCTGAGCCGGGCCTGGTCGAGGGAGCCGCTGGCCAGGGCCCGGGCCGGGGTGAGGGCCCCGGCCCGCAGCTGTTTGCCGTCGGTGTGGACCAGGACCCCGGGCACGAAGGGGCGCAGGGTCAGACCCCGCAGGCCCGGGGTGCGTTCGAGCTCCGTGTACGAGGTGTTGAGCAGCTGGCCGATCCGGTCCAGCCGGAACCCGTCGGCCGACTCCGTGGCCATCCGGCCGCCGGGGTCGTCCGCGGCCTCCAGGACGGTGACCGTGACTCCCGCTGCGATCAGGTGCTGCGCGGCCGCGAGTCCTGAGACTCCGGCTCCTACGATGACGACGTCCGCATGGTGCGCGGCATGGTGTGCGCTGCTGAGCACGTGCCCCTCCCCGAGGTCGGCGCGGCTGTGTGGGGATCCTCCTTCCCCCAACCGGCTCCACGGGAACCCGAGTTCGGCGTGGTATTACGGTCAACTCCGGTCGCACGGCGGTCGCATCCGGGTCACGAACGGTCGCACGGCGGTCGCACGCGTCCCGGTCCTCCCGGCCCGGGACGGCCGGGAAGGCCCTCCCGGCCCGGTTCCGCGGCCGGCTCTGCCAGGCCGTCCCGCGCGCGGCACTCGGGTCGGGCCGGCCGTTCAGAGGGCGGCGCGGATGGCCTGCTCGATGCCGGGGTCGCGGAAGACGAAGCCGGACTCCAGCAGCCGGGCGGGGCGGGCCCGCTGACTGCCCAGCACGTCCCGGGAGAGCTCCCCGAGCGCGATGCGCAGCGCGGGCGCCGGTACCGACAGCAGCGTGGGCCGGTTCAGCACCCGGCCCATGGCCTCGGTGACCTGGCGGTTGGTCAGCGGCTCGGGGGCGGTGAGGTTGACGGGGCCTTCGATGCCGGGGGTGTCGATGATGTGGCGCAGGGCCGCGACCTCGTCCCGGAGGGAGATGAACGACCAGTACTGGCGGCCGTTGCCGAGCCGGCCGCCGAGACCGGCACGGAAGAGCGGGAACATCCGGCCCCAGGCCCCGCCCTCACGGGCGACGACCAGTCCGGTACGGGCGTACGCGGTCCGGATCCCGGCGTTCCGGGCGGGCGCGGCGGCGGCCTCCCACTCCACGCAGACCGCGGGCAGGAAGCCCTGCCCGGCGGGGGCTCCCTCGTCCACGATCCGGTCGCCCGTGTCCCCGTAGTAGCCGACGGCGGAACCGCTGACGAGCACGGCGGGCGGCTCGTCGAGCGCGGCCAAGGCCCGGGCGATCGCGGTGGTCCCGAGCACCCGGCTGTCCCGGATCTCCTTCTTGTACGCCTCCGTCCACCGGTGGTCCCCGATCCCGGCCCCGGCCAGGTGCACGACGGCCCCGCAGCCGGCCAGCCCCGCGGGGTCGACGTACCCGCGCGCGGGATCCCACCGCGCCTCGTCCCCGCCCGTCGGCTCCCGCCGCACGAACCTCACCACCTCGTGCCCGTCTGCCCGCAGGGACCGCACGAGTGCACTTCCGATGAGCCCGGTCGACCCGGTGACTGCGATACGCATGCCGTCATTCTCCCCGCCGCCGCTCGCCGCGCGGCGAGCGGCGCCGCGCCCGGGGCGCCGGCGGGGCCGAACGGGTCAGGTGGTGGTGCCCAGCCAGGTGCCCACCGCATAGGTGACGGCCATCGCCAACGCGCCGCCGCCCACGTTCCGCACCACCGCGCGGAGCGCCGGCGCCCCGCCCAGCCGCGCGCTGAGCACCCCGCACAGGGTGAGGGCGGCGACGACGGCCACCACCGTCACCGGCACCCGCGCGGACGGCCCCGGCAGGAGGATCGCCAGCAGCGGCAGCAGCGCCCCGACCGTGAAGGCGACGAGACTGGCGAAGGCCGCGTGCCACGGGTTGGCCAGCTCGTCGGGGTTGATGCCGAGCTCCACCCGGGCGTGCGCCCGCAGCGCGTCCTGTCGCGTCAGCTGTTCGGCCGCCTCCCGGGCCACCTCCCGGCTCAGCCCCCGCTCGGCGAGCAGGTCGGTGAGTTCGTCGAGCTCCGCTTCCGGCTCCTCGGCCAGCTCCCGCCTCTCCAGGTCCAGCGCGGCCCGTTCGGAGTCCCGCTGCGAGCTGACGGAGACGTACTCCCCCGCCGCCATCGACAGCGAGCCCGCGAGCAGCCCGGCGACCCCCGCCGCCAGGATCGCGGACCGGGAGGTGGTGGCCCCGGCGACGCCGACGACCAGGCCGGCGGTGGAGATGATCCCGTCGTTGGCTCCGAGCACTCCCGCGCGCAGCCAGTTGAGCCGGGTGCTGATCTCGGCGCTCTGGGCGCCGTCGCCCGTGCCGTGCGCTTCGACGTGCGCCCGGCTGGGCGCCTTCTCCGTGCCCTCGTTTCCCGTCACGCCACCACTTTCGCGGCAGGGGCCGTACGAGGCCACCCGGCGGCCCGGTCCGGGGTGCGCGGGTCGGGCCCGCGTACCAGGGTGGAAGGGTGAGACGCGGACGCGAGGAGCCGGGCAGGCTGCGCGGGGAGCCGCCGCCGCGCTGGGCCCGGATCGCGCCCGCGGTGGCGCTGGTGGCGCTCGTGCTCGCGCAGGCGCTCACCCCGGGCGATGTGGAGCTCGGGTTCTTCCTGGCGGGCCTGCCCCCGGTGGCGGCCTTCGCGTACGGGGCGGCCGGGACCGCGGTGTTCGCCGCCGTCGTCCTCCTGCTGCTGGGGCTGCCGAGCCTCGGCGTCGGTCATGCCCGCGGCACGGACCTGGCCACGGTGGCCGTCGTCGGGGTGCTGAGCGTGGTGATCGCCCTGGTCCGTCAGCGCCGGGACGCCCAGCTGGTCAGCGTACGGACGGTGGCCGAGGCGGCCCAGCTGGCGGTGCTCCCGCCGGTGCCGGAGCGGGTGGGCGCGGTGCGCTGCTCGGGGCTCTACCGGGCGGCGCAGCGCGGCACCCTGGTCGGCGGCGACCTGTACGACGTGCGGGCCGGGCCGCACGGCGTGCGGGCGCTGGTCGGGGACGTGCAGGGGCACGGCCTGGCGGCGGTGGGCACGGTGGCGGCGCTGCTCGGGGCCTTCCGCGAGGGCGTGATCGACGACTGTGGGCTGGCGGCGGTGGCGGGCCGGCTGGACCGGCGGCTGGTGACGGACTCGAAGGCCGCTTCCGTGGAGCACCCGGAGCTGTTCGCGACGGCGGTGCTGCTGGAGTTCCCGCCGGGGCTGGACCTCGTCCGGATCGTGTCGTGCGGGCATCCGCCCGCGCTGCGGCTGCGCGGGGCGGCGGTGGAGGAACTGGTGGTGGAGCCGGGCCCGCCGCTGGGCCTGGGGCTCGCGGGACCGCCGCCGGCGGTGGCGGAGCTGCCGCTGCGGCCCGGGGACCAGCTGCTGCTGCACACCGACGGCGTGACCGAGGCCCGGGACGCGGCCGGGCACTTCTACCCCCTGGCCGCCCGGGTTCCCGTACTGGCACGGGACCCGGGGGGCCTGGTCCGGGCGGTGTGGCAGGACCTCGCGGCCTTCACGGACGGTGGTCCGCACGACGACGTGGCCCTGCTGCTGCTCTCCGTGGACGGATCGGGGTGAGCGTCGGTCGACCGGGCGGCCCGGGCTCCCGCTCCGGCTCCGGCAGCGGCTCCGGGTTACGACTCCTTGATGAACGCGCGCACCATTTTGCAGGTGACGTTCGACGGCCGGTGGATGCCCGTCCGGACGGCCATCGTCCGGATCTTCCGGTTGGTGGCGCGCCGAGGGTCGTACGTCCCCGAGTCGAGCAGGGATATCGCCAACCGCATCGCCTTCAGGCGGCGGTTGTGGCTCTCGTACCACTCGCGGGGCAGGCCCGCCGGCAGCGGCTTCTTCTTGACGGGCCGGACGGTGGTGGCAGTGGCCATCTACAGCCTCCCAAACGGTAGTTGGCGTCCTGTCGTTCTTCCTCGATTTTAGCGGGGGGCACTGACAAAAGCCCCTGGCCAGACCGGCCCCGGCTAGGGTTGGCCGCATGGAGATCTGGATCAATCCCGCCTGTTCCAAGTGCCGCAGCGCACTGACCCTGCTGGACGCCGAGGGCGCCGAGTACACCGTGCGGCGGTACCTGGAGGACGTGCCCTCCGAGGACGAGATCCGCGAGGTGCTCGGCCGGCTCGGGCTGGAGCCGTGGGACATCACGCGCACCTCGGACCCGCTGGCCGGGGAGACCGGCGTACGGGAGCTGCCGCGCGAGGAGAGCGACGCGGCGCGCGGACGGTGGATCGCCCATCTGGCCGCGCACCCGAAGCTGATCCAGCGCCCGATCATCACCGCCGAGGACGGCTCGGCCGTGGTCGCCCGCTCCGAGGAAGCCGTCCGCGAGGCCCTCTCCCGCAAGGGCTAGGTCGTAATCCGCGTCGCCGAGATCCGACCGGACGCTGCGGAAGAGCCGTCAGCCGGCCTGGAGTCCGAGCATCTCCGTCATGGGCGACCGCGGCGGGATCAGGCCCGGCAGGAGCCAGGGCTGGAAGAGGCTCAGGACGGCGAGGACGAGGAAGGCGGCCCCGACGACCTGCGAGAAGACGGGGCCCAGCCGCCGGAGCTTCTCCACGAAGATCACCACGGCCACCGCGGCCATCGCCAGGACGTTCATGACGCCCAGCGGGACGAGCACGACCATCAGCCCCCAGCAGCAGCCCACGCAGTACGCGCCGTGGTGCGCCCCGACGCGCAGATCGCGGGCCCGCGGCCGGAAGCCCGCGTAGCGCACGAGCTGGCCCATCGGGCTCCGGCAGTGCCGCAGGCAGAGGTTCTTCCACGGACCGAACTGGTACAGCCCGGCGACCAGGAACGCGCCGGCGCCGATCCAGCGCCCGGCGCCCGGATGCTCGTCCACCAGGGCGCCGGTCCCGGCGAGGAGCCCGTAGGCGATCAGGCCGAAGGCCGTCCAGGCCAGCAGGTAGCCGGCGACGAACTGGGCGGTACGAGCCACCCGTACGGCTCGCGTGGGCGACTGGCGCCCGATGGTCCGCGCCCAGGTGAGGGCCACCGGGGCCACCGACGGGAACATCATGGCGATCATCATGACCAGCCACAGCAGCAGGAACAGCGGGACGTCCATGCCCATGGTTCCCGGCTCGACCCCCATGTCACGGGCCTGGTCGACCACCAGCACCCAGGCGAGGAGGGCGATCGACGCCATCACCGCCCAGGCGAACGCGAGCTGCCGGGCCGACAGCAGATTGGCCGGACGCAGAGGGGGTGACAGGGCCTTCGGGTCGAGGCGCACACCTCCAGCACATCACGGCGGACCTGCGCGTGCGCGCGGGAACGCGTGTATGGGGAAGGCATCTCCTCCGGGCGGCCCCTGCGGTGGGACAATCGGGGTGGATATCCGTACGACCCGGGCGTGGGCCGGCGATGGTTCCCGGGGGCTCCGCCGTCCTCCCGAGACCGACGTCCCGGCACGGTCACGAGGAGGCAGGGAGATGTCCGAGACGACGGCGACCGTTCCCCGGTGGCACGCGGCGGGTGACTGGTTCGACACCTGCAAGTGCGACGTACCCTGCCCTTGCTCCTTCGCCCAGCTGCCCACCCACGGCGACTGCGACGGCATCCTGGCCTGGCACATCCGCGAGGGCCGTTACGGCGACGTGGGGCTGGACGGCCTGAACGTCCTGATGCTGGCCTCGTTCGTCGGCAACATCTGGGCCGAGCACACGGACACGTACGCCGCGATCTTCGTCGACGAGCGCGCCGACGACTCCCAGCGCGAGGCGCTTCAGATGATCTTCGGTGGGCAGGCGGGCGGCTGGCCCGCCGAGATGGTGACCATGATGGCCGGCGAGATCCGCGGCATGGAGTTCGCGCCCATCGAGATCGAGGTCGCCGACGACCTCGCGAGCTGGCGGGCCGTGGTGCCGGGCCGGGTCGAGGCGAGCGCGGCCGCGCTCACGGGACCCACGACCCCGGAGGGTGCGCGCGTCCAGTCGACGAACCTGCCGGGCGCGGAGACCGGACCGGGCCAGGTCGCGACCTGGGGCCGCTCTACGGCGGACCGCGCCGATGCCCACGGCTTCCGCTGGAGCCGCGAAGGCCGCTCCAGCAAGCACATCACCTTCGACTGGGCGGGGCCGGACTAGCGCATTGGCTGCCGGTTGGCTGCGCCGCTTGGGCGGGGTCGGTGGTGGGCCGGTTGGGGTGGGGGCGGGCGCCCTTTGGCTGCGCCGCTTGGGCCGGTTGGGGTGGGGGCGGGCGCGCGCCGGGGCGTCTCCTCGGGCGCCGAACGTGAC